>DASSRQ010000139.1:0-11417 GCA_035701665.1 Vulcanimicrobiaceae bacterium
CCGAACACCGAGCCGTCCGGGATCTGAATCGAGATATCGTCGGCGGCGGTGAACGAACCGTAACGCTTCGTCAAATGCTCAATCGTAATGCTCATGCTTCCTCCGGGAACCAGCGCGTTAGTGCAGCGTTGAAATGGGCGCGTACCTGGCCGGCCTGCAATCCGACGGATTTCGCATCACGCACCGCTTGATCGATGGCGAGGGCGGTCACGTCGCTGGCGGCGCTCCGGGCAGCATCCACGGTACCGTTGCCGCGGATGAAACTGCCGCGGCCGGGCGCGGTCTCGATGACTTCGTCACGTTCGAGTTCGCGGTATGCTCTGGCGACCGTGTTCGGGTTCACTGTCAGATCGAGCGCCAGTTGCTTCACGGTCGGCAGTTGCTCGCCGGGGGCGAGGACACCGAGGGCAACCGAGCGCTTGACCTGCTCGATGATTTGTAGGTAGATCGGCACACCGCTTCGGGTGTCGACCGTCAGGACCGCGGGCATCGCGGCCTCTTAAAGTTTCGGACCCCAGCCGAGGAACAGGCTGTTCGGCTGCTGTTGAAGCGGAAACGAGGGGCGGGCGTCGGCAGTCGTCTTAATCGTGGAAACTTCGCGGTTCAGGGGGAGCGTCATCGTCATTTACCTTTCAAGAACTAGTATCACTGTGCTGTCGTACTAGTACACTAGTACAATAGCATATCGGTACGCGAAGTCAAGCTGCCGCCGCAAAAAAAAATCGAGCGCCCCGTGGGGCGCCCGATCTTCGGCTCATTCTCCGTCAGTAGGTTCTTCCTCAGGTTGCGGGGGTTGGGGGCCGGTGGGTCGCTCGAATGACATAACGTCAGCCTTTCTGACAAAGACCTGATGTTCGCTTGGTTACACAGCCCGGGCGTTCTCCCTCGCCACGTACGACGCGATCTCCGAACGTGAACGCATATTTAGCTTTCCGAAGATCGAGGCGATGTGGTTCTCCACCGTCCGTTCGCTCAGAACGAGTGCCTCGGCGATCGCGCGGTTGGACCGCCCTTCACCGACGAGCAGCGCGACTTCCAATTCACGCGGCGACAAGGGCGACGAATTGGGCCCGCGGCGGCCTTCGGCTCGTAACCGCAACGCGTCGGCACTGGCACCGCACTGTGCGTAGATGTCGGCGGCCTCTTCACGGCTGCCGGCGACTTCGAGCGCAAGCGCCTGATGCAGCGGCCACGGAAGTGCCGAATAGAGTTCGGCGGCGCGATGCGCCAAAGCCGTACGCTGCTTTCCGGATGCGCGGTACGCTCGCATCAAAGCCCCGGTCGCTTGCGCGCTCCGGCTGCGCTCTTCCCATGGTTTAAGCAGTTCGAACGCTCGATCGACGACGGGCTTCGAGCCGATGCGCGCCGCAAGCAGCAACAGGTCGAAGTTATTTCCCGCCGATTGCATACGCGGCAGCGTTTGCTCCACAAGAGCCGCTGCTTCTCCCTCGCGATTCTCCGAGATCATGTGCCGCGCCACCGCGGTAACCACGGGCGCAAACACGACGGGATCTTTGGAGTTGAAGGCTTCTTTCAGCAGCGTCGGTCGCGAACACGCTGTAAGCAGTGCGCGATCGCCGGTGTGCAGCGCGAGCGGAATGCCGATCGATGCAACCCGGAAAACATGTGACGTTCCATCGACCATGAACGGCAGCACCGCGTCGAGCGCCTCGCGCGAGTCGCGCAGGCGCCCGCAGACAAACATCAGCCGCGACCACATATGCATATATTGGCCGAGCCCGTCGCCTCCGCGATCGAACAGCGGACGCATACGTTCGAGGAGTTCGAATGCATAGGTGTAGGCATCGATCTCCGACGCAACGGCAAGCGCCATGGCGTTCGCAAAGCGAGCGATATGAATGATCGTGTCCATCCCGGCGCTGAGTTCGATCGCGCGCTCCACGTGCTCGCGCCACTGGCCTCCCCCGAGCGCATGCACGTCGTATGCAGCGCGCGCTTCGTAGTAACGCACCAGTGCGTGCGCGGAACCCGCCTCCTTACACCGATCCGCTTCGTCCAAGACGGCGAGCGCTTCGCCCGTACGGCGAAGATGCACGAGATACCATGCGAGCAGAGAGTTCAGCTCGAATTTGAGTGCGGGACTAGCATCGGGTCCGGCGATTGCGATTGCGTCGCGCACCGCAGCAATGCTCCCGTCGTCATCCAGCGCTTGAAAGCGCGAGCGCGACAACGGAATCCCCAGCACCGCCGTCTCGCTGCCGGAACGGTGCGTCCGCGACCACGCAAACATCCGCTCGAGCAGATTTGCAGCCGGTTTGAACCGGGCGGCGCGCTCGTACGTGTCGGCAAGCCGTTCGTATAATGCGATCGTCGTCTCACCGATAAGCCGTCCGTTTATCGCACGTTCGTAGTATTGCGCGGCATCCTCGAAGGCATAGACGGACTCCGCCTCTTTCGCCGCCATCACGTTATAGCGCTGCGTTCGTTCGTCGTCGCCGGCAATCCAATAATGGTAGGCAAGGCGGCGCACCGTTTCGGGGGTCTGCTCCTGCAACTCGAGCCGCGTCGCGATCTGCGCGTGCAACTGCGCCAGCTCTATCGCGAGCACGTCCGACGTAATCGCGTGGCGGATCAGCGCATGTGCGAACGCAAAGCGCCGCCCGCGTTCGGTTACGATGCCGGCGGTACGCGCCTTTTTCAAAACGTCGAGGACGCGTTCCGGCGAGAGCCCCGATATCTCCGCCGCCAGCGTGTGATCGAAGATTTCAAGCGCTGCGCAGACGCGAAGCACATCGCGCTCTTCTTCGTCGAATACCGCTAGCCGTTCGCGAACGAGCAGTTGCAGCGAGACCGGCAGCGTAGCGTCTTCCGCATCCGCGCGCGCATGTCGCGCCAGCTCGGTGAGCAGCAGCGGATTGCCCTGCGCGAGTTCGCAGATCGTGCGCCGGACGCTGAGCGGCAATGGCTCGGTCTGCGCCTGCGCGATCAGCAGCATCGCGTCGGCATCGGAAAGACCGCGCAGCGCAATCGTATCGGCGGCGATGCGCGAGATCGCGGCCAGCAGCCCGAGCGACTCCGAACGCTGCGCTGCGTCGCCCGCGCGATAGGTGACGAAGATCGCTATCGGGAGCGTCGCGGCTTGGCGCGCGAGATGCGCGAGCACCTCGGCGGAAGCGCTGTCGATCCAATGGATATCTTCAAAAGCGATCGTCAGCCGTTCGCCTTTGGAGCATTCGCGCACGACTTGCACGACCGCATCCAGTACTTGGCGCTGCGTGCCGGCGCGTTCCAGTTCGAGGACGGGTTTGAGCGACTGCGCCAGCGCCGCGTTTCCTTGCAAAAGCTTGGGCTGCCGGCGCAGCAGCGCATTCAGAACGTCGCGCACCGGTGCGTACGGCGCACCGGCATATTCGAGTGCGGCCCCCTGGACTGCGACGCCGGCCGCTTCCAGCAAGCGCGTCTTTCCCGTGCCGGCATCACCCTCGATCAAGACGAGCGAACCGGTCCCGCCGCGCAGCGCCTCCATGCGTTCGCGCAGCACCGCCAGTTCGCCCGAGCGCCCAATGAGGGGAACCCCACCCGTACTCATGAGGGGGGTATTCGGCAAATTAGGGGTTTTCCCGGATGCCCGTTCCGGTGCGCCGCGGCTACCATGCTTGCAGAGTTCCGCTTGGCATGGAGATGCGCAATGACCGACAGAGACCTGTTATGGACCACCGGCCCCGATTTGCACGTAACGTCGCTATCGGCTCGGCTACGCGAAGTGCTCTTCCCGGACGGTGTTCCGGCGCAGCTCCATGCCGGCGGACTCTGGCAAGATGAAGACCCGTTCGGCATGATGGCCGTCGCCCATCAGTGGGTGCTCGACGGCGACCGGATGAGTTTCGAGACCCAGCGCGCCGGCATGCATCTGCGCGTCGAGCTCGAGCCGCTGTACGATTTGACCGGTGCAGTCGCCGGCGTTGCGGGCCGTGCGGTCCCGTGCCAGCCGGGCAGCACGCCGGAATGGCAGATCGAAACGCTTGAAGAGGTCGAGCGCGTGTGCGGCTTCGGCACGTGGCGCACCGACCTGCGCACGGGCCGCACGTTCTACTCGCCCGGCCTCTACGAAATTCTCGGCATCGAAGACCGCGATCGCGCGATCGATATCCGCTCGCACGACCACGCGGAGGATGCCGAATCCGTCGCGCTTTCGATCCGCTGCGGCGAGATCGCGGGAGACGGCTATCGCTGCGACCACCGCGTCGTCCGCGCGGACGGCACGACCCGGTACGTGCAAGAGCAGTCCCGCATTGTTTACGACGAACACGGGACGGCGTACGCCCGCGTCGGCAGCCTCCTGGACATCACGGACCGCAAAGCCGTCGAAGCGCGCCTTTCGCATTTAGCCCATTACGATCCGGTCAGCAAGCTGCCGAACCGCACGCTGCTCGAGCAGCGCCTGCACGCATCGCTCGCCAAAGCTCAAGAGAACGACGGCGGCTGCGCGGTGCTTTTTCTGGACGTCGATAACTTCAAACGGATCAACGATACGTACGGCCATGCCGCCGGCGACGAACTGCTCGAGGCTATCGGCGCGCGTTTGATGCAGCACGTTCGCAGCAGCGACACTGTGGCGCGGTTGAGCGGAGACGAGTTCGTGGTCGTGCTCGACCGCGTTCGCAGCACGGCCGATGCGCACCAGGCGGCACGAAAGATCCTGGCGAGTTTCGAGTTGCCGTTCTCGATCGCGGCGACGCTGGATTGCCGCGTGGGCGTAAGCATCGGCGGAGCGGTTTTTCCCGAATGCAAGGGCTCCGCGCGAAATCTCATCGCTGCTGCGGACCGGGAAATGTACGCGGTGAAGCGAAACGGCGGTCGAGGCATCAAGATCGCATGCGCGAGCAGCTCTTCAGGGGACCCTATTCCCTTACGTATCGCGGCGAACGGTTAGCGTTTTACCTAACCCTGCTGTTTGCGTTTCCCGCGGCAGCGGCCATCGGCTTCGTCCTGCGCGAAGAGATCCACCCATCGCAAACGGCCGTGCTGGTCGTTATCGCCATGGTGTACGTGACGCTCGCGCGCGGGCGTCTTGTCGGCAGCAGCGTGCGCGTGCACGAATCGCAGTATCCGCGCGTGTTCGCTATCGTGAAGCGCTGCGCTGCGGCACTCGGACTGCCGGCCCCGATGGTCTTCGTCCGAGACGATCCGTTCGTGCCTTTGGTGACGGTGGGTCTGGGCGAACCCTACTCGCTCGTGATCTCCAGCAACTGGATCGAACACTTTCAAGACGACGAACTCACGTTCATGATCGGACGCGAACTCGGGCACATCGCGTCGGGGCACGCCCGTTTTACCTCGCTGCTGAGCGTCAATGGTAACGAAAACGCGATCGTCTCGCTGATCTTCGGCGCGTGGCTTCGCCGCACGGAACTCACGTGCGACCGCGTCGGTCTGCTGTGCTGCGGTTCGCTCGACGCTGCGATGCGCGCCATCGTCGTCGCATCGTTTCACGCCTTCGGCCGCAAGATCGATCACATGGCGTTTGCCGAACAAGCCCGCGACGTGCATGCCGACTCCGTACTGCGCATGGGCGAACTGATCGGATCGATGCCGTACGCGACGCGCCGCATAGAAGCGATGCGCGAATTTTTCGCCACCGAACTGTACCGGCGTCACGAAGAGGCGTTTGTCAACGAAACCGCCGAGGAGCCGCCGCTGCTGCCCGAAGTGCTGGGTGCGCACGTTCAAAAAGGCGATCTCGCGGGCTGGTGGCGCCGGATCAGCGCCATCGCAATCGACTTCATCATCGTGCAGGCGCTGATTCAAACGCTGCTCGGATTTACCGGAGGCCCCGAGGTAACGGTCTCGCACGAACGCGGCGCCCGCACCGAAGTGTCGACGCAGTCCACGCTGGTACGCGAATCCGACGACATCGTTTCGCTCGGACCGCTCGGCATTTACACTAGCGGGCTGACCTGGGGCAAGAGCGTCGCCATGCCGTGGAACAACGTGCGCCAGGCGGTGCAGGGCGTCTTGTTTCCGTTCGAACTCTGCCTGTATTTCGGTCTGCTCGTCGGTCTTGCGGGGCAAACGCCCGGCATGATGATCATCGGCTTGAAAGTCGTGCGCGAAGATTTCAGCCGGCCGGATATTCTGCGAAGTTTGTGGCGCTACGCGCTCGGACTGTTCTTTTTCTGGTACATCTTGCCGCTCAGCCCGTTCCGGCGCCTTTATCTGCATGACAAATGGTCGGGCACGCGGCTGATTAAAACCGAGCGCGCATTGGCGCGGGTTCGCGCGGCTTAGCGCGCGAGCGCGTTGTCCATCCGGTTGCGGTAGTTTTCCAACGCGATCGCGCTGAGCAGTTCGTACATCTGCTCCGCGTCGTAGTGCGACTCGAGCATCTCGCGAACGGCCGGCGGCATCGCTCGCGGCTCACGCGTGAGTGAAATCGCCGCCGCAAGCGCCGCACGCTGCGCGGCGTCGTACCGTTCGCTGCGTGCGCTATCCCACAACTGCGTAAGCATCTCTGCATCCGCGCCGAGTTCGCGCGCGCGTTTGCGGTGTTCGATCAGCGCCGGCGTGCAGTAGTTCAGCCCCGCGACGAGCGCGGCGCACAGCGTCTTCGTGAGCTCTGGCACGCGGCCGCCGTTCATAACGGCCGCAGCGTGCGCTTCGAGCGAGGCTTCGATCTTATCCAGGGCTTTGCGTGTAGCGTCGGAACGCGGCATCGCCGCGCACCGGATCCATACGCGGATCGATTGCAAGCAAGGCCGCCGGTTCGCTGAACAGCCCGTGATGAAGGATGTCGAGCGCTTCGGTGCGGTGTCCGAGTGCAAGCAGCGCGACCATCAAGTTATCGTACCCGACGGCATGCACGCGAAGTCCGCGGCGAGCCGTTGCAAGCGCCGCTTGCGCCGCACCCGATTCGTGCTCGGCGGCGTACGCGTGCGCGAGGAGTGCCGCTGCATCGTACCGGCACATCGAGCATGACGAGCCGTATGCGCGGTAGGCTGCGACAGCCGCGCGATCGTTTCCGAGCGCTTCGTACGAAAGGCCGATAATCTGATACACGCTGTACCGCTGCGGCGAAAGATCCAATGCCTGGCGGCCGTACGAAACGGCATCTTCATAACGCCGCGAAACGTACGCCGCCTGCGCGAGCCAATCGGTTGCGGCTACGCTCGACGGATCGAGATTTGCAGCGCGCTGCAGTTCTTTATAGCCGTCAACCGCTTTGCCGCTGCGCAGCAGCGCAGCGCCGTACCACTGATGCGCGGGCGCGTACGACGGATCCAGCGTTAGAGCGCGGCGATAAAACACGAACGCTTCTTGCATGCGCTCGCGATCCACGGCAACCAGCCCCAGCACCGCGTTCGCTTGCGCCGATTCCGGATCGCGTGCGAGTGCTTCGCGCGCCAATGCTGCTGCTTTCGTCAGCTCGAGTTTCGGAGAGGACGAACCGTAGCCGTAATCCGCAGCGATGGCGTAGGCAGATGCAAGACCTGCATAGCCTTTAGAGATCTTCGGATCGGTCGCGATAACTTGTTGGAAGTAGCGCTCGCTCTTGGCAATTGCCGACGCCGTGCGCTGGTTCCAATAATACTGCCCCATCGCATACAGACGGGCGCCTTCGGGTGAAAGCGCGGCTTCATGGCGCGCTTGCGACTTCGCGATATCGAACGTCGCGACGCCGGCGATAACCGCCAACAGGCACGCAACCGCGGCCATCGGTAGGAAACGGCGCTGCATGCGCACGGCGGGCGTGCGCGCGGGCACCGGGACGGCCGCAACTTCGGCGGCAAGCGGCGCGACGAAGCGGTATCCGCGGCGCGGCAGCGTTTCGATAACGTCGTGTTCCCAATGCGCCCGCAGCGTTTTGCGGATCACATAGATGTTTTGCGCGAGATTCGCTTCCTCGACGAATCCATCGGGCCAGACGCGATCCAGCAACTCGTTTTTCGTCACGAGTTCGCCTGGCCGCTCGACAAGTCCAAGGAGTGTTTCGACTACCTTTGGTCCAAGCGGCAGCGGCTGTGTATCAACCGAAAGCAATAGTTGTTCTTTGTCGAGCCGGAACGGCCCGAAGCGGTACGACGCCATCGCTTCGTCTCCTAACGGGGCAATCTTGATGGAATTCTCAAGATTTCGCGCCCAGCCTTGCGCCTATACTTACGGTCGCATGATTCGCTTTGCTTCACTTACTGCCGTGTTCGCCGCCTTACTGCTGTGGAGCGCCCCGGCCCGGGCGGCCGTGACGGCCCAGACCCCGGTCGCCGCGGCCAGGGCCGAACACCCGCTCCCGCTCGATCCGTCGCTGGCGGACCCCCTGTGGCAGCAGGGGGCGATCCCGGTGCCGGGCAGCTTCGAGAACCTCACGACGCGCGCCGGAGCGCCGCTGGCCACCCAGGTTTGGATGCTGTACGACAGCCGGAACCTGTACGTCGCCATGCGTGCGGAGCAGCGCGGCCTGCCGATTACGGCGGGACAGGCTACGAACGACGTGGGCTTCGGCCTGGACGACTTCATGGGGGTCGGCATCGACACGAGCGGCGTCGGCAGCCAGGCGTATCTCTTTGAAGTCACCCCGCGCGGCGTGCGTTACGAACAGGCCAGCGAGAACGCCCGCTACCGTCCGCGCTGGCAGGCGGCGGCGTCGGTCAAGGGGTCGGCCTGGACCGCGGTCTTCATCATCCCGCTGCGCACCATGCGCATCCACGCCGGCAATCCGCAGACGTGGCGCATCAACTTCATCCGGGCCATCGCCGCGAACGCGGAGCATTACACCTGGTCTTACGACGGCTTGATGCAGGACGCACCGGTCGGAAGCGGCTGGCCGGCGTTCACCGACGTCCGCTATTGGGCGCAGTGGACGGGCATCCAAGTGGACCGCTCGCTGCTCAGCGCGGCAAAACCGAGCCCGCGGGCGGAGATCTACGGGCTCGAGAGCGCCGGCGCCGACCGCGACGTTTTCCAGCAAGCCAACGGCGCGTTCGAGCGGCAGCACGTACGCGTTACCGGTTTGGACGTGACGTATCCCGTCACGCCGACGATCAACTTCGTGGGCACGCTGAACCCCGATTTCTCCAACGTCGAGATCGATCAGCAGACGATCGCGCCGCAAGAGTTCCGCCGGCAACTGCAAGAGTACCGCCCGTTCTTCACGCAAGGCGCGTCGTTCATCAACGCGGACGCAATTCAGATCGGTCCGAACCTGCTGTTTTACTCGCCTTCGGTCGGCCCGTTCGACCGCGGCGAGAAGATCGAAGGCACGTTCGGAAAGCAGTCGTTCGGTGTGCTGAACTTCCGCGGTTTCGACCAGACCACGGGCAACACGTTTGACGACACCGCGTACGGTTACAAGCACGCGCTGCAGAACCGCACGTTCCTCTACTGGGTCGACGGCGTAAGCGCGCATCATAGTTTGTTCGGCAGCGATGAAAGCAACGAAGGCGGCGTTGCCGTGCGAAATCTGCGTACGGGATTCGTGGGCGGGTTCGACTACGGCACCGAAACGGGCTCGTGGGTACCCGGCGGCCACGCGCAAACGTTTACGGGCTTTCTCGACGTGCACAAGCCGAATTACGAAGTCAACGTCGGCGAAAACCAGATCACGCCGAATTTTAATCCAATCGACGGTTTCACGGCCACGTCCGACGTTCAAGGTCCGAATATGTTTTTGGATACGTCGGGCGCAACGCGCGCTCTGAAGAATTTCATCATCTTCGCGAGTGCGGACCGCTATCTCGATCGTTCCGGCGCCGTGCACCAAGCCGACTCGAGTTTGTCGCTCAATGCGACGTTCCAAAACGGCTTCTCGATCGACGGCTTGGGTCCGAACGTGAGCGAACTGCGCAACTACTCGGTCATCGATCCCGCTGCGTTCGGAACGACGTGCGACGATCCGTCGCTGCCGCGTTCGTCGTTTACCGGTTTTCCGGCGTACCGCTGCGGCCGTACCGACACGTATAACTTGTTCTTCATTCCGATCGGATATCACGACGGCACGCCATCGCCTATCGATGTTTCGGAAGGCTTCGGACGTTTCGGGTACGGCATGGTCGGAAGCAACGATAACGGACCCGATTACTTGCATCTGTACACGCTTTCGTTCTCGCGGCCCATCGCGCGCGTACTCTCGCTCGGATTCGAATGGGACGGCACGTACGAACGCGCGCTGCACAGCGGTGCGACGGATGCACAGTTTTTGCGCCGTCTTTCGTTAGGAGCGCAACTCGGTCCAGATTCGAACCTCACCCTCTCTTTGCGCGGAATCAGCGGGCGCGGCGGCTTCGCGCTTCCCGGTACAAACGTTGCTGCAGCGTTTCACCGCCGCTTCCGCAGCGGCGACGAACTGTTCGTGAATTTCGGAACGCCTGCCGCTTCTAGCACGCTCAACCGATTTATCGTCAAATACTTATTTCGATTCGGCGGCGATTCCGGCACATAAGTTTACGTTTTCACGTATTGTATGAAACAAAAGTTGTAGGCGCGGTGTAGAGTGGAGTGTAGATTACAGATGAGGCGCGGGTGGCGCCTCACACCGCAAAGGATTTTATTCGTGAAACGCGCGGCCAAACCGCAAGTAAAGGTTCAAGAAAAGCCTGAAAACGCACGTCCGACCATCGCGCTGGAGCGCGTACTCGTAAGCGGAACGTCGTCGTTCAGCGGCTGGGGACCTCGAGTTGCCGGTACTCCCGGTAATGTTTTGAAAAGCTGGAATTAATACAGCATTAAAGTTTCATCCGTACGATATATCGTATGAGATGAAAAAATGAACGCTACCGACCTCCACCGGTTTCGTTCATTTCGACTCCTCGTATAGTGCAGCAAGGACGGGCCGGCGATGTCTCCACCATCGCCGGTCCAAATTTTTTTTCTAGCTAAGGTAAGGCTCGAAGGGCGTCACCGGCTCGAGGATGGCGTTCATCTCTTCGAAGATGGCCGGATCGGCCTCCAGATCGCCCGCGGCCGCGTTGTCGTCCACGTGTGCGGCTTTCGTCGCACCTACGATTACGCTGCTCACTGCCGGCTGCCGCAAGCACCAGAGCAGTGCCAACTGCGCGAGCGTCACCCCGGCCCGCTGCGCCAGGGGCTTCAACTTGGCCACGGCGTCCAGAACGGGCTGCGTAAAGTAGTCTTCCATCATGTCGCGGCTGGCGGAGGCCGCCCGCGTTCCGGCGGGGGGATGCTGCGCGTCCGTGTACTTGCCGGTCAGGATTCCCATCGCCAGGGGCGACCAGACGACGTTTCCGAGTCCGTACTCCCGGCAGACGGGCAGCACGCGCTGCTCGATGCGGCGCCATAGGGCGCTGTATTGCGGCTGGTTGCTGATGGGGACGGCCCACCCGTGCGCGCGGCACAGCGTGACGGCGGCGGCGATCTGGTCGGCGTTCCATTCGGACGTGCCCCAATAGAGAATCTTGCCGGAGCGCACGAGGTCGTCCATCATCTGGCACGTCTCTTCGAGCGGC
>DASSRQ010000140.1:0-2124 GCA_035701665.1 Vulcanimicrobiaceae bacterium
CGGATTCGTCCAGCGCGCCGTCAGACGCGTAAACAGCGATTCGCGATCCGCATTGAAAAGCACGACGCCGTCGAGCTGCATGTGTTTCTGCTCGAGCAGTGCGTCGAACGCTTCCGCCTGCGCGACCGTGCGCGGAAAGCCGTCCATGATGAAGCCGCCCGGATTTCGATCCAGTTCCGCTTCGATCATCTTGATGATGACCTCGTCCGGAACCAGCGCGCCGCTCTTCATGTAACTCTCTGCGAGCTTACCGAGATCGGTGCCCTGGTTGCGATTCTCGCGCAGGATATCGCCGGTCGAGATCTGCCGCGCACCGAAGCGCTCCTGCAGAATCTGCGCCTGCGTCCCTTTGCCGGCGCCGGGGGCGCCAAGAAATACTAAACGCATAGCAACCCCGTTTGATGCGCGTTGCACATCCGAAGAGCGGGGCAGTCCTTCAGGCCGGCGTTGTAGACCGGAGTGCACGCTAGTGCACGAGGGATACAACCGAATCGCATTAGCGCTTGATAAACCCGCGATAATCGCGCATGGCTAGACGCGCTTCGATCTGCGTGATCGTGTCGAGCGCAACGCCGACGACGATAAGCAGCGAAGTCGAGCCGAGGTAGAACGTCGTGACCGAGAGTCCGCTCTGCGCGATCGACGGGACGATGGCCAGCAGGCCGAGGTAGATTGCGGCGGCCGTCGTGATGCGAAGCAGAATGCGGTTGATGTACTCGATGGTCGGCTGGCCCGGACGGATGCCCGGGATGAACGAGCCGCTCTTCTTCAGGTTGTCCGCGATGTCTTTAGTGTTGACGACGATCGCGCTATAGAAGAACGTGAACACGACGACGAGCAGGAAGTACACGATGTTGTACAGCCACGAATTGGGGCTGAAATACACCGCGAAGAAGTCCGAGACGCCGGCAAGGAAGCCGGTGTGGACCGTGCCGCCGCGGTTGAACCACGAGAGCGCCTGTTGCGGCAGCAGCAGCAGCGAGATCGCGAAGATGATCGAGATAACGCCGGCGTTGTTGAGGCGCAGCGGAATGTACGTGGAGCGTCCGGCGAACATCTTGCGCCCGACGACCCGGCGCGCTTGCTGCACGGGCACGCGGCGCTGGCCCTGATAGAGCAGCACGATCGTGACGATGATGAACAGTGCGACGAGGATGTACAGCACGATGTTCAGGACCGACTCGCCGCCTTTGGCGGTGGAGCTGAACGTCTGAGCAATCGAACTCGGGAAACGCAGCACGATACCGATGAAGATGATCAGCGAGACGCCGTTACCGATGCCTTTGTCGGTAATCTGCTCGCCGAGCCACATCAGGAACATGGTGCCGCCGACCATCGCGCACACCGCGAATGCCATGAACCATGCGCTGTGATCGTAGAACACGTTCGCGCCGGCCATGGCTCTGGCCATGAACGTCGCCTGTAATGCTGCAAGCACGATCGTGAGCCAGCGGGTGTACTGGCCGATCTTGCGGCGGCCTTCCTCGCCGCCTTTCTTCGCCATCTCTTCGAGCTGCGGCAGAACGACCGTCATCAGCTGCATGATAATCGATGCGTTGATGTACGGCGTAATGCCCATCGCAATGACGGACAATTTCTGCAGCGCGCCGCCCGACAAGAAGCCGAGCAGGTTGTAGAACGTGCCCGACGAGAGGACGGTTTGCCATGCCGCTTGGTTCACGTTCGGCAGCTGCACGTGAATCATGAACACGAACAGCGCGAACGCGAAGAAAACGAACCCTACCCGCTGCCGGATCTCCGGAACGAGAATGGCCGCGCGAAGATTATTCAGCAACGCTCTCACCCAGGTCGGCGCCGGCAGCCTGAAGCGCTTCGCGCGCGCTGTTCGAGAACAGCACGTCGCTGAAACGCAGACCGCTCGGAAGCGTCTTACCGGATTTGCTGCCGCCCAGAATCTTCACGCCGTCGCGGATCGCTTTGATCTTGCCCGCAACCTTGAGCGTTTGCGGCGTCACTTCGACGCCCGTATCCCAGTCCGCGAGATCGTGCAGATTGATCACGACGAACTCGGAACGGAAATGTCCGATGTCGCGCGCCTTCTGCGAGTAACCGCGGCGATGCGGAAGACGGCGGGCCCACGGGGTCTGGCCGCCTTCGAATGCA
>DASSRQ010000141.1:0-7452 GCA_035701665.1 Vulcanimicrobiaceae bacterium
CACGTGATACTCGCGCTCCGGGCCGCCCATCACCGCAATGCGCCCGAGTCCCGGAATACCGTAGAACTGCGGCACCAGCGTTTGCAGCGCCAGTTCGTGCAACACTGTCTGCGAAAGATTGTTCGAACGCAGTGCGTACGCGATGACCACTTCGCTCGTCGGCGTCACGACCATGGACTGCGCATCGGCGAATGCGGGCATCACCGAACGGTTCTGCGAGATCGCTTGATTGACGTACTGCAGGTCGAAACGCGGATCGGTGCCCTGCGCAAAGTCGACCAGCAGTTCGGCGTTACCCTGCGCCGACGTCGACGTCACGTTGTTGACCGACGGCAGCCCCAAGAATGCGCGCGTGAGCGGCGCCGTTATCTGCAGCCGCACTTGATCGGGCGGGAGATCGCCCGCGTCGACGACGACGTCGATGCGCGCAAACGACATGTTCGGAAAGATCGACGCCGGCATGGTCAGGTACGACCACACCCCCAGAACGCCGAGCAAGGCGACCAGTAATGCGATCGCCTTGGTGTGGCGGAAACCGAACTGCGCGATGGACAAGCCCCTAGGATACGGGCTTGTTAGATGTGCTCCTCCGAACCGGCATTGTGCGCGTCGCGCTGATCGTCACGGTTCGGATCGATATCCGTGTCACCGTAAACGGGCTCGTCCACGTCGGGCGTTTCGCGCTCCGGAGCGTCTTCGTCGTCGAAACGTTCTCGTTCCATGTTTACTCCTTGATGTTGACGCCGACTTCGTGCAATCGCGCGCGAAGGTCGGCCGGTTCGGCATAGACGCGATACGCGCCGGCCGCGGTCATCTCACTTTCGGCATACCCGCCCGTGAGCAATCCGACACCCAAACTGTGCGCGCGGCGGGCGGCGAGCATATCCCAAACGCTGTCGCCCACGACGATCGCATCTTCCGCCTTGACGCCGAGTTTTTCGGCGGCCTTTAAAAACAGCTGCGGATCCGGCTTGGCGTTCTTTGCATCTTCCTGCGTAACGGTCGGAACGCTGTCCGGCAAGTCGAGCATCTCCAAAAACGCGCCGATGTCTTTTTTGCTGCCGCTGCTTGCAATAGCGTACGGCACATCCGCCTCGCGCAGCGCGTCGAACAGGTCTTGCACACCCGCGAAGACCCGCACGGTCTCGCGCATCTTCTTCATCTCTTGCGTATGCGCGTCTTCGAGCCGTTTTGCGGAGTCTTTGTCGATCTTGCGCCCAACTTCCAACTCGAGCGCGCTCATCAGCAATTGTCCGCTCATGCCGATCTTGCGGTGAATCCGCCACATCGGCAGGTCGAAGCCGTTCGTGCGCAGCGCCGTATGCCACGTCACGACGTGCTGGTAGACCGTGTCTACCAGCGTTCCGTCGAGATCGAAGATGAAAGCGGGCAAGCGCTACGGTTTTTTGGGCTCGACGTTTTCGATGTTGGGGTCGAGTTTGAGGTCGTGCTCGGCCTCGTCACGCACGGATCCGCGCGCCTTGCTCTCGTTCTCGGTCAATGCGTCTTGAAAGATCTCGCCGCTGCGGTCGGTCTCTTTTTTGACATCTTTAGTATCTGCCATATAACGCTTGTACCCCGCGCGAATCCGCGGCAGGAAGAAAGCGGCGCATCGCTTACTGACCTCGAATGAAATACGCCGCCGCTTTATTGTTGGCCGCCGCCTTGCTCGCGAGTCCCGCGGCAATGGCGCAAACCACACCGGACGATGCCTTTACTCCCGAGACGCCGACGGCCGCGGCGCTCGCAACGCAAGCGAATCCGATGACGCTGGTGCTCGATGCGCGCACCGCTTCGCGCGGATTGATGTACTCGCGCATGACGATTCCGGCGCACGCCGGGTCGTTCTCGTTCGTCTATCCCAAATGGATTCCGGGCGAACACGGACCGACGGGGCCGCTCGGCAACATCACCGAGATCCGCGTCGGCGCAAACGGTCACGCCATTCCATGGCGCCGCGACGTCACCGATCTGTACAAGTTTCACGTGGATGTTCCGCAAGGCGCGGCGGCGATCGACGTCAGTTTCACGGTCGTCACCAACGCGCGCGGCGACACGATGTCGGGCAAGAACGTCGCGGTCATCAATTGGAACCGCGACCTGTTCTATCAGGACAACATCAACTCGCACGACTATTACGTCAAGCCGAGCATCATTCTGCCGCACGGCTGGGACTACGCGACGGCGCTCTATGGAGCCAAGCGCACCGGCGACCGCATCGACTTCGACGTAACGCCGCTCAACATGCTCATCGACTCGCCGCTCGACATGGCGCGCTACTACAAGCACATCAAACTGTGGCAAGAAGGCAGCGCATCGCAGTGGCTCGATATCTTCGCGGATAAGCCGCAAGATCTCGACATTTCGCCGAAACTGATCGAGGCGTACAAGCACATGCCGAAACAGGCGTTCGCGCTGTACGGCTCGCGTCACTGGACGTGGTACCATTCGCTGCTCGCGCTCAGCGATGCGATCGGTTTCCAAGGCATCGAGCACCATCAGAGCAGCGACGATCGCGCCGACGACAACTTCATGACCGATCCCGAACAGCAACTCGACGGCGGCGACTTGGTCACGCACGAGCTCTCGCATTCTTGGAACGGCAAGTACCGCCGTCCGTACGACCTGACCACGCTCAACTTCCAGATCGTTCAGCGGACGGATCTGCTGTGGGTCTATGAAGGCATGAACCAATACCTGGGCGACCTGCTTTCGTTCCGCTCGGGCATCCGCGAACCGAAAGACTATCCGGAGTACCTCGCCTCGATTTGGGCGGCGATGGACACGGAACCCGGCCGTCAGACGACACCGATCGCCGACCTGACGACGGGCGCGCCGCATTTCTACACCGTACGCGGCGATTACGGTTCGCTGCGCCGCAACGCCGGCGACTTCTACACCGAAGGCGAGTTGATTTGGCTCGACGTCGATACGATCATCCGCCAGCAGACCGGCGGCAAAAAATCGCTCGACGATTTCTTGCACGCCTTTACCGCGCCGGCAGTAACGGGTCCGATCACCAAAACGTACACGCGCGAAGACGTGGAGAAACTGCTGAACGAAACCGCGGCGTACGACTGGCACGGCTTCTTCCAACGCTACGTCTACCAGGTCTCCGAACATCCGCCGCAGGACGATCTGGCGCGCGCGGGTTGGAGACTCGTTTACAACGACAAGCCCAACAAGTTCGGCGGCCGCCGCGGCGGCAGCGGAAACGAATGGTATTCGTTCGGCGTACGCATCGCACGCGACGGAACGTTAACCGACGTGCGCGAGAACTCGCCCGCGTGGAACGCCGGCCTTGCGCCGAACATGAAGCTCATGGCGATCGACGGACAAGCATGGGATCCCGATGCACTCGACTGGGCGATGAAGCAACACAAAGATCTCGTCTTCATCGCGAACAACGGCGGCGACGTGGCAACATACACCGTGAAGTACCACGGCGGCCACCTCTTCCCGCATCTGGTCCGCATTAAGGGCACCCCGGACATGCTGTCCAAGATCATGGCTCCGCACTAGGCCGGGGCGCTAGTTGAAAAGGCGGGGCTTTGCCCCGCCTTTTTTATTTACACCGCCGCCGCAGTTCCGCGCGCCCGGAACTCCGCAATCGCAGCAATAAAATCGAGCGGCATCGCTTCGTCGAGCGGCAGCCGGATCGTGCTCTTCTCCACGTCGTACGCTTCGAGTTCTTTGGCGAACACGCGTCGCAGTTCCGAGTTCGCCGGATACACCGAGATGTGATTTTTCCACGCGGCCACATAGAGCACGACGCGATCGTTCAGCGTAAAGGTGGGGATCTTGTACGATATCGTCTCTTCCGTTCCCGGAACGGCATTGCGGATCGCTTTACGAATTGCTTCGAGCGCTTTTTGCGCATCGGGCGGTTGTGCGCGGATATATTGGTCGACGGTCGCGTATGCGTCGCGACTCATTTTTTCGTCGTCCCGTTACGCCGCTCGGATTTTGCCTCGACCACTTTTTTTAGTGGGACGTCCGGCGTCTTTTTGAACGCGCGGCTGTGCTGCTGCTGGCCGGTCACTTTCGCCGCGATCTCTACATCGATCAACTCGTCCTCGTCCGGAACGGGGCCGATGGTGTGCAGCACTTGATCGACCGCATGCCGTTCTTGCTGGTGCGATCGCCGCTTGGCTGCCGCAACGTTTTTCGGATTCGGCTTGCCGTTTGCGGGGGGCGTCGCGCGATGGTCGCGCTTCAGGCTTAGTTGCTTCTTTTCCCGGGGAGTTTTGGCTTTGCTCATGCGTGCATGGCTTTCCGGTCCAAGACCTCGCAGGGTGTGATCTTTTCCGAACATAGCAGGCATCCTGTAGCCGAATGGACCTATGAGATTGCGCTACGCTGCTCTATAGTTGGCAATAGGGGCGTGCAGCATGAACCGTCGATCGCGCTATTCACTTCTTCTCACTCTTGTTCCATGCGCGCTATTCGCGTCGTGCAGCGGAGGCAATCACACAGCAATCGTGCCGCAGACGCACGCGAAGCCCGGTAGCGCCACGCGCCTCGCAGCGACGACCCAAAGCGCACCTTCTTCTTTAACGCTAACGCAGCTTCGGATGCCCGATTACGCAGCCGGCGGAATTACCGCGGCTCCCGACGGGTCGGTGTACGCTAACGGCTACAGCGGATTCGTGCGCTACAAGGCCGGCGCGTTCACAACGTACGCTTACGTAGCGCCGCCCGGCTCTTCGATCGTCGGCGCAGCCGACGGAGTCGGCACTGTTGCGCTAGGCCCGTACAGCGTGATCTGGTCCGCGTTATATCGCGGCGCATGTTGTCCGCCGGCCGGAGGGGCCGTCGGCACCTACAATCCGGGTCTGGGTTCGCGGTATCAAACGACCGCCGGAACACCCAACGGCGATGCGTTCGTAACGGTCGCCGCCGATCCGTTGAACCGCACGTGGGTCACTCATCAAACCGGGAAACCGTGTTCGGCGGAACATTCCGACGTCTACATCATCAACAGTTCGCTCAACGTCGTGACGCACTTTGCGCCCCTGCCCGTCGCGCGCTTGTACGCGATTGCCGCCGGCGCCGACGGCATGATGTACGTTGCATCGGCGCTGGAATGCCACTCGGGCGTCAGCGAGATCGCGCGCATCAATCCCTCGACGCTGGCGGTACTAAATGTGGTAACGCTGCCTGCGGGTTCGAACGTCAAACAAATGGTCGCCGGACCCGACGGCAACCTATGGTTTACGAACTACGACATGAACACGATCGGCCGCCTGACGCCGAGCGGCACCGTCACGCAATACACGCTGCCGACACCGGGCAGTCAGCCCAACGGCATCACCGTCGGAGGAGACGGCGCGCTGTGGTTTACCGAAGCGATATCGCCCAACGGTGAGCTGAAAATCGGGCGGATCACAACGGGCGGCCTCATCAGCGAGTATTTCGTCGTGTACACCGGTCCCGGATTTGCTGCCGGCGCCGGCATCACCGGCGGTCCGCCGGGCGCACCGTTTGCAAACACGCTCTACGTCGTGGCCCTCGACTACCCGTATCTTTATAAGCTGACTTTTTAGCGAGCCAGGCGATGCACATTCTACTGTTCATAGCTCTTTTCGCCGCATTCTCGACGACGAACGTGCCGAAGCACCTCATCACCGCAATCTACGGTGAAGGCAGCGGCGTCGTCCCAACCCCGGATCCGTCGATCGCCCCGATCGCAACGCAAGCGCGCTATGTAAATTGGGTGTACACGGGCATCAGCGGCGGGACCGATTGGATCGCCGCGTACAACAACGCCGGCGTCAATACGACCACTTATATCTCGGTCTGGCGCAACTACTCCGACAACGGCGTTGCTTACACCGACATCGCTCCGGGCGGCGCACACGCGGCAGCCGAAGCGACCGATTGTACCGGCAATCCGCTGACCACGGGCACCGTTTATCTGAACGACCCGCGCACCGGCGCCGTCAGTTTGGGACACGTCAATTACGTCACGCACCTGCTCAGCAGCGAATACACCGCGCTTTTTGAGGACAACGCAGCGGTTATCGGCGGCGTTGAAGGGTTGCCGTGCGGTTATCTCTACAACGGCAACTTCATACCGGCCACGAACTCCATCAATTCGCAGGTTACCAATAGCGCCGGCAAAACTGCATTACTGTTCGTGAACACGATCAACGGCTGGTGGATAGACAACGACGGCCCGGCGGGCTGGGTGGATGCAACGAGCCTGAGCGCTCCGGCCAACGTACTCGGCCTGGAGTGCGAGCAGTGCTACCTGCGGCACACGCAAGGCATTTCGAACGGGAAGCTCATCGGCGCGACGTGGATGAGCATGGAAAACGCCGAGATCGCAATGGTCCAAAAGCAAAAAATCTTTTGGTCGTACGCCAACAGCACGTGCGCCGCCGGCGATACGGCGCTCGCTCTGGACCAACGCATGTACGAGTACGCGTCTGCGCTCTTGTCGTACGACCCCGCATATCTGATGTTCCAGGAATGCTTCGCAAGCACGCCTTCGAATTTTCTTATTATGCCGGAGACACAACTCGTTCCGGAGATGCCCACCGTTACGGCTACGTCTTCCGTTTTAAGCTACTTGGTGAACGGCAATCTGTATGCGCGGCAATTTGCGGCGTGTTACTACGCCGGCGCGCTGGTGGGACCGTGCGCCGTACTCATCAACCCCAGTGCGACCACGTACGCAATCCCTTCCAACATCTACATCGCGTACACAAACAGCGTCATTCTGCAGGGCACCGGTCTCTTGGACGGCGGAACGCTGTTGTTTACCGGAACGAAGCCCGCGTCAGTCGGCCCTTACTCGGGAGCAGTTTTGATAGGGCACTAGCTTGCGCTTCAGGACTGCTCGCGCCGCTCTTCTTCAGCGAGTTTCGTGAGGGCATTCGGATCGGCAATCTTCCCGGTCACATCGTAGCCGCCGCTGGTGGCCGCCTGGTACTGTTCGTACGCCTGGTGTAACCGATACGACTCATCGTTCAGGCCCGCCATGTCGCGCGGGCTGAAACGTCCGGCATCACCTAACGAATCGGGAGTCCTGGCCGATTCATCAAGCGCGTTCGCCGCCTTGAATCCGTAAAACGCGCGCGGAAAGATCAATACGCCCGCAAAGAGCGCGATACCGATTGCGGCCGGATGCCAGTGCGTGACATAACCGGCGAGCGCCGCGACGAGCGCAGTTGTCAGTAAACCGAATAAGGTGGAATGTTTATGGAGCATTGGTAGTGCCGCCTCGCGTCTTTTGCGTCTTTACGGGTGGTGTATTGGCAGATCCGCCGGCGCAGCAAACTGTTTTGAAGAAACACCCGCAGGTGCATCAAGGCCCGTCGGGTGAGCAGAGTATGCAGCGCCGCGACGATCGGCCTTAACCGAGACTGTAACGATAAAGGCGACTATTACCGAGCTGAGTATGAGCATGAACATTACGTCGCTACAATACTCCCGCATTGGTCAAAG
>DASSRQ010000142.1:0-2789 GCA_035701665.1 Vulcanimicrobiaceae bacterium
GCGCTCCGGCAGCAAAATCCGTCATACCGGCAGCATGGTGCGCATGAATAACGCGATCGGTAGGATCGACGTCCAGAACCATGACCGCACCTCGACTGCAATGTCCGGCGAGAACGGCGCGAAACGAACGATACATCCGGAACGAAGCTCGTCGGCTTCGCCCCTTGCGGGCCTGGATGGAGGCGGCATTCCGTACCGGTGGCGCCTCGCGCGCCGGCGCATTGACGTATTGCGAGCCAGAGCGCTCCCTGCACGATGCCGTGCCGGCTCTTCGGGCTCATTTTGGCGTACGCTCGTCCGTCGAGATACTCGACTTCGGGCAAATCGCCGTGGATCTGCTGCATCTTTTCGCCGCCTACAAAGCCTCGAGTTCCGAAACCAAACGCTCCCACTCAGACATAGCCGTCTCGGAAGACGCGTTCAGGGATTCCATCTCGCGGTGCAGCGCCTGCAGCTGCGGCACGTCAGCGAATACCGCGGGGTCCAGATACAGCGCCTCGATCTCGGCCCGCCGCGCATCGATCTTCGCAATCTCGCGTTCGTACCGCGCAATCTGCGTCTCGATCTTCGAGCGCTGCTTCAGCGGCGTATCTTTTTTCTTCTTCTCGCCGCCGCTCTGTGTCACGCCCTGTGTCACGCCGAGCCCGTCGAAGCGCCCCGACCGCTGCAGCCCCTCATACGCCTCGTATCCGCCGTCCAACAAGCCCCACGACCCGTTTTCGATCCACAACACGCGGTCGCACAAACGTCCCAGCAGATAGCGATCGTGCGAGACCACGACAATTGCGCCTTCGTACTCCGAAAGCACCGACTCCAGCGCCTCACGCGAATCGATGTCTAAGTCGTTCGTCGGTTCGTCCAACAGCAGCACGTCCGCACTGCGCGCCATCAATGCCGCAAGCATGATGCGCCGGCGTTCGCCGCCCGAAAACGCGCTGACCGGTTTGTCCGCAGCATCGCCGCTGATACGCATGCGTCCGAGCAATCCGCGCGCGCGTTCGGGCGTCACGCCGGGCGAGGCGGTAAGCACCGCATCCACCGCCGACTGCGTCACATCCAACTGATCGTGCGTATTTTGCGCGAAATACGCGCTGCGCGCCGCCGGATTGTACCGCACCGTTCCGCGATCGCCCACCATCTGCTCGGCAAAGATTCGCAGCATCGTCGACTTGCCCGAACCGTTCGGCCCGACGATGCCGAGCCGCTCGCCCTGCTGCACGTCCATCGTCACATCCGAAAACAACGGCTGGGCGTACGCCTTGCTCACGCCTTTGACTTCAAACGCAAAGCCGCCCGACGCGCGTCGCGACGAATCCAAACGAACGTTGATGCCCGCAAGCGGTGCCGAAGGCGCGACCGGCACGGCGATATCTTCTTCCATACGCGCGAGTTGTTTCTCGCGGCTGCGCACCTGCGCGTAATCGCTCGAGGTATGCGTCGCACGCAACCCCGCAATTGTCGCGCGCCGCTTATCGCGTTCGGTGACGTACTGCTCGTACTGCCGGCGCTGCTCTTCCAACCGCAACGCTTTTTGCTCGACGTACTGCGTGTACGCTCCGCCGCGCACGGCATTCAACCCATACGCGAACAAGGCTCCGCGCTCCAACTCCCAGATCTCCGTTGCGACGCGGTCGAGAAAATACCGGTCGTGCGAAACGACGATGTACGCTCGTTTATCGGAAGCGATAAAGTCTTCCAGCCAGCGCACCGTCGCGATGTCCAGATGGTTGGTCGGCTCGTCGAGAATCAAATACTCCGGGTCGTCGATGAGCACGTGCGCGAGCGCCGCCTTCGCCCGCTGGCCGCCCGAAAACTCGCGCAGCGGACGCGCGTAATCGTCCGTACTGAAACCGAACGCCCGCAGCATCTCGCGCAAGCGTTTTGCACGCAAGCCCGCGTCTTCGTCGGATGCACGCGCCAACGACGCGTCGATGAGTTCTTGCAGCGTCGCTTGGGTTTCGTCGGCAACCGACTGCGACAAATACCCCAGCCGCGTATCGCGAGCCCGCACGATCGAGCCGCCGTACGGCATCTCGACACCCGCCAAAAGCCGGAGCAAGCTCGACTTGCCCGCACCGTTCGCGCCGACCAGGCCGACGCGCTGTCCGTCCTCTAAAACACCGCAGGCGCCCGCGAAAATCTCGCGCGCGCCATAGTGACACTCCACATTGGTAAAACGAAGCAGTTCCATGCAGCCGGCGAGCGGCTACATTGGCTACGTCCTACAAGCGTCCTCGTGCAGGTCGTGGTGATGGAACAAAACGCCGATGTCGGTGCTGAACTGAGCGACGGCGTCCTCCTCGCCCTCCGATCGATCGGATGACGGGCGCGACAAGAAATGCCGTACCGTATTCGCGTTTTGATCGGCACAAAACGACGGTTCGGAGAACCACGGCTGTAACACGATCTAGAAACCTCCCAAAGAATTAGGTCACCCTACGACAACAGTAGCGCTTCGGGCGGCGCCGTTTCAATCAGGCGGTGTACAGCTTCGTTCCGTTTGCGTTACGACGCCTTAAGAAACGGCCGCCTCGTTGATAGCAAGCGTACCGGCGTTCGCATCCAACGTCGCCGGAACACCGAGCGGCAGCACCCATTGGTCGGGAATGTGTCCGAACTGCAAGCCGAATACCGCCGGTTTTTGCGCAAGCGCCAATCGATCTTTCAACATCGTCGCCATCTCCGGCGACTCTTCGTTTGCGTACTTCACGTTCGGTTCCATAAAGATGCCGCACGCAATGCCGGCAGCGCTTTGCAGCATGCCGGCTTGCGCGAGTTCCGTGAGCATT
>DASSRQ010000143.1:0-4473 GCA_035701665.1 Vulcanimicrobiaceae bacterium
CCTCGCAGTGCGTGCGCACTGCGTGCAGTACGATCCGCAAGGCGATCGCAGCGGCAGCGGGCACGGTTGCGGCCGAAGCTTACTTCCGGACGTCGCCCGACGTCGGCATCGTCTTGCAGAACGTCGTCTGCGACGTGCGCCGCTTCAACGCGCATTGCGACGCGGCGCAAAAAAGTATCGCCCAAAACGACACCGCGCAGGCAGAGATGCATCTGCGCGCATGCACGCGCCTGTACGCCGGCGCGCTGCTGGAGCACGAAGGCGTGGAGCCGTGGTACGCCTCCCAAGTACAGGCGCTCGCGGATCGTTACGCATTCGTTTTGGAGTCGCTCGCTGCGTTTGCTGCGCAGCGGGACGACTACGCGCAAGCGCGCAGGCTGGCGGGGCGAGCCCGTCTGCGCCTTGCGAACGGTCACTTTCTGTCCGCTTGACACCTAGGCACAGCGCCGGACGCAGAGTCATGTGCATAGCACTTTACGGTAATGTTAACGGCGCTGTTACAAAGATTCATCGCTCGGAAGCCTGGGCCGTCGTACGTTGGTAGCACGAAACCCCGCGTCTCTATGCCGTCGCGGTTTCTGCTATTCGGAGATACCAATCATATGCTTATCTCTACGTCGGGAGTTCAAAGACTCTCGCCGGCGACAATCGAGAGAGAACGGCTCCAGCGGTGGATGCGCTCCTATGCAGCATCTCCGCTCCGCTTGCTCGTTGCCCCGTCCGGATCCGGCAAAACAACAGTACTGCTGCGCTACATTCACCAAGCCACGACCGACATCGCGTATTGCAGTCTCCCTCCGGCCTGCTCCGTTCAAGAGTTCCGTTCGCGCATCGCGACCGCTCTCGGCTCCGCCGAGGCGCCTCAAAGCTATGAGGCGCTGTTAGCGCTCGTTTCCGGTTCGCCGGCGCGCTGCATGCAGCTCGCGGTGGACGACGCCGACAACGCGTGCGCCGCGGCCTTGGAAGAACTGCACCGGCTGGTGGAAGACGTGCCCGGCAACGTCACCATGATCTTTGCCGCGCGTTCGCGCGAAGCGATGCGCACGCGCTGGTTAGTCGGGCGCGGCGTCGCGGATTTGTGCGATGCGCACAAGTTGTTCTTCACGCCGGAAGAGGCGCATCTGCTGGCGCAGAGCCACGGGGTTGAGGTTTCGGACTTAGACGTGCGCCGCCTCATCGATGAGACCGATGGTTGGGCGATCGCCGTTTCGCACTCGATCCGCCGCGCGGCGGCCGAAAACGAGCGGCTCGACCGCGCGTTCGGGATGTGGCGCGCCGAGTCGCAGACGTTCGTAAACGACCTGGTGACGGCATCGCTGCGATCGGCAACCGAAGAAGAGCGCAAATCGTTTTGGAGTCTTTATAACGGCGGCGAATCCGTCGAGCGCGACCGGATGCGCGACTTTGAGGCTCGCGGTCTGTACGTACTCGACGACGGCGGCTCGTACCGCCTTTATCGGGCGCTGCGGCCGATGGACACGCAAGTCTCGGCAGCGCCGAAGCCGTCGTTCGTCGCACCGATGATGGTAAAGCTGTTCCGGTCGTTCGAAGCGAACATTCAAGGGCGCAGCATCCCGTGGGTGCGCCGCAGGGACCAAGAGATCGTCAAGTATCTCTTACTCAAACCCGGCGGCAGCGCCAGCCGCGAGGAGATCGCCGCAACGTTTTGGCCCAACGCCGAACGGCATCTGGCGACGCAAAGCGTGCGCACCGCATGCAGCACGATCCGCAAAGCGATCGGCGAAGTCGTCGGGCCGCGCTGCGTCGACCTGTACTTCCGTACCACGCCGGAACTGCAGATCGATCTCGAAAACGTCGTTTCGGACGTGCGCCGCTTCAACGCGCATTACGCCGACGGCGAGATCGCGCTCAATGCCGGCGACGGCGGCGGTGCCGAGATGCATCTGCGCGCGGCTTACAAACTCTACCGCGGCCGCTTGCTGGAGTTCGAAGGCGAAAAGGACTGGTTCACGCCCTCTGCGCGTCAGCTGCACGAGAAATACATCTTTATTCTGGAGTGTCTGGCGGAGATCGCGCTCGAACGCGGCGACGCGACCGCAGCGCACCTCTATCTGTCCCAAGCGCGCGCCGGTGCCGGCGAACGGCCCTCGCTCGCGCGTCTGTTGGAGCGCCTTTCGTTCACGCGATCGGCCGCGCTGCAGGCGTCGTGTTGATTCGTAAACGCGAATTGACGTTGAGTCAATTTTGCCGTGAACGGCAGGCCGAAGGCTTGCCGTCTCGCTGTAGCGCCTCTACGCTAAAGCCATGCACTCTGCTCGCGAAAAAGGTCAAACGCTTCCCCTAGTCGCCATTGCTATGGTCGTTCTGTTAGGCGCGGCGGGCTTTGCCGTCGACACGGGATACCATCAATATCAGCAGCGCGCACAGCAGACTGCAACGGATAGCGCCGCGCTCGCCGCGGCTGCCGATCTTTCCGCCGGAACATCGACCGCGTCGGCAAAGGCCGACGCTGCATCGAACGGTTACACCGACGGCGTCAACGGCGTGACCGTCGGCGTCGGGCCGCCGCCGCCGGGCGACGCGTTTGCCGGCAACCCAAAAGCGCTTCAGGTTACGATTTCGGTCGATCACCCGACGTTCTTCGAGCGCGTTTTCAACATCAATCAGGTTACGGTAAGCACGAAGGCCGTCGCCATCGCGAACGGCGCAAGTCAAATCTGCATGATCGCGCTGCAGACGAACGGCAACACGAAGATGAGCGGTAACGCGACCATAAATGCGCCGAACTGCGACGTTGCCATCAACAGTTCGCATTTCGTCGTCGGCGGCCAATCGGTCATCACGACGCACGACGCCATTCAATACTCGGGCGATATCACGGGTCAAGGCACGGCCTCGTTTACGCCGTCTGCGCCGGTCAGCGCGTTGCCGGTCAGCGATCCGTGCATGCAGATTCCGGCGTGCGCGTATTTGAAATCGAACCCGCCCTCGACCACGCCCTGTCAGAACGCTCCGTCGAGCGGTACCATCGCCCCCGGCATCTACTGCAGCTGGAAGTTCAAAGGCGACGTGACGCTTCAATCCAACGGCTTCTACGTCGTGACCGGCAATATCGATGCGAATAATGTTTCTATCAGCGGATCGAACGTAACGATCGCAGCGCTGGCGTCGAGCGGAAATTTCAACACGAACAATACGACGTTCCATCTCACCGCGCCGACGAGCGGAGACTACTCCGGGATGTTGTGGTACGTTCCGAATTACACCGGAAACATCAATATGAACGCAGGCGACGGCGGCATGACGGGCATGATGTACATGCCTCAAGCCAACGTCACGATGAACGCAGGTGCGAAAGCGTACTTCGCGATCGTCGCCGGGCAGCTGTCTTTCAACGCTTCGAATACCGCATTCAGCAATCCGGGCGGATCCCCGTTCGTTACGCAGCCGAGGCTGGTCGAATGAAACGCGTGCCGGCAAACGCGGGCGTTGCGATTGCGGAGTTCGCGCTGGTGCTTCCGCTGCTCGTACTGGTCTTTATGGGCATCGTCGAAACCGGGCGGCTCACGTATTTCAGCATCGTTACCTCTAATGCCGCACATGCCGGCGCGGCGTACGGAAGCCAATCACTCTACACCGTGACGCAGGGCGGTAACATGCAAGCCGCCGCGCTCGCGGACGCGCAGCATCTATCGCAGATTACCATTCCGACGGCGACGTACTTGTGCCAGTGTACGAACGGCACGACTGCCACCGCCGTCGCCTGTACGCAGACGGCGTGTTCGTCGGGATACCGGCGCGCCGTTTATGCCCAAGTGACCGCACATGCCTTGGTCTATACGCTCTTCGACTATCACGCATTGGGCATTCCGTATCCCTGGACATTTTCACGCACCGCAACCATCAGGGTGCAAGGTGACACGCAATGAAGCAGCAGCGGGGACAAGCCCTTCCTCTGGCCGCAATCGCGGCCGTCGTGCTTTTAGCGGCTGCCGGCGCAGCAATAGACACCGGCTACCATCAATACCAGCAGCGCCTGCAGCAAACGGCTACGGATAGCGCCGCGCTCGCCGGCGCGCATGAAGTGCAGAACGGCGATTACAAGGCGGCGGCGCAGGCGGACGCGGGCAACAACGGCTATACGGACAACAACGGCGGCGCGGCGACGTGCGGGACGGCCATCGGCACCATCTGCGTCTTCGTGCATAATCCGCCGCAGTCCGGCGACGCCTACTCCGCAAACAATAGTGCCGTCGAGGTGGATATTACCGTCAACCATCCGACGTTCTTCGAACGCGTGTTGGGGTTCACCGTCGTTCCTGTGACGACCAAGGCGGTCGCGTACAGCGTCAACAAAGCGGCGAACGGGTGCATCTACGTGCTCGACGGCGGATCGACCGCAAACTTCAACGGAACGTCCGGCGGCGGCACGATCAGCGCGACGAACTGCGGGCTGCTCTTCAACGGCGGCGCGAACTTCAACAACTCGACGGTTCAAGCGCAGTCGATCGA
>DASSRQ010000144.1:0-2321 GCA_035701665.1 Vulcanimicrobiaceae bacterium
TTGACGGTACTCGGCGCGCACGACGGTGCCGTCGGACGAGCCCGGAGCGGCGCTGGAGCACGGCACGGGCGTCGCTTGCATTCGTCCGGCATCGCCGCCCACGACGCCGGCAATCGAAGCGTACGGCGGCGAAAGCGTTTCGCGTACGACGATATCGTGCGTGCGTCTCGCGAGCCGGCCACCCTGCGCTGTAACCGTGACCTCGATGCGCAGCGCGATGCGCAGCTCGGCGACATAGCCGTTCGTTTCCAAATTCGGCGCCGCGGCGCGCGCCGGAGCGTTCCCGGGCGTAATCGTTTCCGTTACGGTCATGCCGCAGGCCGCGTCCGCGCACACCGCGGGCAGCGGCGTAAACGCCGGCGCGGGCACCAACGCGCCGCCGGTTTGAATCTGCGCGGCGATCGCGTTCACCGCCGCGTTCGAACCGTGCGTAATGCCGCTTTGAAGAACCGATTGCGCGCGGAGCAGCAGCGTGGTTTTGGCTGCGGCGAAACCGGCCTCGACGACGGCCGCTCCCAACACGGCCAAGAGTGCTGCGAGCGCGAGTGCGTTCGCAAGCATTACGGCGTTGCCGGCGGCGAGGGCATCGGAACGAGTCCCGGCCGCGCGATCTGCGAACCGGGCAACGGAGCCGACGCTGCGACCTGCGCCGATGCGGATGCTGTTACACTACCGCTCGTAACAGTTACGGTGACCTGCGACGAGGCTGCATCTACCGCGGCGATCGTCTCTGTCACGGAAACGGGCAGCGGGCTCGCAGCCGCTCCGGCGGAGATCGTCGCGGTATACGTTTGCGAGACGGCGTTGGCCGGTGCACCGTATTTCCACGCTTGCGCGGCGTCGCGCACCAAACCGCTTGCATACGTCGAAAGCGCCGCATGCACGGGATCGTTCGCACGTGAGGATGCGCGAGCGGCTACGCTGACGACCGGCGCAAGTAAAACGGCGGCGAGCGCGGCTATGCCTACCGCTACCGCCGCTTCGACGAGTGTAAATCCCCGGCTCACGCCGGAGGCAGTGCCCTCCGGCCGCGCAGTTTGGCCGCTAGCTGCGCGAGCTGCGCGGGACGCACGCGCAAAAGCGGCCGCTCGAACGCGTACGTCACCAGCGTCGCGAACGCAATCGCCGCTGCGAACGCGATCCAGGTGTACGCCGCTTGCCAGTGCGGATCGTAATGTTCGCTTGGCCCGGTAAACGGCGGAATGCGCCATTTGAGCAGCAATCGCGCGACCATCTGATGGTAGAGGTACAGATTGTACGAGATAACGGCACAGAAGAGCAGGACGGGATTCGCCAACGTGCGCTGCCACCAACCGAATGCGAGCAGCGAACCCAACCCCATCATGAAGAACGAAACACCGATAAGCGTGCGATGCAGTGTCTCCCACGCCGTCGGCCAGTCCGGCAGCACGCGCACGTCCCAGAGGCCGTGCAAAAGATATGCCAGCAGCGCGAAGCCCGCGAACGCGATCGCCGTAGCGGCGCTTTTATCCCTGGCGGAACGCAAGCGTTCGCGGTATCGCACGTACAGATGCGCGGCCAGCATACCGAACGCAAACGTGTCGAGGAATGACGGGAGATTTTCGTACATCAGCAGCGCGTGCGTGTGCAGGCAGCAGGACGCGCCCCAACTGCGAAAGGCAAGCGCCGCAGCAATCATCACGGCGGCCGTTACGTACGGCACCCGCCTGAATGCAAGCCATACCAGCGGAAAGATCGCGTAAAACTGCACTTCGACCGCAAGCGTCCACAGCACGCCGTTGATCGAACCCGCGGTGCTCTCGAACCATGTATGGATGAAGAGCAGATGCGTCCCGATATCCGCGGCGGCTTCGCCGGGCGATGCGAACGCCGCGTATCCCACAGCGATTGCGATCGCGATCGAAAGGACGTACGACGGAACGATCTTCAGCGCGCGCCGGTACGCAAACGAACCCCATGTCGGCGGAACGTCTCCGGCCGCCAGCGCCTTCACAAACGGATACACGATCACGAAACCGCTGATGAAGAAGAACAGGTCGACGCCGGCAAACCCGGTCTCGGGAACGAACTGCAGCGAGGGCAGCGGCGCCCCGAGCCAAGTGATCTCCCAGACGTGGTACCAGAGCACCAGCAGCACGGCGATGCCGCGCAGCCCGTCGAGGACGCCTAAGCGGGTCTGAGCCATGCGTTTGTATCAGCTAGTTGACACAATTCCATGTTTTGTATTACCATCCTAATACAATGAACGACCAAACTGCGATCGCCATCCTCCATTGGTTCTGGGCCGCGTTCTTTGCGGGATTCGGAGTTTACTTGCTCGTCCGCCCGGGCTGTATGAT
>DASSRQ010000145.1:0-13981 GCA_035701665.1 Vulcanimicrobiaceae bacterium
CATATCCGGCTAAGCGCGCTACCGGCAAAACGATCGTCAGCAACGCTACGAACAGCGCGTCGGGAAAGAGTTTGCGAAACAACAGCGCGTGTTTGCGCAGAAAATACAGATATGCCGCGGTGAACGCCAGCGCGCCCGCGAACCGCATGCCCGGAACGAACAGACAGCACTCCGCCGCAACGAAAGCGGCGATGGCGGCATGATATGACGCCTGGCTGCGAGCGTTTCCGTCGCCGCCGCCGTAGAACACTTGCTGGCGTATCGCGCTGCGCAGCGTTTTGCGCGGAGACCACGTAACCAGAGCCTGCGGCGCAAGCGCAAATCCGCAGCGCTTTCGCACTTCGAGATCGAACAGCGTGTCCTCGCCGGAATCGATCTCCTCGTTGTATCCGCCGATCTCGCGCCACAACGCGCGTTCGAACGCGACGCTCCGGTGCGAGGGAAGGCACCGCCGCGGATCGTCCGGCAGCGGTACCCACGTGAACGTCCCGATCGCGCGCTGCATCGGCGTGTGCGCGTCCGCACGATACGCTCCGGCGACCGCCCGTGCGCCCGCCGTAAGCGGTTCGCACAGCGCTTGAAGCCACACTGCCGACGGCATGCAATCCGCATCGATCACAGCAATGAACGGATACGCGGACGCTTCGATGGCCGCGTTTCGGCCGGCCGCGATCTTTCCGGGCACGTGCAGCACGCGCACCGGAAACGGCAGCGCCGAGGAGCAGTGCGCGATAACGGCGCGCGTTTCGTCGGTGCTTCCCCCGTCTGCAAAAAGCACTTCGTCCGGAAGAAGCGTTTGCGCGCGCAATGCTTCCAGGAGCGCGCCGACTGCGGCGGCCTCGTTCAAGACCGCTATGACGACGCTTATGCCGGCGGCGCGCACGCAGGCACCACGCTCAACCGTCTCATCACCGCTCGAACGATTTCCGGGGGCGTCAGGAGATCCATGCAATGCGGACTGACACTGCACGTGTGCCGGTAGCAGCCCAGGCACGGCAGCGACGTTGCCGACAGCTTGATATCGTCCGGTGCGAGATCGATCTCGCTGAGCGACGTCGGGCCGAATAATGCGACGACCGGAACTCCTAATGCCCACGCTGCGTGCATCGCAAGCGTATCGCCCGTCACCAAGACGTCGGCTTGACTCAGCAATGCGAACAGCCGCCGCGGGTCTTTGGCCGACTCAAACGACCGGACCGCGCCGGGAATCGCCGCGGCAAGGCCGTCGTTAAACGCGGCAACGCGCGAACCGCCGAAAAGCGCAACCGACCACTCCATCTCCGCAAACGTCCGCGCGGCCTCGCTCACGTACTCGAGATTCCACTGCTTGCGCTTCCAGCGCGTGCCGGCATCCGTGTTGACTGCAACAACCGGGCGTTTGAGCCCGCGCATCTCGTCTGCGGCCGCTGCGAGTTCGTCCTCCGGCAGCTCGAGCGAGGGTTTCCCGCCGCTGTATGAAACGCCGGCTGCCGCCGCAAGCATCTCCAAGTACGAACGGGAGTTTTGCTTCTTCAAATCGTCCCATAAACCGATCTCGAAAATCGTGGGATCGCCGCCCGGCCACACGCCTTCCGTTTTGCCCGAAGCTCCCGGCCGGAATCCGTGGTACGAACCTGCCTGCAGCGCCGCGGCCGCGCCTACGCCGAGCTCGCTATTTTCAAGCGCGTACACGCTGGTATACGTTCGTGTCGCAGCGAGCGTCGCGATGCCGTCGATCGAGTACGCTTCGTCTACGAGCGGAACGCAGCGCAGCATCGGCAGCGACTCCGGCTGTGCGATCCAGGTGATGTGCGGCCGGTCGTGGCCGGCGGCGATGTCGGGCAGCAGTGCCGCGGTTCGCAGCACGTCACCCATCGCATCGAGTTTGACGATGGCAATCCGGTCGCCGGTACGGTCGTAGAATGCGCACCCCTCGCAGATCGTCCCGGTCGCTTTGTGCGGATCGCACGGCCGCGAGCCGCGATAGAAACGGCAGTCCGTGCGGACGGCGCGCGTCATTTGACCACCAGCTCTCGTTGTGCGCCGGAACGGGAATATCGCCCGCACGCCGCGTGCATACTTTGAGAGAAACGCCCTGCAAGCCGCTCGATCGTGTGCGAGTCCTTGCAATGGCGGTACGCCTGTTCCTCGAGACTCGCGCGATACGCCGTGTCTTCGAGAATCCGCACCACCGCGCGAGCCATCTTCGCGTCGGCCACGCCGTCGATGAACGCTACGTGCCGTTCGTCTACCGATTCGCGCACGCCCGGTAAGTCCGTCGTCACCACCGCTTTGCGCATCAGCATGTACTCGAAAAGTTTCACCGGCGAGCATGGTGCCGTCGTCGGCGTCTGCGGAAACGGAACGATCGCAACATCCGCGGCGGCAAGCAATGCCGGCATCTTCGAGAAGCACTGAAAGCCAAGGAACCGCACGCGTTCGCGCAGGCCGCGGGCGCGAACCTCGTCTTCGAGCCGCGCGCGCGCCATGCCGTCGCCTGCAATCACGACTCTCGCGCGTTCGCGCGCACCGCAGATAGCCGCGATGTTGTTCGCGAGATCCTCTACCCCCGACCAGAGCTCCAACCGTCCGCTGTACAGCACGATTTCATCGCCGTCCGCACATCCGATGGAAGCACGCGGACACGCCGGCGTGGATGCAGCGAAATGCGCATCGTCGGCACCGTTCGGCACAACGTCGATGGGAGCGCGCGCGCCCAGCGATCGGACGTAACTTCGCAGCGCACCCGTAATCGAAACGATACGCGTCGCTCTGCGCGCGGTGAAACCTTCGATTGCACGCAAGACGCTTGCCGATACCGACCGGTTCGAGATCTCGGCCGTCTCGATCGCAAGCGGCGTCCATGCATCCGGATAATCCAGAACGACCGGTATGCCGCATGCGCGTGCCGCAACGACACCGGCGAGGCCGCACAGATACGACGGGTGCGCGGCAACGACGACGTCGGGCTTGCGCGCGCGCAGATACGTTATCGCCTGCCGTATCAAGTACGGAACGGTCAACGCATAGCCGGCGTGGATCCCGAGCGTCCGCCAGACTTGCAGCAACCAATTCGGCAGGCGGAAATAGTGGCCGTGCAATCCGCCGCGTTCGTCGTCGGAAACGGTTCCGGAAAAGTGCGTTTCGAAGTAGGTTCGAAGCGGACGCTCGCAGCGGCCGCCCAAGATGCGCAGCGGGGGAACGACAGCGAACTCGACGTTCCAGTCCCGGATGTTTCGCGCGAGATCGACGATCCGGCGATCCGAACCCATGTACGGCGGAAAGTATTCGGCGAAAAAAATCGCTAGGGGACGAGCGGAGCTGCGCTGCATGAAGCCCTCCGAAACGCGAGCAACGGGCCGGACACGGTGGATAAGAGCACGAGTGCATTCCCAAGCGTGAAAGCCAGTACGAACTGACCGACGTCGCGATGGAAAACGAAGAGCGCGGCGACGTCCGCTAGACAAGCGAGAGCGCAAGGGACGATGAACCGGAAGCGGTGCAGCGATATCTCGAAATTTGCGACCACCGATGCGAAAGCCAGCAGCGCGATTCCGGTAACATACAGCAGCAGATACTTCGCCTCGGCGACGTACGCCGTTCCGGCAACGACGCGCAGGACCAGCCGAGGTTCGAGAGCGACGGCGAGCAGCACGGCCCCGCACACCACCGCGGTAACCGCGATGGCCTTCACGAGCAGCGGCATCGCGTCGTCGCCGCGCGCGGCGGCTGCTGCGCCTTTCGGAAGGAGGATCGTCGGAATGAACGTCACCGCGAATAGCAGCATTTTGCCCGCCAAAGCCATGCCGCCGTACAGGCCGGCGGTTCGAGCGTCGAAGAAATGCCGCACGGCAATAACGTCGGCGGCCATGACGACCTGCAGCGCTACAATCGAGAGCGCAACGGCTGCAAACGCCTGCAGCATCCTGCGCACGTCGAGCCTCACGACATCGCTGCCCGCGCGGCGCAGGGCGATGCGGGATGCCGTGTACGCCAAACTCAAGAGCGCGCCGGTCAGGTATCCCAGCAAAGCGCCTCGCACGCCGAAGCCCAGATACACTAAAGCGGTACCGCCCACGAACCGCCCGGCGCCTTCAGTAAGATAGGAAACCGCTACGCATCCGAAACGCTGCTCGCCCTGCGCGACGGCGCGCAGCGCGGGAAGCATAATGGACGCGGCGGCAATCACCGCGCACAGCAGAATCGCCGAGGGTTCGCGCACGCGAACGAACGCCGCGACGCTGTGTTCGAAGATCAGGCCGCAGAGCACGATGGCTGCTGCCAGTATGCCAAGCCGCGAGACGACGAGCCGCGCCAGCGCGGCGATCTTTCCATGCTCTTCGAGCGCGTGGAACTCCGCGACGTATTTCGCAACGATCATGGCGACGATCGACGCGGGAATCGTGATGACCGCCGTAATCGCAAGGAGCGAAACGAGCGAACCGTAAACTTCGGGACCCAGCCGGCGGGCCATCAGAAAATGAAATGCGTAACTCGCGGCGTTCAGCGACATCGTTGCGCCGAAAATCAGCGCACCGTGCCGCAAAAACTCGCTGCGCACCATGCGCGAGAGGAGCCCTGACGGCGAATAGGCTACTGCCTCAACGGTCATACACCCGGCTTCCGCAGAACTTGGACTAGAACAGGGCAAGGCCTTGACTGCATTGCTGCCCAAGGTCTAGCAAGCTCAAGATTCCCGGAAACAACCACCGGTAAACGAACAACAAGACAGTGACACGACGCTTTAGAATACGTACGTTTGCGCTTGCGCCATTGCTGGCGCTCCTTTGCACGGCCGCCTCGCAGGCCGCGATTCTACACGTAAAGGCGACGCACGTCAGCTTTTTCTACGACCGGTTTCTTGTGGAAGCCGACGGCGGCGTACGCATCGAAACGCCGCAGTTCGCGGCGACCGGCGACGCGTTTTCGATGGATCTCAAGTTGAACCGCTTCGTCCTTGCGGGCCACGTGCGGCTCGAATCGCCGTCCGGAATCGAAGAAGGTGCGGCGCTCTCCGATTTTTTGGATTTCGATCGCCTGTATTTTCTGCCCGTGGCCGAAGGGGCCGACCGGTGGACGTTTTTAAACGGCGATCTGGCGCATCCGGTCAAGGGCCGTGACATGCCGGGCGACGCGTTTGCGTTGCCCGATCCGATCGACACGCCGCCGTATCTCGAAACGAACGCTGCAGTCATCGGCGCGCGATCGTTCATCCGCTTCGGTCCCTCACGCGTCAACATGGCTGCCCCTTCGGGCAGCGGCTACGTGACTTTGCCTTCTTATTACATCAACTTTTCCAGCGACCAGCACTTGGGACAAAACTCGCTCGCGGGCGCGACCTTCGATGCAACGTACGCGTTCGCGGGGAACGGCCAATCGATCAGCGCGCTGCACGCGCGATACGATACGATCGATAAAACCTATCTTGCTTTCGAGCAGCACCTCAGCGGCAAGCATGCATACGCCGTGTTTTCGGTCAATCCGGTGACGCGGCCGTCGAAGTTTTGGAATCTGCTGCTCTCCGGGACGCCTTCGCCCAATTTCCAGATCCGCTCGTTCACGCAGTTGCACACGTTCGGATCGGGATTGAGCGAGCCGTCCGAGTCGAGCCTGTTCACGACCGTGCAGGCAACGCAAGGATTCTCCGGATCGTTCGCGCGCCTCACCGCGCAGTTTTCGAACTTCTCGCTGCTTCCGGTTGCCTCGGATCCTTCGCATCCAGTCATTCCGAACCACCCGTTTCAACTCGAACTTACGGCGCAGCAGTTCGATCGCCGGATCGGGCTATCGCCGTTGTACGAGCAGATCCAGTACGGTTTTGGCTACGTTCACGATGCCTACGGTTTACAGACGCTGGGCGGAACGCCGTATACGACGATTTGGAACCACGAACTCGGGCTGCAACTTTACGTGCCGTCGTTCAAACTTACGACCGGACCGCGCTTTTACGACAGCACGTTTCTAACCGCATCGGTCCAAAAACAGCGCACGTGGTACAGCACGCCGCACTATGTAGACGTCGCCTCGAGTTCGCTCGGCCTTAGCAGGGCCTTCTCCGCGCACCTCAACGCGTTCGCGAATTACAGCGTTCAAAACACCGCCGACGTGTATGCGCACGGACTAGGATCGCAAGTGTACGTGCCGTTCGTTCCGCTGGCCGGCGGCGTGCCGTATCCGGGCTATGCGGCGTTCAACGGAACGGCGACCTTCCGGACACTCGCGCTCGGCGCAGCATATTCGAACAACGGCTTCTTCTCCGCATCGCTGCTGGCGCGCAAACATGACGACTTTCCGAAATCCGTTCCGGACATCTTTCCGGATCCGCCGCTCGACGTACTCGGACGCGAACTGTTGACGGGCAACTATCTAGGGCAGCCGCCGTACGATATTACCGCCGCGTTTCGCGCGCGCATCGATCCGCATCTTTCAATCGACGTCGAGCGGTCGTATTACTTTCACTTTGGACACCGCGGCTGGAGCCCGGAGTTCGTCATCCAACTAGGCCCATGATCAAGATTTTTGCCGCGCTGATCGTCGTTACCGCACAGCTGCTCGATTTCGAGAAGAACCTCGTGTTTTTCACGTCGGGTGACGCGTTTCGCGTCGCGTCCAATGCCCGCATCGCAGGCCCCGCTCCGGCCGCGCGCCGCTACGTCCGCGCGACGTTCGACGACGCGGGCAGAGTCGTCGAACTCGACGTGTCGTTGAAGAAATTTCCGGCCCAAGGCGACCTCGCGGACGTGCACCGCTTTGCGGTGGCGATGTCCGCGCCCGTTCCCAATCCCGATCTCGCGCCGAAAACCGGCGCTGCTTGCGCGCACGCGCGCGCGGGACGTTTCGTTACGGTCAGCATAAGCGTGCAAGTTCCGCCGGCGACACCGCTCACCGACACGGTCTATATGACCAGCGATCAAAGCGGCTGGAATGCGCAAGCCTACCGGATGGATCGCATAGACCCGCAGCATTACCGCACGCAGGTGCGCCTGCAGTCCGGAACGCAGATGCAGGTGCTGTTCGACCGCGGCTCGCTGCAGTCGGTCGAGGCCGCCCCCAACGGGATCGAAGAAAAACCGCATCTGCTGTGCGTGGGCGATGAAGACGCGCAGGCATTTACGCGCACGGTTTATCATTGGATCGACGAGAACAGCGGCGGGCTGCAGACCGTACCGCAGGCCCTTCCGACGCCGTACAATGCGGTTCCGTTCCCGAACCTGCCGACGCCGCACCCGGCCCTGCACTGACGTTGCAAGTCGTTCCGCCGCTCCGTTCCAAAGTGCGCGGCGCGCTATGGCTTGCGTTTTACCGTTCGCTCGTACGGCGCTACTTTGAAAACGTCTGGATTCGCGAAACGGATCCGATGCCTTCGGGCGGCTACGTCGTGGCCGTATCGCATCAATCGGAGTGGGATAGCCGCGTCCTCGCGCTGTGGCAGTACGAACACCGGCCCAAACGCTTCTGCACGTACGCCAACGAAGGCACGCTGCGTTCGGCACCGATGATGCGCTGGCTCGGAGCCTTTTCAAAAAAGGGCGAGGGCGCCGAAGCGCTGCGCGATCTCCTGCGCTTCGCGCGCGAACGCTGCGAGGCCGGAGAGCCGGTTTGTTTTCTTGCCGAAGGCTTAGCCGGTCACTCCAATGCGATCGGGCCGCTCAAACGCGGCTTTGCGAACGTTGCAGTTGCCGCCGGCGTTCCGGTCGTGCCGCTCGTTTTCCGGTACGTCATGCGCCGTTCGCTCCGGCCGGAGGTTTTTATCGCCGCGGGCGCGCCGCTGGCGCCGTCGTCAAACGTGCGCGACGAAGCGTTCGCTGCGATGACGCGGCTGTACGCGGAAATAGAGCGTGACGTGATCGAAGATACGGTCGAAGCCAACTATCGCGTCATGCTGCGCGGAAAGACGCCGCTGGTGCAAACAGCGTTTAACATTGCCGGTCCCATACTCGCACTGCTTTCGCGGCGACGCCGCTAACGAATCGTGATTGGGACCGCGGTAGACACGCTCGTACCGGCGGTGTTTCTTGCGATGATTTGCAGTACATAGGCTTTGTGCAGAAAGAACGGCAGGTTCGGCACTTTATACGCGAGTGTAAAGCGGCCCACGCCGGTCTTCTGATAGTTCGCGCTGTAGCCGCCGATGCGCGCCTCTACCGATGCAACGTTCGACGAGGTCTCGACGCTGCTCGTCACTACGTCTCCGCCGCTGACGACCGGTGAACTGAGCGTGACCGAAACGATCCGCGGATACGCATCCGGCGGCTCCATCGGAACTGGTTGCGGCGTTCCGCCGCTTTGCAGCGGTACGGGCGCGACCGTCGGCTGAGCGCCCGGCGGGAGCGTTGCGCTCGCGCGCAGCGGCCCGGGCGTGCGCGCACGCGCGGAAGACACTGCGGACGGCGATGCAGCAGGCGCGGCAGTTCGCACGGGAACGGCTGATGCCGGCGCGGATGATGTTGGTTGACGCGAAGGTGCAGCAGGCGCGCTATGGCGGAGAGCATTCGGCGTGCTCGTTGCAGTGGGGGTTTGCGTAACGCGGCCGCTGCGTGAGGCAAAGAATGCGCCGGCAGCGATGACGCTAACGCCAAAAACGCTTAGTACGAGCCTCGTGAATCCGTTGCGCGCGTTCGAACGCATCGAATGAAGGTTTCGGCGCGCGGCGCGACATCGCTGCCCGCAGCCGTAAATAGCCGACGACCGCCATGAGCGCGATCGCAAGCAAGGCCAGAACCGGACGCGGCCGGCCGCCGATGCTTACAGCCGAGAGGCTTGCAAACACGACGGCGGCCAGCAGAACCAGCGTCTGGGCGCGGCTCACCCGCGGTTACTTGTTCTTGAACTTCGCCATGCGCTTTTCGTTGTACGCGGCGATGCCTTCTTTGGCGTCTTCGCTCTTGAAAAGCAGCGACTGCAGTTCGCGTTCCAGCGCAAGCGCGTCGTTGAGCGGCATCTCGAGACCCGTCTGCACGCTGCGCTTGATGTGTCCGACGGCCATCGGCGCTTTGTTCGGCGTCGTGAACTGTTTGGCGTAGGTGAGAATCTGAGAACGGAAGCTTTCGGCGTCGCCTTCATAGATGTCGTTGACGATGCCCCACTCTTGCGCTTGTTCGAAACTGAACGTGCGTCCCGTCGCCATCAACTCGATCGCGCGCGAGCGGCCGACGATGCGCGCGAGACGCTGCGTTCCGCCGGTACCCGGGAGCACGCCGAGAGCGACTTCAGGCAATCCGATCTTGCCGGCATCCTGACGCGCGATGCGGATATCCGCAGCCATCGCGATCTCGAGGCCGCCGCCGACGGTGTGGCCGTTCAGCGCGGCGATGACGAGTTTCGGCGTCTGCTCGAGGCGCGAAAGCGTTTCGTTGGCGTGCAGGCAGAAGTTGTATTTGAACTCCGGCGTTACGCTGTTGAGCATGCCGATGTTCGCACCGGCAGAGAAGAACTTCTCGCCCTTACCGGTCAGTACGATTACTTCGACGTCTTGATCGAAACGCGCATCCAGAACCGCTTCGTCGATCTGGCGCATCATCTCGTGCGTGTACGTGTTGGCCGGCGGATCGTCCATCTCGATGACGCCGACGTGGCCGTCTTTCCAGTAGTTGATTACGCGTTTGCCTTCGAACGAACGCTGTTCGCGTCCGAACGGCGTCGCTTGCGATACTCCGTTAGTAGTCGCTGACATTATGCCGCCTCACTCTTTCCTTTGGGTGCGATCCAGGCCGGGTCTTTGAAGTACGATTTAAGGAGTTCCTCGTCTTTTTCGGAGGGCAGCACGCTGGGCGCATACGCTTCCCATTCCTGCGCGTTCAACTGCCGTCCGTCGACGGTCCAACACTGATCTTTGTACGCGCCGATCTTGCGGTTAAAACGCATATCCGGCATGTAGATTTTCGTTTCCGCCGGATTCACGGCGTTCACGCGCTCGATCGTCTTTTGGCATTCGTCGTAGAATTGATCGCGCGCGCGTTCGTTGAGATGCTCGCGGTCCACGGCGTCTTCGGTCTTATCCTCGTCCACGCGGCCCTTGATACCCCACGTGTACGCCCATTGCGCCGAACCGGAGTGATCCGTTCCGAACAGATCGAGCGAACCGGAGATCCATTTGTTGTAGTATTTCTGCTGCACTTCAACCGGAATCACGCCGGCCTGCGCGATGCGGCGCAGACCCGAGATGCCCGTCCCCATATGGAACGACTCTTCGCGCAGCATCGGCCCCATCGATTGCGCGAGCGGCGCAAAACCGGAGTGCGAGAGCATCGTCAATTGGAACTTGCCGTCGCGATCCATAAAGTTGGTGTACGCGAAGAAGTCCATCCAATGCGTCACGTCGTCGTTGAATGCGTTGAGCAGGCGGTTCTTCTTGCCGAACGCGCGCCGCTCGAGCATCTTCTGCGCTTCGATCTTTCCGTCGGCGCCGAAATGGTTCACGAGCAGATGACACATCTGATAGCCGTGACGCGTCTCTTCCACCATGATGCGGACCAGTGAAGCCAGGTCGTACTCGGAAGGCGCGTTGTTCACGAGAAACCGCTGCTGCTCGTTGCTGGCGAACTCGGTGTCGCCCTGGAACACGATCATGTTCAGCACGGCGTCGCGCATGCGCTGATCCGGGATTTCGAGCACCTTTTCCCAGCGGCGTTCGCCTTTGAAGTCGCCGAAGAAAATTTCGTTGTTGGGCAGGTCGCCGTACTTGGCCTCGAATTGATAACCCGGCATGTACCGTTCGATCAGCTCGTTATCCAGACCGATGTCTTTCTGCCAGTCTTTCAGCAGGTCGAGCCAGTCGTCGAACGTCGAAATGCGCGCCATGGTGAGCCTCCAAGGAAATGTGACGGAAAAATCGTCTACCGTGAGAATACTGTCATAATGACGGCGACCCTGTCAAGGCCGGTCACGCGGCCCAACTCGTTCATCTTCACGCTCTTCGGCGATTTCGTCTATCGAACCGGGCAGGCGCCGGGCGAGCTATGGGTTGGCGCCCTCATACGGCTCATGGGTGAGTTCGGCCTGTCCGAGCAGGCAGTCAGGCAGGCGGTCTCCCGGATGTCCCGCCAAGGCTGGCTCGAGGCCACCCGCCGCGGCAACCGTTCCTATTATTCGATGACCGAGCGCGGCCGCTTGAGGGTCGAAGCCATCAATCCGCGCATCTACGGACCCATCGTCGAATGGGACGGTAAGTGGCGGATTCTGACGTACACGGTCGCCGAAGCCAACCGCCAGGGGCGCGACGGACTGCGCAAAGATCTGCAAGTGCTCGGATGGGCGCCGCTGTCCGCATCGACCTGGATCTCACCGCACGACCGGCTCGAGGACGCGCGAGCCGCAGCGCGCTCGAACGGCGTGTTCGAAAATATCGACGTTTTTCACGGCGAGTATCTCGGTCCGCAAAACGATCGCCAGTTGCTGGAACGCTGCTGGGACTTGCCCGCGATCGCGCAGCAGTATCTGGAGTTCGTGCAGCGCTACGAGCCGATGCTGCGTGCGGAACGCGACCACGACGGGCTGGAGGACGAAGCGGCGTTCGTCGATCGCATGTGGCTGGTGCACGACTACCGCAAGTTCACGTACATCGATCCGGGTTTGCCGAGCACGCTGCTTCCCGCGCATTGGCCGGGTGCCGATGCTACGCGGATCTTCCGCGAGTACTACGCGCTGATTTCGCCTAAGGCGGAGCGGTTTTTCTTGAACGCGGCGTCCTGACGGCCGGCGTGGACGCCGGCGTCGGGGATGGCGTGGGCGTCGGCGTCGCTGTGGGGGTGGCCGTGGGCACCGGCGTCGGCGAGGAGCCTGGGATTCCGCCGCCGCCGGGCAGCGGACCGGCCGGAATACCGCCGTTCGTATTGCACGCGGAAAACGAAATGCAGAGCGCGCCCGCTGCGAGCGCGGTAAACATCGTTCGGGCGGCGAAGCGGCGAAGCACAGACATGACGCAATAGGGCTATACTTGGTCCATAAGGGCTTGTCCCGCTGCGCGCCGAAGCACCCGCCCATGGCCCAGCAGCCCGAACGCGAGCCGGACTTCGCGGCCGCCGTCGCAGATTATCGCGCCGCCCGCTTTACAGAGGCGGCCGCGTCGCTTCGCGAGATCGTCAAGCGTCGCCGCAGCGATGCGCAGGCAGCGATGCTCCTTGCACGGACGCAGATGCGGCTTGGCGACCCCGCCGCCGCACTGGCGGCCTTGAGCTCGATATCGAGTTCACGCGCCGAGACCAAAGCCGAGATAGCCATTCTCAAGGGGGCGGCATTCGCGCGCACCGGCGATTCGAAATCGGCGGCCGCGCAGTTCCGCACGGCAGCTTCTTTAGCGACGACTCCGCAGCTGCGCGGCGAGCTTGCAAATCAAAAAGCATCGCTCGAATGGATCGAGCGGCGTCTCGATCGCGCCGAAAAAGAGATCGCGGCGATGCCTGCGGACACGACGCCGGAGCTGCAACTCTCGACCTTTATTTTGCGCGGAGCAATCGCATCGGCTCGCGAGAAGTTGCCCGAGCAAGGCGCGCTGCTGCTGGAAGCGCTGCGGCGATACCGCGATAACGCGAACGATGCCTACTTACAGGCGATGCTCGTTACACACATCGCCGCATTGGCCGTCGAGTTGCCCAGCAGCGAATTGCGGGACGCCGCCGTTGCGGCAATCGATTCCGTCCGGTGGACGCGCGACGTCGCGGACCTGCAGTTTCACGCCCTTCGCGCCGTCGCGTGGCGGCATGCGCTGGAAGGCGACGAGTTCAACGCGTTCCGGCGCCTCAAACAAGCCTTGGCCGCAGCAAGTTCGGACGAATGGCGGGTGGCGGCTCTGGCCGATCGCGCCTATCTGGCGCAAGCGCTGGGAGAGCCCCGATGGGCCGCTCAGGAACTGCGCGATGCGCACGAGTTGGCATCCGGCATCGATTGGAACGCGGTTGCCGGCGAAGAGAAGCTTGCGCTCCCGGTGCTCGCGCAGTTGTTTGCTCAATCCGATCCGGCGGTTGCAATCGGATACGTCAGCGCATTTGCCGGTGCGGGCACAAACTATCCGCGCATCCTTTCTTCCAGAAAAGACCGGCGTATCGACGCGCTGCAGGCGTACTCGCTCGGACAGGTGCAGTCGGCGCTGGGCGAAACGGCGGAAGCAAAACGCCTTTTACAACAGGCGTGGAAGATCTACAGCGATCTGGGAATCCACTGGCGCGCGGCGCGAGCGGCGATCGCACTGGCGCCCATCGACAAAAGCGAGCCGTGGAACGAGCGCGCATCCTCGCTGCTTCAATCGTATCCGCGCAGTTGGATGGCGCGTGAGATTCGCGGCGCGGGACAGCCGCGCAAAACCCTCGCGGGACCGGACGCACCGCGGTTGACTGCCGCGCAGTCGACGGTATTGGATCTGCTGCTGCAGGGACGCAGCACCGAAGAGATCGCCGCATCGCTCGAACGCAGCTCATTCACCGTTCGCAATCATATAAAGGCGGTGCTCAAGGCCTACGGCGTCAATTCCCGGGCCGCATTGGTGGTACGGGCCGCCGGGCACTAGCCAAAACCCCTCGCTTGGGCTATAATCTAGCCCACTTAGCCAATATGGACTAAGCGGCCCGCGGCCGCTACGGGGTGAGGGGATGCAACGGGCGATGAACACGCTTACCGGGTTGTCGGGTTTGGTGGCTTGTTTGTCGCTGATTGCCGCCTGTAGCGGCCAAACACCGGTTTCTACGCAAGTTGACGTTGGATTCGTTAACCACGCAACACCGTGTCCCACGCCATCTCCGATACCCACGCCGCCGATCCCGTTTCTGAACTATCCTCCCAGCGGCAGCACGAACGTCGCAACGAACGTGGGCCGGATCGTCATCCAAGGCCCCATGTTCGGATCCGGAGGACCGGCAATCGTCGTGAGCGGACCGTCGGGCAACGTTTCGACCGGCGCGCCGGCGATTGCGCCTTCACCGTACCCGTCCCCATTTGCTTCGGCGCCACCCGATAACCCGATCTCAGCGTATTCGCACGTAGCCATCCCGCTGCCGACACTTTCGCCGTC
>DASSRQ010000146.1:0-21488 GCA_035701665.1 Vulcanimicrobiaceae bacterium
CATGCGTACCGTCTTGTTTTGCAACTCGCACTTCGCGTTGCGCAAACTTCGTGTCGCCGTTCTTGTCACGCGTTTGCACGAACACGAGCGTTTGTCCGGACTGCGGATCCGCTACGATTGCCGCTTGGGGAATGACGATGCCGCGATCGTGCGCGATTTCGATTACCGCTTGTACGGCGCTGCCCGCAGGCGCACCGGACGGAACGCCGGCGACGACGGCCGTCGCGGTCTGGGTCGCCGGATCGAGCGCGGGCGCAACGCCTTGCACGCGGCCTTGCGAACGCAGATCCGTGCCGGCAACCGTCATCGTCACGGCGTCGCCCGCGTGCACGCGCAATGCGTCCGCTGCCGAAAGCGAAAGAGTGACGTCGCGCGCGTCGCCCGGACCGATGCCGATGACGGGTGTCGTGGTATCGACGGCTTCGCCGGGATGTTTGTAGATGCCGGTAACGACGCCGTCGTCCGGTGCGCGCAGCGTACCGTTGGCGAGATCGCGCTGCGCGAGTGCGGCGCGCGCCTGCGCGCTTTGCACCTGCGCGTTTGCTCCGCTGATCTGCGCGCCGGCACTGGCCGCGTCGGCGCGGTCTTGCGCGAGCTGCGCCTGAGCGGCTTGAACGTCTTTGAGCGGCGCCACACCGGCCGAATACAAAGCTTGCTCGCGACGGAGTGCGGCGGCATCGACCGCAATCTTCGTACTCGTGCGATCGACATGCGACTGCGCCGCATTTGCGGCAGCGGCCTGCGCATCGGCATCAGCCTGCTGCGCCGAGAGCGACAATCCGCTCGTATCCAACTGCGCGAGGGACTCTCCGGCGGCGACGCGTTCGCCGATACGCACCGAGACGCTTTGCAGAATGCCGGGCTGCGGAAACGAGAGTTTTACTTCGCTGCCGGCCGGCGCGCCGACGCGTCCCACGGCTTGCACCGAATCCGTGTACGTGCCGAAGGCGGCCGTACTAACGGCGACCGCAGGCGCGGCCTCGTGTGGGGGTTGATTGGGCTGCGCGCATCCCGCAAAGACGCACGCGGCGGCAGCTGCATACACACGCCGGTTCACGGACCGATCTCCTCCTCTAATACGGCTTGCGCCTGAGCTGCGGCGTACACCGCAGACACTTCGTTTAACGCCGCCTGCAGATACGTCCGCCTGGCGTCGGACACGTCTAAACTCGAACTGGCTCCGTTCCGGTACCCTACTTGTGTTGCACGCAGCTCTGCTTGTGCCGCAGCGCGGGCGCGCGCGGCGGAAATCTGCGCGCGAAGCGTTTCCGCATACGTGCGTGCTGCCGAGCCTACATCCAGCACGATCTGGCGGCGAATGCCTTCGGCCTTTGCCCGCGCTTCATCTAAGCGGGCTTGTTCGGCTTCGACACGCGCCGACTGAGCGCGCGACACGGGCACGCTAAGCGTAACGTTTGCCGACGGGCCGTGCACCGCTATCCCGGTATCGACACCGGACGTGTAGCCGGCGCTGACGGTCACCGCCGGAAAGAATCCGCGCCGCGTTGCATCCACCGCCGCTTCTTCTGCAGCGATAGCGCTCTTCGCCGATGCCAAGTCGGAGCGCATCAGCAGCGCGCGTGTAACGGCGGCATCGGCATTCGCCGGTACCGGCGCAGGCTGCGCGAGCGGCTGCAGCTGCGCAAACGCTGCCGGCGCGGAGCCCGTCTCCACTTCCAAAGCGTTTTGCGCATTCGCTAGGTCGACGCGGGCCGCGTCGAGATCCGCCTGCGCACTTGCAAGCGCAACTTGCGCGCGCACCACGTCGATCCGCGGCGCATCGCCTGCGCGGTAACGCAGCTGCGCCGCGTGCATGTCGGACGAGCGTCCCGCGTAATCTTGTTCGCGCAGCTGTAACGCAGCAATCGCCTTTAAGACGGAAAAATACAGCCCGGCGCTCTTCAAACGTTCCGCGCGCTGCGCTTCGATCAAATCGCTCTGCGCGCCGGCTAGCGTAAATGCGGCCTGGCGCACGAGCGGTGCGTACGCGAGGTAATCGCCCAGCGTAACTTGCCCGCCGACGGTCGTCAGTTGCTGGATCACCGTGTTGTTGTCGTTGCCCGCTTGCGGCGCAGCGGCATAATTGGCGGTTAGCGACGGGGCCGCGCCGCCCTTGGCAGCGGCGAGCAACGCGGCGTTCTCGCGGACACGCTGCCGCGCTTGTTCCACATCGGGCGAGTGTGCGACGGCAGCGCGGAGCGCCGCGTCGAGCGGAAGCGCGCTGAACTGCTGCGCCGAAACGACCGCCGCAAAAACGATCGCGGCAATCATACCGTCCGCCTTCCGGCAATGCCCGCATATAACACCGGAATGACGACGAGCGTGAACAGCGTCGCGGTCGAAAGACCGCCGATGACCGCGATCGCCAGCGGCTGCTCCATCGCGGAACCCGCCCCAATCCCGAGCGCCAGCGGCAGCAGTCCCCCGATCGCCGCAAACGTCGTCATGACGATCGGCCGCAATCTTGTGCGTCCGGCCGCTACCAATGCATCGTGCACGCTGGCCCCTTCCATCCGGCGGCGGTTCGCGACGTCGATCAGGAGAATCCCGTTTTTTACGATCAATCCCACCAGTAACAGCAGTCCCATGAACGACGAGACGTTAAACGGGGTCTGCGTCACGAAGAGGCCGAGCGCAACGCCGACCAGTGCAAGCGGAATGGCCGCGAGGATGACCAGCGGTAAGCGGAACGACCGGAACGTCGCAAGCATGACGAAGTACACCATTGCGATCGCTATCAAGATCGCGCCGGCGAACTCGCGAAACGATTGCTGCTGCGCTTCGAACGCGCCGCCGATTGCGGCCGTATAACCGGGCGGCAGCGCGATCTGCTGAAGCTGAGCGCGAACCCCGGCAATGACCGAAGACAGGCTCGCACCGCCATAGTTTGCCGTAACGATCATCACGCGTTCGCCGTTGTTCTCCGTCACGTCGGTCGACAGGCGATCGGCTTGAATGCCGGCGACGGTGCCCAGCGGCACAGCGCCCGCGGAAGTCGGCAGCAGCGCCGATCCCAGCGCCGCGCTTCCTACCGTTTGCACGCGCACGGGAACGACGTTCGTCGTGCCCGCAAGATTTGTAGCCACACTGCCTTGCGCCGAAGCGGCAAGTGCGGAGCCCAGATCCCCGGCCGTTACATTTAGCGCAGCCAGCCGCGCGGTTAGCGGATCGATGCGCAGCGTAGGATCGTCGAAAGAAACGCCGGAGAAGGCATCGGCAACGCCGTTGACTTTTCCGATCCGCGAGGCAATCTCGTTTGCAACGCGTGCCAGCGTCTCTTGGTCCGGCCCGCGCAGCGTAATCTCGACCGGCGAGCGCGAGCCCGACATGTCGTTGATCATGTCTTCCAAAATCTGGTGAAAATCGAGCTGCGCCGCGGGTACGGCCGCGGAGAATTCATCCCGCAGGCGGTCGCTGATCGCATCGTAGGAAGCGCGCTGCGAGGGCGGCTTTAACCGGAAGCGCAGCGTACCCGTACGCACCTGCGTCGGAGAGAAACCGTTGGTGTCGATGCCGGTGACGCGTCCGACGCTCACGATCGCCGGATCGTTAAGTGCGATGCGCTCCATCGTCGTCGCAGCGGCGTCGCTGGCTTGCAGCGTCGTGCCGACCGGCATCGTGTAGGCGACTTCGAACTGTCCCTCATCCAAATGCGGTAAGAAATCACTCGGCAAACGCGAGAGCAGCACCACCGTGACGATCAGCACGCCGGCGGATGCGGCGTAGACGATCGCCCGGTGCGAAAGCGTCCAGCGCAGCAGCGGTTCGTAGCGCGACAGAATGCGGTCCACGAATCCGCCGTGCTCTTCGGAAACATGTTCGCGTATCAGCCACGACGAGAGCAGCGGCGTCACGAACAGCGCGAGTGCAAGCGATACCACCAGCGCAGATCCGAGCGTGAGCGCGAGCGCACGAAAGAAGAATCCGCTCACGCCCGTCAGCAGCAGCAGCGGAACGAACACCACGACCGTCGTCAGCGTGGACGCGGCCATCGGACCCGCCAACTCGGTCATCGAGAGCACGACGACATCCGGTTTGTGTTTATCGGGATACAGCGAAAGATTGCGCGCGATGTTTTCGACGACGACGATGGCATCGTCGATGATCAGTCCGACGGCGACCGCAAGACCGCCGACGCTCATGAGATTCAGCGTCTGGCCCAAGCGGTTCATCATAAAAACGGCAATGGACATCGCAATCGGAATGACGATTGCGGCGACGAGCGTCATCCGCCAGCTGCGAAGAAACAAAAAGATGACGGCGACGGCAAGCAGCGCGCCGATGAGGATAGCGTCCCTCAGGCTCTTCTGCGACTCCACCACGAGGTCGGTCTGATCCCAATACCGGTAGACCGAAACGCCGGAAGGGAGCGCGCGCGAGAGCGCTTCCATGCGGCCTCGCACGCGAGCGGCCATCTTCACCGCATCGGCTCCCGGCAAACCGAAGAAGTTGATGACGACCGCGTGACGCGCGTCGTAACTGACTTGCGTGAGATCGGGTGCCACTCCCAGCGAAACGGTTCCGAGATCGCCGACTTGCACCGGCGGCTTTCCGGGGACCGGAACGGCAACCCCCGCTATCGCCGATGCATTGCGAATCCGCGCATCCATCACGATGACGTTGCGCTGATAAAACTGCTGCCGGACGCCGAGCGCGCTGACGTTGTTCGCATCGGCAATGGCTTTAGAGACGTCGTCCGCCGTCAATCCGTGCGCAGCCAGCGCCGAAGGATCGAGCATCACGTGAAACTCGCGATCGGGGCCGCCGATGAGCAAGGTGCGTGCGAGGCCGGCGACGCCGTAAAACTGCGGTACCAGCGACTGCTGGGCCAACTCGCGCAGCACTGTTTGCGACATGCCCGGCGATACCAATGCGTACGAAATAACCGGCTCGCCGTTGGGGTTCACGATGACCGCCTGCACGTCGGTTCCGGCCGGCAACTGCGGGCGCTGCTGCGAGGTCGCTTGATCCACGTATTGCAGATCGAAACGCACGTCGGTGTTCGGATCGAACGTCACGATCAGCTCGGCGGAGCCCTGCGACGACGTCGCGCGAACATTCGTAACGGACGGCAAACCGAGAAACGCGCGTTCGAGCGGCGCAGCGACCGACGTACGCACCTGATCCGGCGGCAAGTTGCCCGCATCGGCAACGACGTCGATGCGCGCAAACGACATGTCGGGGAATATAGCCGCCGGCGTCGTTAGATAGGCCCACACACCCAACACGGCAAGGACCGCCGCGAGGAACGCGACGGTCTTTTGATGCCGTAAGCCGAAAGCGGCGATATTCAACGGAAGCTAGTCCGGATGAGCGCCCTCGACGGCGTTTTCCAAAATCTTTCCGGTTTTGGCGTCCACGCCGACCTCGCGCGTCACCTTGCCGGTTTTCACGTCGAAACTAAAGCGAAGACCGCTGCCGCCGGGCTCGCGCTCTAACTCCTGGCCGACGATGCGGCCGCCCGGGACGGCTTTAAGTGCGAGGGCGCGCGCAGCGGCCAGCGAGACTTTGGCCTCGCGGAGATACTGCGAGCCCTGAAGCGCGGCCGCAAGCATGACGGTGTGAAGCATTCCGCTATGGTACCCGACGATCGTTACGCTAGTGTTAACGCGCCGCGCGAAGACGCACGGTCACGCATGCACCGCGCGCCGTATTTGCCAAAGCGATCGTGCCTCCGGCTCGATTGACGATACCGTGCACGATTGTGAGCCCCAGACCGGTCCCGGTTGCGGCGGCGTCCGTTTTGGCGCTCCAGAACGGTTCGAGCGCGTGACGGAGCGCGTCTTGCGAAAACCCCGGGCCTTCATCGCTCACGGTGAATTCGACCCACCGCTGCCGGCGAAGAACCGAGACGGCGACCCGGCCGCGTCGCGGCGAGAACTTCACTGCGTTGTGCAGCAGCGCGATCGCGGCGCGCTCCAACTCGTCGCGGTCGGCGCGGCAAACGGAAGCCTCGGCTGCCTCCAGGACGATCGCAACGCCGCTTTCCTGCGCGAGCGGCTGTAACCGTTCGATGGCGGAGCGCACCAGCAACACCAAGTCGAACTCCGTCAAGCGCGGCTTGCTTTCTTGTGCGCGGGCCGCCGAAAGCAAACTTGCCGTCAGTGCTTCGAGTCTATCGGCTTCGGCCGCAATGGATGCGAGCGATGCGCGATACTCCGCAGGTGCGCGATCTTTGCGCAGCGCTAGGTCTGCCTCCGCGCGAATCACGGCCAGCGGCGCACGCAATTCGTGCGAGGCATCCGCTGTAAACCGCCGTTGCCGCGTAAACGCATCGTCGAGCGCGCCGCGCGTCAATATAGCACCGACGCCCCACGCGAGTGCCGCAATCACGACGGCTGCACCGAAAAAGGCCAGCGCCATGCCGCGCTCCGTTTCATCGATCCAATCGCTCGCGCGCCACACCACGATCGATCCGGAGCGAATTCCGGCGCGGACGATCGGCACGACACATGCGCGCGCGACGTCTTCGCCGGAGCCCACATCGTGAAAGCCGAACGGGCGCAACGCCAGTGCGGCAATGGCCGGCGGCGCGATGGCCACGGTCGAGAGCACGACGCGCCCGCTGCGATCGGTGACGATGCTTTGATCGACGCCGGAAGTCAGCGACAAAAACTGCGGGCGGTCATCCGCATCGATCACGACGTTGCCGGCGCGAGCGTCGATCAGCGCCGCCGCCGCATATCCTTCCGTTTGCAAACGTGCATCCAAGCCCGTACGGAGCACGCGATCCATCACTGCAAGGGCGATGCCCGCGAGCACGAGCAGTGCCGCAAACAAGACGGCCGCGTAGCGCGCTCCGAGGCGCAGATGGAGATTCACCGTTCGCCGAACCGGTATCCGCCGCCGCGCACCGTGTGCAGCAGTTCGCTCTCACCGCCCGCCGTGAGCTTCGCGCGCAAACGGCTTACGTACACGTCGACGACGTTGGATCCGGTCTCGCTCTCGCGATGGAAGAGCGCATCCTCGATAGCGCTGCGCGATACGAGTTTGCCCTCGTGCCGCATGAAGAACTCTAAAAAGGCGCTTTCGCGCGCGGTGAGATCGATCGTTCGTTCGCCGCGGCGCACTACGCGCGAACGCATGTCGAACACGAGGCTGCCGCAGCGCAGTTCGGCGTCGAGCGACTCCGCAGTCGAGCGCCGCACGATACTGCGAATGCGTGCTTCCAGTTCGCCGAAAACGAATGGTTTGCGCAGGTAGTCGTCGGCACCGGCGTCCAGACCTTCGATGACGTCTTGCGCCGTGTCGCGCGAGGTCAGCAGCAGCACCGGCGTGGCGATGCCGTTTGCGCGCAGCGATCGCACGACGCTGATTCCGTCGCGAACGGGAAGATTCACGTCGAGCAGAATCGCGTCATAAGGCGCGCCGGCCGCCCAATCGAATGCGGCGCCTCCGTCATGCACGGTATCGACGATGTGACCGGACTCCGTCAAGCCGCGCGCGATGACGTTGCACAAACGCAGATCGTCTTCGACCACGAGCAGGCGCATCAGCCGCCGATACCCGCAAGCGGAAGATCGCATTCACGTGCAACGCGTTCCCAATGCGCGGTCGGATGCTGCGCAAACTGCTGCGAAAGGATGCGCTCGTTTAAGTCGTCCGTTTGCATGACGCTTGCCAGTTGCTTCCTAAAGTGGGGCTCGAGCGCGGCGAGCGCGATCCATCCGTCTGCCGTGCGGTAGCAGCGATAGAGCGGCGAACCGCCTCCGAGCGGTCCGTCGGGAGCGGTCAACCCGAAACGGTGCGCATCCATCAGCGTTTGCGCGCCGGTGGCGATCGCAATCTCCCGGAACCCGCCCGCACCGGTGCGCTCGCGCAGATAGAGCAGTTCGTAAATCGCCGCGACGGCGCGTTCCGCCGCAAACATATCGGCGAAGACCGTGCGCGGGTGCGACGGCGGTGCTAAAAGACCCGCACGTGCCTGATACGTCAAGTCGTGTCCCGCGTGGTCCGCAGCCGGCCCCGAATCGCCGACGACGGCGACCCAGCACAGCCGGGGGTTGCGCTCGAAGAGCGGGGCGTGCTCGAGTCCGAGGCGCGAGAGCGCTGCCGGCCGCATCGCCGTTACCAGCACGTCGGCATTCGTAACGAGGGAGTCCAGCCGGGCGCGCGAGGCCGGCTGCTTGAGGTCGAGGCGTTCGACCTCCATCGCCTCCGTAATCCGGCCATACCATTCCGGCGCGGCGGCCGCGAGCGGGTCGCCGCCGGGCGGCTCGACCTTCACGACGTGCGCGCCGGCCTGCGCCAGGGCTCGTGCCGCTAGCGGTCCGGGGATGTTAACGGCCAATGCCGCAACGGAGAGCGGCTGCATCGCCCGCGCGTTTCCGGTTGCGCCCGGCGCGGCCCTGTAGTACAATCCCTCAGTCGCCGGAGCGGAGGTGTTTTAGACGCCCCTGCATCCGATGCGAGCCCATCCTTGAAGTAGGAGACCTTAAGAAGTGCCCCTTAGCAAAGAACAGAAGGCGGAGATCGCCGCCAAGTTCGGCAAATCGTCCGGCGATACCGGATCTGCCGACGTCCAAATCGCCATTCTCACGGCGTCGATCAATCAGCTCACGGATCACCTGAAGGTTCACAAGAAGGACCATCACAGCCGCCGCGGCTTGCTGCTGCAGGTCGGCCAGCGCCGCCGTCTGCTGAACTATCTGCAGAACAAAGATCTCGAGCGCTACCGTAAACTGATCGCGGACCTCGGCCTGCGCCGCTAAACGCGTCTGCGCTAGGACCAAAATGACGAAGGGCGGCTGACACAGCCGCCCTTCAGACTTTTATAGGGTCTAACGTCCTAATACTCCGGGATGCAGGGGCCCTGCACGCTCGCTCGTCCCCCCAATTACCATAGGAGCATAAAGCCGCTACTATGGAAAGGAGCCGGCGCTTTTATGTTACTCACTCTGCCCCGTAAACACGCGGATCTTCATATTGAGAAGACCGCGCATAGCGTCGTTGTCACCGACCTGGGCCGCGATTACGTTCACGTCCTGAACGCGCGCGCCGCATCGATTCTCGAGCAGTGCGACGGCGTGCACACGTGCGACCAGATCGCGCAAGCCGTCTCGCATCAAACGCACGTTCCGTACGAACGCGTCGCCGCCGAAGTCGCGCACCTGGTCGCTGCGTTTGCAGATCTTGCTCTCGTCGAGAGCGCCGTCTAACTTCTTCTTACTTCTTTCTCGAACGGACGCGCTTAACCGCCTCAACAATGGCGGTCGTTCCCATACCGTAATGTTCGATCAACTCCGCGGGATCGCCGGATTGACCGAACTGATCGTGAACGCCGACGAACTCGACCGGAACCGGATTACGCTGCGCTAAAATCTCGGCGACGCGCGATCCCATGCCGGCATGAACTTGGTGTTCCTCGACCGTCACCACGGCGCCGCAGGTTTGCGCGGCAGCAGTGATGGCCGCCTCGTCCATCGGTTTGACCGTATGGTTGTTGATGACCATACAGTCGATGCCGTCTTTCGCTAGGGCTTCGGCGGCCATCAGTGCGTTATACACGAGAATGCCGCATGCGACGATCGCGACGTCTTTGCCCTCGCGAAGCGTCTGCGCTTTGCCGATTGCGAACGGCGTCTCTTCCGTCGTAACGATCGGGGATTTTTCGCGCGCGAACCGCAGGTACACCGGCCCGTTCATCTTGGTCAGCGCGATCGTGGCTTTCTTCGTTTGAACCGAGTCGCACGGAACGACCACGGTCATGTGCGGGATGACGCGCATGATCGCGATATCTTCGATCGCTTGGTGCGTAGCGCCGTCGGGTCCGACGGAGACGCCGGCGTGCGCGCCTGCAATCTTCACGTTCGTTTCGTTGAGCGCCATGATCGTGCGGACTTGCTCCCACGAGCGGCCAGGATTGAACATCGCGTAGCTTGCGACCCACGGAATCTTGCCCGCGCTGGCAAGGCCGCCCGCCATTGCGATCAGCAGCTGTTCGGCAACGCCGATCTCGATGTACTGATCGGGGCACGCTTCTTTGAAGCCCAGCATACGCGTGGATTCCGCAAGGTCGGCGCAGATTGCGAGAACGTTCTTGTCGGCTTTTCCGGCTTCGATCAGCCCTTCGCCGAAGCCGTTGCGAGTGGGTACCTGTTTGACGGTTTTCGGATCGTCCAGCGGCGCGAGGTTAAGCACGGGCGAGAATCTCCTCACGCGCGGCTTCCAGCTCGCGCAGCGCAGTGTCGGCTTGTTCTTTGTTGGGCGGCTTGCCGTGCCAGGTGTAGTCGCCTTCCATATAAGAGACGCCCTTGCCGGGGACGGTGTTCGCAACGATCACGCTGGGTTTGCCCGACGGTGCGTGCGCTTTTTCGACGGCGGCGATGAAGTCGGCGATGTCGTTGCCGTCGCACTCGAACACGTTCCAATTGAACGCGCGGTATTTATCGCCGAGCGGCTCGAGCGGCATGATGTCTTCGGTGCTTCCGTCGATCTGAATGAAATTGCGATCGATGATGCAGATCAAGTTGTCGAGTTTGAACTTGGCGGCAGTCATCATAGCTTCCCAATGCAGTCCGCATTGGTGTTCGGCGTCGGACGTCACCACGTAGACGCGCCAATCTTTCTTGTCCATCTTCGCCGCCAGCGCCATCCCCGTGCCTTGCGCGAGACCCTCACCCAGCGGACCGCTGGTGGTCTCGAGCGCCGGCATCTTGACGCGCTCCGGGTGGCCTTGCAGACGCGAACCGAACTTGCGCAGCGTCAGCAGCTCTTCAACCGGAAAGTATCCGGCATACGCCATTGCGCTGTAACGTACGGGCGTGATGTGTCCGCACGAGAGAAGCAAGCGGTCGCGATCGGCCATCTCCGGATTCTTGGGATCGTGGTTCATCACGTGCTGATAAAGCGCCGTGAAGATGTCCGCCATATCGAGCGAACCGGCGGAGTGTCCGGACCCGGCCGAGAGCAAAGCGCGAATGATGCCTTGTCGGCACAGGTTGGCCTGCTCCTGAAGGTGCTTCAGGCGCTGGGCGTCGAGTTTCTGCATAGCCCGCCTACAATACACGCCGCGCTACGCGGCGGCCTGCCGGAGGGGCTTTAGAGTTTTTTCATCCGCTTGCCCTAGGGTAAACGGCATGAAGACCCTGTTGATATCGCTTGCTCTTTTGTTTGCGGCGGCAACGCCCACGCCGGCGCCGACAACCGCGCCGGTGCTCACCGTACACATCCGCGACTTTGCCTTCGCTCCATCCGCGGCCACCGTGCACGCGGGCGATACGGTCGAGTTCGTTAACGACGATCCGGCTACGCACGACGTCACTTCCGACGCCGTGAAGTCGGGCCCGATCGCGCCGGGGAAGCACTGGACGCACACTTTTGCCGACGCCGGAACCTACGCATACATCTGCTCGTATCATCCCTCGATGAAAGGCACGATTACGGTTACGAAATAACGCGGTTGTACGCCCGGCTCAATACGACTGCGATCCGCCCACGTTTGCAAAGCCGAATCCGAAAACGACGTTCAGCGTATGCGTCGTCTGGGGCACATGCTGCATGACGTCTTCAACCTCCAATTTGAAGTTGCTGCCGATCCGCAGACCGTATCCGGCAGTGAACGAACGCTCGAACGTTCCGGTCGAATCCGAGATCCCGTCGTAGCGGCCGATTACGAACGATGCCGGACTCAGTTGATAACGTGCTTGCGCAAAGCCGCCGCTGGACGACACCGGAACGCCGTCGCCGTTTGCAGATGAATCGAAGCCGGTTTGCGTAACGGCCATAAACTGCGCGCGGCCGGCGAAGATCTGTGCGCCGAAGCCGGTACGCCAGAAACTGTCGTTGACATCGCCCGTCGGACGCCGCCCGTCGTAGCGGTACGCGTCGAGCACTACGGGACCTGCGATGTGGTGCAGCGTCTCCATCGTATCGGTGCCGGCCGACGGCAATCCCGACTGCTTATCGTGCGCCTGCACGCCGAGCAGCGAGAAACTCGCTCCGCGGATCGGGCTTCCGTACGAAAGCATCGCCGCATTGTGCGGGTCGAAAAACGTAAACGGATTGCCGCCCACGCTTTGATCCCAGACGGCATAATGATTGTTCGTCTCACGGAACATCTCGGGATCGACGGGCACCGGCAGACTGAGAAGACCGGCTGTCGCGCGCCATGCACGCGAGCTGCGCTGATGATCCGAAGCGTATTCGACCCACACTTCACGCGCCGCGCCGTTTTCGCCGCCGTCGACGTGATAGACGTCGGAGTAATACGTAAAGTTCTTCGCTACTTGTCCGGCGACAAACGTATCCACTTCATCGAGAATCGCTTTTGGCAAGCCTGTTGGGTCGGGTTCGCTCGTATACGCGAATTGGCCGCGCAAGGCGACGGCGGGCGCACCGGTCTTCGTGAGTTTCATCAGCCGCAAATTACTGTTGCGAAAGCCTTTACCGATCGGCGTGAGCGCCATCGTCGCCGTGTGGCAAGCCTGGCACGAAAGCATGGTTTCCTTTGCGAACAGCTGTGTGGCGAACAGCAGAAATGCGGCGATCATGATGCCTCCTTGAGTTCCGTTCCGTGGTTCCTAAATGCCGATGCGAGCGCGCGCAGCGACTGCGACTGCGCAAACGACCGGCGTGACGACGCGTCGATGGTTCCAAGTTTGCTGCAAAGTTCGGCTGCGGCGGTGGTTGCAGAGTCGGCCATACCGTCGTGTAATGCGGCCGACTCTTCGACCAGCAGCATGGCGTCCAGCACGCGCTCTACCGATTCGCGCAGATCCTGTGCGATAAAGGCGTTCCGCCGCGCTATGCGGCCGAGCACCTGGGCATCTGTTCCGCTCTCGGCTAAAAACTCGGCGCTTTGCGCGATGAGGATGGCGCTGTAATTCAACTCTTGAATCTGCGAGCGCGCGGCGGCGATGCTTTGCAGCTGCGATGCGGCCGTATCGGCGACACCGCGTACGGCTGCGTAGATCTGCGAGACGGCTGCAAGCGACTCCATCGCCGCATCGACCGCCGCATCGCTGCGGCCGGCGATCTCGCGCGCGGATCCGCTCATTGCCTCGATGGTGCCGCGCAGGCGGTTCGTCATTGCTTCGAACTCCGTCGAGATGTCGTTCAAGCTGCCGACAACGGCATTGTAACTATGCGCCAATTCCGCGATCTCGTCGCGGCCGCACACGTCGATCGTCCCACGCGCAGTACAGAATCGCGCGGAAAGATCGCCTTCCGCCAGGGTTCCGAACGCCGCTATGAGCGCCGGCACGTCCGTCGCGGTAACGTCGTGCAGCGCTTGCGTGACCGCGTTCAGACGCAGCGCGATCGTTCGGGCCACCAACCCGGCCGCGAAGAGAAAGAGCACGATCGCGGCGACGGTCGAGACGACGAGCGTCAGCGCAGCTGCGCGCCGTGCGTCGTCGAGACGGATGAGTGCATCGCGCGCACCGGAGCTCGTATAGCTCAACAAGACGTTGCGATCGTGGCGCAGCATTTGAAAGAGGATTGGCTCCGACTGAATCTGGCGCTGCAGAGAGGCTCGGTCGCCGCTTGCCGCTGCACGCTCAATCCGCGAGAAGGCCCCAACCGTGCGCGCGACGTCGCGTCTTATGCGCCCGGTAACGATCACGATCTGCTCCAGACGGTTCGAGGGCAGCGCACGGGACGCGCCTGCCGATTCGAGTGCGGCGACGTTTTGCGATGCGCGCGCCGCAGCCGAGTGCCCAGCCTGGAGAAACTGAATGTCCCGCGTCGATGCGTAGCCGCGAACGGCGGCTTCGCCGTCGAGCATCTGCGTGAGGACGTCGCTCGCGAGCGTGCTCGCATGCTCCAGCGCAAGCGCTTGTACGGCCAGCGCGCGCATCTCGCGCACGCGTCCGTACGTCTGCGACGCCGCTCCGGCGAGCAGCAGCGCACCGAGCGAAAACCCTAGCGCAATCTGCGTGAAGACGGGCCAGCGCGCAAGCACCGCTCTTAGCCTTTGACGACCGAACACGCCGCTTGCGTGGCGATGTCGTCGTACGACTTGTGAACGTTGAGGATGTATCGGCCGCTCACGATCTTCTCGAACCGTTCGTTGACGATCGTGCGCGATTTGCCGCCGACCACGTCTGCCAACGGATACGCGGGCGCGGGCGAGTAGTCGTCGCACGTTCCGTCATGGAGATGACTGGGCTGACGCAAGCCGGGCGCATTCGTTAAATCCACGACGACCAGCGTCTTATCGCCTTGCGCGATAAATGTGGCGATGCCGCTTTCGCCGGTGCCGTTCATGGCTGCGATCTTTACGGTCACGCTGCGCTCGGCGCCGGCACTTACTGCGGGCGCGAATGCAAGAAGAATGGCAGTTAAAAAAACGCTCGTTCGCATGGAAGCCATGCTACCGGGCAGGCGTGAAGAAAGTCTGAAGCGCCTTTTAAGTTAGTGCTGCGGCAGCGTGACGACGAATTCGGGACCGCCCGCGCGGTCGCGAACGAGTGCCGTGCCGCCGTGCGCGCGCGCGACCCATGCGACGATCGCCAGGCCCAAGCCGCTGCCGCCCGGATCGCCGTTGGTATAGAAGCGTTCGAAGAGTTTCGGTTTGGTTTCTTCCTCGAGGTCTTCACCGTCGTTCCAAACGGCGATCTCCACCTCGCGGCGCACCGGCTGCACGCACACGCGGATCTGCGAGCGTGCGTGACGCAGCGCGTTTTCGATGAGATTACGCGTAACCTCGCGGATGCGGCGTTCGTCGCCTTGCGCTATCGCGCTTTGCATCTCGCAGCGTAAGGTCAAGCCCGCAGCCTGCGCGCGCGATTCAAACTCGCGGACGGTGTCGCGAACGACGGCTGCGACGTCCACCGGTTCGCATTGCAGCGCCGCGCCGTGCGCGTCACGCGCAAGTGTGAGCAGGTCGCCGACGGTTGCCGAAGCATCGAGCGCCGCACGCGTTATGGTTTCGAACGGCTCGCCCTTTTGCGTTTGCGAAAGCGCCGCGATGGTTGCGAGCGGCGAGCGCAGCGCATGGGCTGCATCGGCGGCGAAGGCCCGTTCGCGTTCGCGCGCATCGATGAGCGGCTTGAGCGACGCGCGCGCAAGTCCCCACGCTACGGCGCCGAACACCGCCGCGAGCGGAATGTCGAACGCCAAGATTGTCAGCGTCACTTTTCGCATCGCAGCCGCGTAAGCGGTGTGGCCTTCAGGGGTGGAGAGCGCGGGCGCCAACAACGCGCCGTACTCCTGCGCCAAAAAAAGATAGGCGCCCGCGCTGAGCACAGCGAGCACGATCAGAAAAAGCGCGAGATAGCGCGCCGTGACTTGCGCGATCATGCCTGCAGCTTGTATCCCACGCCCCAGACCGTTTCGATGATGTTCGGTGCGCCGGCGGCTTTCAGTTTCCGGCGCAGTTGGCTGACGTAGACGTCGACGATGTTGCTCGAACCGTCGAAGTCGTAATCCCACAGCTGCGCCAGCAGCTGGTCGCGCGTCAACGCGATGCCGCGGTTGCGCATGAAATGCTCGAGCATGCGGAACTCGGTCGATCCGAGCGAAAGGGTTTTCCCGCCGCACGCTGCACGCCGTCCGACTGCGTCGATCTCGAGCGGCCCGGCGATCAGCTTGGAAAGAACGGGGCGGTCGGCGCGCCGCGTCAGCGCGCGTACTCGCGCAAACAGCTCCGCTTCTTCGAACGGTTTTACCAGGTAGTCGTCGGCCCCGCTGTCCAAGCCCATGACGCGATCTTCGACCGCATCGCGAGCCGTCAGCATCAGCACCGGAGTCTGCAATCCATTCTCGCGCGCCGTACGCACGATGGCGAAGCCGTCGCGTTTCGGCAGCACGACGTCCACGATCGCGGTATCGTACACGCCGCGCAGCAGATAGTCCAGCCCGGCATCGCCGTCCATGGCGGTGTCGACCGAGTACTGCAGCTGCGAAAGCATCTGCTCGAGCGCCGTGCAAACCGAGGGATTATCCTCGACGACGAGGATTCGCATGCACTACTCGTTCGGCGGCCAGGGCGCTCCAACCGTTATTGCCGCGCCGAACGCGCCGGGCGCACCCGGACGGGCCGTCTCCTGCAGCAGCAGCCGCGCATGCGGCGTCACGTGAAAAGCCGTATAAAAGACGTAGTCGCGGCTCACGACGGGATTTGCGGCCGCGTCGTACCGCACGCCGAGATACCAGTGCGGGACCGGATAAAACTTGATGCGTGCATAGCCGCCGCTGCTGCCCACTGCGCCGCCGAAGCCGTCCGCGTTCGCATCGTGGCCCCACCACTGCTCCGCCTGCAGATCGAATTTGCCGGCAAAGAAGTGCGCGAGTACGCCTTCGCGGGTGTACGCGTCGTCGAACGCAGCGCGCCCGGTTGCGGCGATCGAACGCTGACCGCTAAGCGCCTGCGCACCGAACTCCGCATGATCCCCGATCGGAGCGCGCGCGAAGATTCCCAGCTCGGGAGACGCGGCCGATGTCGTCTCGCCGGTATCGACGGGTTTGCCGCCGTACGCAGCGCCTTTGAACTCGCCGTCGTCGGCGACGAGAGCGACGGTCGTACGGCCGAGGAGCCGTTCGGCGTCGATTCCCCACCGCGGCGAGGAAAGCGTCAAGTCGTTCAAACCGACGTGCGTTCCGTAATATCCGTACGGCGCGAGATCGTCCAAACGCTGACCCGGCGACTGGCTAAGCGGCAGTTCGAACAGGCCGAGCCGGTACGTGCTTTGCGTGTGCGCGTTGTACGTCGTGAGATAGCCGATATACAGGCCGCCCGGGCCGCCGCCGGCGCCTAAATTGTAATGCACGAATGCCGTAATCGCCCCGATATCGGCGTTCGACAACAACACGCCGCCGGGCGTAAACCGGCGCGTTCCGGCTGCCGGCATGCGTTCGTATTCCAGCTGATAGCGCAATGCAACGCCGGTCGTTCCATGTTTGGCCGTTGGAAGACGGTAGCCGTGCGAGCGGAAATAGCGCCCGAAGTCGTTCAATTCGGGCAACACCGAATGACACGCGCCGCATTGCATCCGGTACCGTTGAGCAAAGATCGGAATAGCGCGGGCACTCGCACTGCTTTGCGCTACAAATGCCGCGAACGCCAGCGCGAATACCATGCCCGCGCGGACGTTATTGAGCAACGATCGTTCCATGCATCGGCGCTCCGTAGTGGTAGAAGCACGCGTAGAGATACGTGCCGGGCTGATCGATCAGAATCGTTTGCGAGACGGCGCCCGCGGCCAAGTTCCCCGTGCTCCACGTCTGTGAGATCGCCGTACCGCTTTGCGTTTGCGCTGCGGCGGTGAGCGGCGACGAAGCCGGAAATGTGGAGAGTCCTTTAAGGACGCTGGCCGTATGCGCGAAACCGTCCGAGTTTCTAAACCGGATGGTGGATCCCACCGGGATCGTTATGGTGTCCGGCGCGTAACCGCCGGGATCCAGCGTGAGGTTGATGTCGATGGTTGCCGTCGAGGCCGAACCGCCCGTGGACGGCGCGACGCCGCCGGGCGTGCATGCCGTCAGGAGGGCAAACAGCATGCACGCTCTTCTCATGCTAGCGTCCGCCTCGCGCCGACATCGCGTGCAGTTCGCCGGCGAGCTGCGCTTGCAGCACGCTCGATGCCAGCAGGCGATCGTGCAGTACGCCGTTCGCATCGAACACGTAAACGAACGTCGTGTGGTCGTCGCCGGTGCGCACGCCGAACGCATCCAGAACGCGCTGCACGTTGCGCACGCTTCCGCTCGCAAGCAGCCAGCGGTGCGGATCCGCGCCGAAACGCTGCGCCAATACGCGCATGACGCGCGGCGTATCGTTGCGCGGATCGAGCGTGATGGTCAACAGCCGCGCATTCAGGCGCTGACGTTTGAACGCTGCTTGGGTTTGCGCGAACTGCGCGTTGATCAGCGGACACGCTTCGGTGCAGCTTGCGGCGACGAACGTGACGATCAGCGGAGTACCGCGTAGCGAAGACAGCGTGAACACGCGAGCGTTTTGATCGACGAGCAACGGCTCTGCGGCCGCTGCGGGCGGAGGTGCAGCCGCACCGATAATTCCCGAAAGAACGATCAATGCGGCTGCCTTGCGTGCACCGGAGAACATCTGCGGGCCGTCCGGTCCTAGTATCCGCCGCCGCCGCCCGAGCCGATACCGCCGCTGCCGGGCTGCGCCGTTGCTTGCGGACCGGGGGTTGCGCTCGAACTCACTTCGAGAACGTCGCGCATGCTGACGGAATCGTTGTAATGATATGCGCAGCCGATGTAATACGTTCCGGCATTTGCGAGCGTTACGCTCATCGTTCCGCCGGGATTTATCGTGCCGCTTTTAAAATTCGCATCGAGCGTAGACGAACCCGACGCCGTCGTCGACAGCGAAGCGGGCGTAGCCGGGAACGCCGACATGCTCAGAACGTTCAGCGTATGCGGCGTGCCGCTGGAAAGATTTTTTAGCGTCACAACGGTGCCCGGCGGAAACGCGAGTACTTGCGAGTAGACTTTCTGCGTATATCCGCCTACGGTCCCGAACGGCGGCGTGCTTACCGTGCCGATCGCCCCGTCAGGCAGTGCGAAGCCGATCGTCAGTGCCCCAACGCCGCCGCCTCCGTTGCCGCCACCCGGCGCGACATAACCTCCGCCGCCGCCGTAACCGCCGCCGCAAGCCGCTAACGCAGCCGCCGCGACCAAAGGAATTGCATAGAGATGATATTTCATGGTGCCTCCAGCAAGGGTGTGCCGGAGAGCGTACGGCCCAGAAATGAAAAAAGTGTAAAGTGTTGTTAGGGCGCGTGAATGGCGTCGCGCATCGCTTGCGCGAGACTTTGCAGCGCGACGTCCCCGTTCGGATCGCGGACGACCCGGTCGAACTGCGAACGCGCGTCGGATCTGCGGCCTTCACGCAGCAGTACCGTCCCTAGCGCAAAGCGCGCGCGCGCATATCCGGGTGCGAGATCCAGCGCCAGCAAAAACTCGCGTTCCGCCGAGTTCCAGCGGCCGGCGCGGCTCTCGGTAACGCCTAAATCGTAATGCCCGAGCGCGTATCGCGGGTCGCTTTTGAGCAGCTGCGAGAAGTCGGTACGCGCGGTCGCGAGATCGTTTTGCTGCAGTGCTACGATACCGCGCGAGTAAAGCGCGCGCGCCGAATCCGGTGCAGCTTTCACGAATTTATCGGCGGCAGCACGCGCGGCGTTCACGTTTCCGGCGGCGAGCTCGACGGCAATCAGATTGGCCATCGCCGCCAAAAAGCCGGGATCCGCGGCAATTGCCGATTGAAAGGCGGCAGCTGCGTCCGCCGGACGGCCCGTATTCGCATAGGCGATGCCGAGATCGTATTGCGCCGTCGAGTACTCCGGCTCGGGCGGACGCAAAGCCGCAATACGTTCGAACTCGGGAATCGCCGCGGCATACTCGCCGCGCTGTTCGTCCGCGACGCCCATCGTGAAACGTTCGGAGATCTCGCGCGTGCGCGCGAGCGCACGCAGCTGCGGCAGCGAGGTCGTCTTCGGCGCCGGCGTTCGCATCGGATATTGCTGGGCAGCAGCGCCCGCGGTGCCCGCCGCCAACAAGATGGAAGCCAAGGCGGCGGCTCTGCGCAGCATCGTTACTTCGCGGGAAGAACGGGCAGGTCGCCTTGATCGGCGGTACGTGCCGCTGCGGCGATCTCGGGTTTACACTCCCATGCCAGGCGGCCGCCTTCAGTGATAGGTCCGAGTAACCCGGGGACAGCGGAAGGCGTGAGTCCGCCCTGCAACATCCCCTCGACCGAGCCCGCCCCTGCAAAGCCGTAGCACGCCGCGGCGAACGCACCGCAGGCCGCGAGACTTAAAAGCAAAGAACGCAGAGAGAGCCTTGACATTACTTTCAGTATAACCGAATCTCTGAAGAATCCGTGAAACGCCGGGCCATGCTCCTTGCCGTCTTCTCCTTGCTCGCTGCCGCGCCTACCCCGCTGGTCTCGGGCGCGGTCCGCGATCAGTTCGGCGAACCCATCGCGGGCGCGGTCGTGCTTGCCGGCTCGCAGCAGACCCGGACGGCAGCCGACGGGACCTTCGTGCTGCACTCGGGTGCGCTCAGCGTGCGCATCGAGTGCCGGTACTGCCGCCCGCAAACGGTCAGCGTCGACGCGGACGGCACCGTTGCGGCAATCGTCGACCGTTACGATGCCTTGTCGTCGTCCGTCCCCACGGCACGCGACATTGCGGCGCTGCCGTACGCTCGCGCGGAAAGTATCGTTTCGTTGCGGCCGTTTACGGTGTTGACCGATTCGAAAGGCATCATTCCCGGCCCGCGCACGAGTTTGTATGGAACGCTGACGCCCGGGTTGCTGATCGATGCCGGCATTCCGATGTATGAAGCTACCGGCGGCGTATCGCCGTACCGCACGATTCCCGGATTCTCGACCGCGGACGTATCGGTGCGCGATATCGAAGACGCGCCGTTGTACGGCGATCTCGCCGGCGGCGGCATGTTTGCGGTGAACGAACTCCCCGCAAGCGGTTCGGGCGCTCTGGCGCTCGCCGGTTCGCAGCGCGGCGTGCGCGCATGGACGGCGACGCAGCCGTTTTCTGCGGCGCTTGCTGCTTACGCGGATCCATTTGAGAACACACGCCGTGCCGACGCCGCCGCGATCGAAACGAATCCGGATCTAACGCTTGAGGGTAACGCGTTCGCCGCGTCGGACACCTCGGCGAACAACTACGTTTCACTTGCTTCTTCCGTCAGTGCGGCTAACGTAACGCTGTCGGCGAACCGCGCGCTGCATCCGTACGTCACGTTGTGGGCGCAACGAGCGTCGTATGCTGCGCAGCCGTACGTTACGAACGCATCGTGGAGCGATTCGGCGATCGTTGCCGGCGTGCACACGGATGGCGCAACGCAGTTCTTTGCCGACGCGGCAGCGCAAACATATTCGGCGGCCTACGGATACGGCGTTCCGGCGTTCGACTCGCAAGCCGGCACGACGCAGTTCCGCGTAGACGCCGGAGCGCGCGGCATTACGCCGGCGGTGTCGTGGCAGGCGCTGGTATCGGCGTTCGACGTCGAGGAACGCGAAGGAGAATATGCCGAACCGCAGCGCGGCCTTGCGCCTTCGGTGCGCGCGGCGTTCGATCTCTCGACGCAGTGGACCGTACTTGCAAGCGCCGACGACACGTGGAACGTTCTGCCGCAGCAACGCATCGGACAGGATCGTTTGCAACTCGAATACAGCGATCTCCGGCGCGTTAAACTCGGCGTTTCCGCCGTTCACGAATGGACGTCTCCGGGAACGCACACGTTAGCTTCGTCGGGAGTGTATGCCGCATGGCAGATCGCTCCGGCGCTCTCGCTTCGAGCGTGGGGCATGCACTTTAGCGATTACACGTCGGCTTCACCGGGATCGGCGTGGCTCGCATACCGGCCCGCATCGGGCATCACCGCGGATCTGATTTGGCGGCGCGATTTGCTCGACGCCTTGCAGCGGGAGCACGTAGATGCGTCGATCGCTTTGCCCCTGCACGGTGGGCTCGCGCTCTTTGCTGCGACTGAAGAACGCGGCGGCCGGCATTACGCGAGCATCGGCTTACGCACTGCGCAGCCCTAGAGCGTTAGTA
>DASSRQ010000147.1:0-15973 GCA_035701665.1 Vulcanimicrobiaceae bacterium
TTACGCCGCAAGTTACGACTACGGGATGTTCGAAGCGTCCCGTCCGATCAGCACGAGCCAGACGCCCGCTATTACGGGCGCCAACGGTCAGGCAGACGTGACGTTCTCTCCGCTGTTAAAAGCTAACGAATAGCGTAGAGCACGGAACCAAAGTGAGGACGCAGCGTTGTCCAATGACGCTGTGTCCTCTTTTTTACGCTGCCGGTTCGTGCGCGGACGCACAACGACACGCTTTAAAAATCCCGGTGCGGAAAGTCCCTTCCCGGGGGAGTCTGCTTGCGCCTAGTATGATCGGACGAGGTAGAACCAATGCCGACGCTGATCATCGAACAACCGCCCGACGGTACCGCTGAACCATTGCACCGGCCGTTCAACGTAAATGGCCAAGCAACCGATGTCGGCATGCCCGAGCCGCACATCATTCAATCCGTCACCGTGAAGGTCGACGACGGACCGGAGATTCGAGCGCGTCTAAAGCGCGTTATCGATCGCTCGGTAAGCCGCTACTCGTTCAGCGCCTCGACGCAGATCGAAGGATCGGGACCGCATACGGTATCGGTCACGGCCACAAACGACGACGGCATAACCGTGACGAGAGCTGTTACCGTCTTTGGACAGCAGGTCTCGGACGCACCGGCGATTCTTATGGATGTGCTGCTTCCGAGCGCGCCGGATCCGAGTGTATTTCAGTCGCTCATCGTGCAGTTGCAGCAGTACCTGCTTCCACTTTCGTCAACGCTCGCATCCATCAATAAAAAGTTGATCGGGCCCAATACGATCGTCGCCCCCGCCACCGGTGCCGTGCTCGTCCGGTTCGGCTTGTGGATCGAGGACAGCTCGTTCCCGTCGCTACCACCCGATGGGACGTTTCCGATGCCGCGGCTGAGCGATGCGCAAACGGCGGATGGATTTGCCCAGGCTCCGCCGTTACCGCAGCAAGATTCGACGTTTGCTTTTTCGATAGCGACTGCGGCGCTGCAATCGTTTGTCGACGCGGCTGGAGCGCTCCCGAGTGGAACGGGCTACAGCGTCGATTCGATCTCGGTTCGCACGAGCGCACCGTCGCAAGTGATCACGACGGCTGCCGGAACCGCGGGAGGCGCCGGTTTTACCGCCGAGATCACCGAGACGTTGAGCCTGAAACCGCAGGCGGACGGCACGGTTGTCCCAAGTATCGACAGTTCTTATTCGACGAGTGTCGGAAGCACTATCGACTGGTTTATCCCCGTGCTGAATATCTATCTGCTTGCGATTTGGGGGCTGCTGTCGCACGAGACGGGCGGCGCGGTAGACCAGGCTACGGGGGCGGCGCGAGCGGTCCTGAAAACTATTCCGCGGCGCATTCCGTTCCGCAACAATGTGCTTTCCGGGCTTCCGGATTTTCCGGTAGTCGATATCCGGTGGGAGCGGCTCGGTACGACTGCCTCTTCAATCGAGGGAGCAGGCTACGCAACCGTCGAGGCTCGGGATCAATCGACCGTTGCGCTTACGCTCGACGGCACGAGTGAGATCGTCGAACCGCAAGAAGAGGTCATCGGAGGCGCACACGAGGGCTACGACTACGTCTTAGTAGATATCACGCCCGACTCCGACAAATTTGCTTGGACGGTCACCGGAACCGGTAACCGGTCGCGCGGGATCGATCGCTCGCCGTTCACGCAAAGCGATGTGGTGAGCGCAGACTTTCCGCTTCCGACAGTTGCAGTTCCCGGAACGCGCCCACCGCGAAAAACCGTCGAACCGGGTAATTACCCGTTCACGTTGACCGTGAACGCGACGGAAACGTGCGCTTCCGATTCGTCGAAAATGCTCCAGGCTTCAAATGCGCTCGACGTCAGAGTTCAAGTCAAGGCGAACCCGCCGGTACCGCGCTAACGCGCGCGCAGCGTGGCGCGCATCATGTCCTTATCGGCAATTGAATAATAGAGATAGATTGCTCCGTCGCGTTCGACGGAAGATGCAGCGAACGCAATGTCGGTGTCGCCGGGCTCCCGCTGCGCCGGCGGAGTAATCACCGGATCTTTACACCGTGCGACGACTTGCGCAAAACGCTCGTCGAACGCGACCCAGCCGATGCGCCACTCCGCATTCCGGCTGGCGCCGTTATAGAACATAACGGGAACGTTTGCATCCGAAAGCACCGGACCCGTGCTCAGGTGCCATGAATCCCAGCTATCGGGCCGCGCGTCGAACAACGGATCCAGGATTGTCCACGGTCCGCCGGCCGCGGGCGAGCTTGCGATGCCGATCTTCGAAGCGCCGTCCGCCGCATACTCAAAGAACAAGCGCCACGTGCCGTCACCGGCTTGCACGATCGTTGCTTCTTTCGGATTCTCGCAATTAGGCTGCCAAGGAAGTGCGACACCGCGCTTCTCGAGCCGATCGAGATCCGGACCTGCTGCCAGCAATAACTGTCCGCGCTGCGCGGCTTGATTCCATCCGGTGTAATACACATAGTACGTTCCGTCGACATGCGCGAGCGTCGGATCTTCGCATCCGTCGAGGTCGTCTTCGCCTGGACCGGGAGCAATGACCGGTTCGTCTCCCATGGTGAACCGGAGGCCGTCTTCCGATCGGCCATAGTAAACGCGCGCGATCTTCTCGGCGGGAATCTCCGAGCGCGGAACGGCCCGAACGAGCAAATGATAAAGTCCGCCTTCGTGCCAAACGAACGGGCTCAGCGTGTACATTCCGGAGAGCGGACTTTTGGATTCAAGCTCAAGCGCCGCGGTCTCGACGGTAGCGAAACGCATCACTTCGCCTTACGCTGCCGGCTGAGCACGTATTGCACCGATGGGCTGATCGCCTTGTCGGTACGATGGACGCAGCCGATCCAGCAGCAGGGGCGGCGCTTTCCTTCCTTGAGTTGCTTACGCACGCGCTCGACGTGTTCGGCTCGCGTCTCGGCCTTTTTCACGGAAAGCACCCAGCATATCCACTCGTTGCGAGCCAACGGCGTCAAACTTTCCCATGCTTCGACAGCTTTGCGATCGGCCGCAAGGGTTTTGCGGAGATCGGCCGGGACGTCGTGCACGACACCGCAGGCAAGTTCCGTTTTCGGCATATGCAGTCAGCCTTTCAGCAAATCGCGAAGACGCTGGGCATCGTGTGGCGCCGCCGCCTGTACGCTAGTGCCTCGATGCGGCGAGCCCATCGCTGCAGCGAACGCTTTGGATACGACCCTACGTACAGTCCTTCGTAGCCGTGGAGCCGTACGTACGCAAACGCGCCGGACGTGAATACACAATGCCAACTGCCGCTCCCGCAGTAGCTTTTCGACCTCGGGTACCAGCCACGATGGATGTCTAAACTCGTTCCGACGCGTATCATGGGCTTAGTGTAAGTGAACCGTGGCCCTTAAGGGCGTACTGACCTTTGTTGCCGGGCAGTTTCACGCCATAAGGCCATCGCGCGCGTATAGACGTCCGTCAGTCCCAAGCGTTCGCAGAGCGGCGCAAACTCGTTCGACGGTCCGCGCCACCGCAACTCGTCGACGCTGTCAAAGAGCTTCGCGTCGGTTCGCAGTGTAGCGAGGTTTTTGAAGAGCAACGCCTGCGCGCGCCGTTCACCCAGCACCTCCGGCGGAAAGTCGTCGATTTTTCCATGGCGCGCGAGCAGCAGCGCGGCGCCTTTTGCACCGATGCCCTTTATACCGGGGTAACCATCCGCCGCGTCCCCGACAAGCGCGAGATAATCGGGAATCAACTCGGGCGGCACGCCGAATTTGGCACGCACTGCATCGGCATCGCGAATGGTGTTGCTGCGCCGATCGACTTGCACCACGCGCTCGCCGCGCACGCATTGTGCGAGGTCTTTGTCGGGCGTCCAAATGCAGGTCTTTTGCACGCGGTCATCGTGCGATGCAATCGCTGCGGCGGAGGCCAGCGCATCGTCGGCCTCCAGATCGACCATTGCCCAGACGGCCACACCCATCGCACGCAACGCGTCTTCGAGCGGCCAGAACTGCGCGAAGAGCGCCGGATCGATCCCTTCGCCGGTTTTGTATCCGGCCCAAAGTTCGTTGCGAAACGACTCGATAACGTGATCGGTGGCCACGCCGATATGCGTCGCGCCGTCGGCGAACATATGGAGGACCGTAGTAAGGACGCCGCCCGCAGCTGCGAACCGGCCGAACTTCCCGCCTTTTGCCCGGCTCAGCCCGTAAAAGTGCCGGAAGATCTCGTACGTTCCGTCAACCAAGTGAACGATCACGCCTAAGGCTGCGCCGGAGCGCGCCCGTTTCCATCCTCCGGTGCCACCAATCGCTGCCGCGAGCGGTTTATCGAGGTATGCAACGTGAGCACTGCGAGCATCTTGCGGAGATTCGCGACGTCCGGCCGTCGGCCGACGGTTGCGAAGAATGTTTGAAAATCGGCGCGACTTGGGTGCATCTACGCGAGTGTCTGATCTGCGGCCACGTCGGCTGCTGCGACAGCTCGCCGAACCGGCACGCCACGAAACACTATCATGAGACGAAGCATCCCATCATCCGTTCGTTCCAGCCCGGGGAGCACTGGCGCTGGTGTTATGTAGACGAGGCTGTGGTCTAAGCCCCTTGCGCGCGCTTTAGTCGACGTCCATCAGCTGCGGCCCCGGCCCATGAACGGAGAGAACGTCCATCGGATTGCGCAGCGGACACGAATCGAGGGAAAGGCAGCCGCAGCCGATACAGTCGCCGAGCTGATCGCGAAGCGCCTCGAGCTTGCGGATGCGCGCGTCGAGATCGTTTTTCCACCGCTTCGACATTCGCGCCCAATCGTTTGCCGAGACGGGTCTTCCCGTGGGCAGCGTCGAGAGCGCGTCGCGGATCTCGTTCAAAGAAATGCCCGCGCGCTGCGCAACCTTGATGATTGCGATTCGCCGCAGTTCCGCGCGCGAAAAGCGGCGCTGGTTTCCGCTGCTGCGTTCGCTTTGAATTAACCCTTTCGATTCGTAGAAGTGGAGCGTCGAAACCGCGACGCCGCTGCGCGCCGCCGTCTCGCCCACCGTCAGCATTTCAGACATGGTATTGACCTCAACCTTACTTTAGGTTGTAGGGTTGCGATATGGAAACATGGTTTGAACCGGGACACGTTGCTATCGTCACGGGAGGCTCGCGCGGTCTAGGCAAAGCGGTCGCCCGCGAACTTTTGCAGCGAGGTCTCACCGTCATCATCGATGGCCGGGATCCCGCCTCACTGGAGCGGACGCGCGCCGAACTCGCCCCGATCGGAACCGTCGTCGCGATTGCCGGCGACGTTGCCGATAAAGAGCACGCGCACGCGCTCGTCGCGGCCGCTCAACACACCGGGCGGCTCGATCTGCTCGTCAACAATGCCTCGACGCTCGGCGAAGTACCACTGCCGCGCATCGATCGGCTGAGCGAACAGACGTTTCGCGATCTCTTCGCGGTCAACGTCTTCGCACCGATCCACTTGATGCAGCACGCATTGCGCGTCATGCGCCGCACCGGAAGCATCGGCACGATCGTAAACATTACGTCGGATGCGGGCGCAGAAGCGTACCCCGGTTGGGGCGGCTACGGTTCGAGCAAAGCGGCGCTCGAGATGATCTCGCGCGTCTTTGCGGCCGAGATGGAAGGTTCGCCGGTGCGCATGCTCGTCGCGGATCCGGGCGACATGGACACGCAGATGCATCGCGACGCCATTCCGGACGCCGATCCGGCAACACTGCGCGATCCGGCAGACTCGGCGCGTGCGCTGCTCCAAGCGATCGCGGAGATGAAAGCACCATACGAACGCGTGCGTTTGGCGGAGCTCGTTACGGCATGAGCGTTGCGCTCAAAAACGGTCCGGCGCTGCTCGATGCAACGGCGCCCGCTGAACGGCGCGGTATCGCGCGCGATGCGGTGCGCATGCTGGTAACATCGCGGGCAAACGGCACGCATACGCACGCCCGGTTCCACGAGCTGCCGTCGTTCCTAAAGTCCGGCGATCTTCTGGTTGTCAACGACTCCGCGACGCTGCCGGCTGCGCTTAGGGCGCAGCGCAGCTCCGGCGAAACCATCGCGCTACACGTCTCGACGGCGATCGACAGCCGCATCTTTATGGTCGAACCGCGCGCCGCGGTGTTGTGCGGCGAAGAACTGCAGCTTCCGCATGGCGCCTCCGCCGTTATGATCGCGCCCGTAGAGCCCGATCGTCCGCGTTTGTGGTACGCGTGGATGCAGTTGCCGCTTCCCATGCCGCAGTATCTCATGCAGGCCGGCACGCCGATAAGCTACGGGTATGTCCCGCACGCGTTTCCCTTGAGCGACTATCAGACGATCTTCGCGGCTGCTCCGGGTTCGTCCGAGATGCCCTCTGCAGCGCGGCCGTTCACGTTGCGGGTTACGGATGCGCTGCGTCATCGCGGCGTTGAAATCGCACGCATTACACTGCACTGCGGTGTCGCGAGTTTTGAAGCGCCCGAACGTCCTGCATCCGAACGGTACGCCGTTTCAGCCGCGGCTGCAGCGCAGATCGACGCAGCGCGCCGTGACGGGCGTCGCGTCATCGCCGTAGGAACGACTGTCGTTCGCGCTTTGGAAAGCGCGCAGTACGAAGGGCAAACCGTCGCCGCAGCCGGCTGGACGGATTTAGTGATCGATGACGAGCATGCCGTTACCGCCGCCGACGGCCTCTTGACCGGATTTCACGACACTGCTGCTACACATCAATGGATTTTGCGCGCATTTCTGCCTCGTGATGTCTTGTTGGAGGCCTACACGGTAGCCGGCGAGGCCGGTTACTACCAGCACGAGTTCGGCGACGTGCATTTGATCGTTTAACCGGGGATGACGTCGAAACGGATTAGCCACCGCTTCTTCGAGCTGTCGTATGCCCACACGGTAACATAGGGGCCTTCTGACTTGGCGACATGTCCCGACCGCTCGAACACGAGCCTGCATTCACCGGTCTCCGTTGCGGTGACGCCGTAAACTTCCAAGTGACGTGTCGCGCAGCTGCCGGATACCAATGTGATGCCGCGCATCCGGCTGGAGAAGAAGGCGCCTAACTGCGCGCGTCCGCGAATGTCTGCGCGTGCGCTCAAAAAGCGGCCGCCGGCCTCGTAGTCCAGTGCGATCTCGGCGGGGTGGCCTGCCTGCAATGCGGTGATGTAGTGACGGTTTGCGGCCGCAATGTCGCGGACGGGCGACGGAATGGCCGCTGCCGCTTCCGTTACGGCAAGCAGAGGAAGGACCAGTGAAAGTAGTAAGGTTCGCATGGATGCGAGCATACGGACGGATCGTCTACAGAACGTCTATTTTGATGACACGGCATACGACGCTGACGCAGGCGCCGGCGCCCGGGCGCTGACCGCGATGGAGTGGTCCAGCGGCGTTTGCAACGCCGGCGGCGTCGCCTTGCATTACCGGAGGACCGGCGGATCCAAGCCGCCATTCGTGTTGCTTCATGGCTTGATGGCGAACGGCGCGTGTTGGACTCCGTTAGCGCGAGGCTTGGAAGAACGTTTCGACGTCGTCATGCCGGATGCGCGGGGCCACGGCAATTCGGATGCGCCGCTCGACGGCTACCGGTACCACGATCTTGCAGCGGACGTCACCGCGCTGATTCGGGAACTCGGTTTGAACGCTCCGGTTCTGCTCGGCCATTCGATGGGCGGTATGACTGCCGCAGTCGTTGCGAGTCAAATAGCTGATGCGCTGAAGGCCGTTATCCTGGTCGATCCAACGTTTATTAGCCCGCAGTGGCAGCGCGATGTCCGCGACAGCGACATCGCGGAGCAGCATCGCCGAACGCTTACCCTTAGTGCGGAAGACATCTCGGCGGATTTGAAACGGCGTCATCCTCACCGTTCCGAAGAAGTGGTCGGGTTGTTAGCCGCCGCGAGACTGCAAACGAAGATGAGCGCCTTCGACGTGCTCACGCCGCCGAATCCGGAGTATCGCGAATTGATTCGCGGCATCCGCGTTCCGGTTTTGCTCGTGATTGCCGACGCGGGCGTGGTTTCGCTCGAAACGGCGCGCGAACTGCAGGCGCTGAATCCTCGCGTGCACGTACAGCAAATACAAGATGCCGGTCACGGAATTCCGTTCGATCGGCCGTTGCAGCTCGAGATGGCGGTGAAAGCGTTTTGCGAATAGGCAAAGCGCACGTCCGGAGCGTTATTACGTGCGCCTTGCACAAAAAAAGCATGCAGGCGGGCGCAGGTCAGGTTGCGTCACGGAAGCGCTCGCGAAGCGGATATACTTCATGCATGATTCTGAATCGCCGTAGCCGCTCGTGAGCCTGTTCGTCGCGGCAGTGTTGTCCGGCGGTGCGCTGTTCTCGCAGATTCTGAACGTGTATGCGTCGCATCCGCGCGCGCAGTATGTTAGTTATACGATTCGCCGTCAGCAGCAAACGGTGGATGGATTGCCGGACCTCGAATGGTCTTACACCGACCGGGTATGGTATCGCGCTTCCGATGCCTGCGCGCTGGAGCGGCGCATCTTTCGCGGGCGTGCCGGCGCACTGAGCTTCGCGCACGTTTCTTTTAACGGCCCGTGGGATCCGGGGCCGCCGAATGCGGACATCTTCGGACTGGCTGGAACGCCGGAAACGCCGAAGGCCGCACCGGGTGTGTCGCTTCCGACGATAGCGACGGTGGTTGCGTCGGGCGGCCCGGCGTATCAAGTGACGTCAACGCAGTTTAGCGGCGGGCAGTGGCACCTGCGCGTGCGGCCGCTGCACGTTCCCGGCACGTATATCTTGCGCGAGGTCTGGGCCGATGGCGCGACGCTGGAGCTGACGAAAGCGATCGTTTCGGACAAGCTGTTTATCGCCGCGGGACCGGCGTACGATCAACTGGATACGATGACGTTTGCGTTGGTAAACGGCCGCGAAGTGATAACGCACCTGCACGCGCGTGCAAATTTCGACGACCAGCCCGGCGGAGACGGAGCAGACACGGATTACGACTTTTCGGACGTTGCTTTCCCGGCAACGCTTCCCGATTGGTATTTTCAGCCGGCGTCCTATGGCGCGCACGTCTCGGAGGCGCCCGTCTAACCGCCGGCTACATCGTATCGATGGAAAGCAGTGCCGCGTCGTTGCGCAAAACTGCGTCGATGAAAAGCGCGACGCCGGTTTCGCCCGTCATAAGCGATGCGGAATGCATGCCGGACTCGCGCACCCATCGGGGGGTCTGCTCGATCGCGTGAGCCGCGAACCTGCGCGCTGCGTCAAGCCACCGCTCGTCGCCCGTTCGGGCTGCGAGATAAAGCAACGCGAACCCGTTACCCGCCGTGCCGTGACAGATCCCCGGTCCCTTTTTCAGCGGTCCCGCGCGTTCTATCGCGGCTCCGGCTTGCGCGAGCAGCGCGTCGATGCGTTCGTTACGCGGTAACGATCGCAGACTCATGACGATTCCCGGAGCGCCGTGACACCACTGTAACCGGTTTCCGAACTCGGGCAACGCCAAACTCCACCAGTTGCGCGCGGAGCCGTCAAACAAGGCGTAACGTTCCAGCAGCGATTCGATACGTGCGAAGAGTTGCTCGCGCCGATCGACGGGCAGCAGGTCCGGCGCGCGCAGGAACACCGCAACGTTTCCCGCAGCCCCGTGACCGGCGCCGACGAAGCGTCTTTCCTGGCCGTACATATCTTGAGTCCATAGCTCTGTGGCGGTGTCCCACTGCGACCACAAGACGTCTTGCACGTGCGCAAGCTCTGCGTCGAACCGGCGGTCGCCGCGTTCGTGCAGCAGTAACGCTGGAATACTCGTACCGGGCGCGCCCCAGAGAAACTCTCGCGTTGGATTATCGCTGTTTGCGCGCGCATCCGCCATGCATCGCTGCAGCGCTTCTTCGTCGCCGAAAAGCGCGTAACGCACGAACGCTACGCCGCCCGTACCCATGCTGTACGACGGTACGGCACCGGTATCGCGCAGCTCACCTTCGATCTTCGCGAGCGCCGAAGCATAATCGCTACGAAGTGTGACGCCATACCGTGCGGCGAGCCGCGTTAACGCCCAAATCGTTCCGGCCGCGCCGTTGTAAACACCGACTGCCGGCGGATCGTGCTCGCCGTACTGGTCTTCCGGGTGCAGCGGCCAAAACGTTGCGGGATGAAATGCTTCGTCGGCTGCCGCGATCGTCCGTTCGATAAAGTGCTGCGCTGCGCTCGGATCGAACGGGATCGCGGCGCACGGTGCGTGTTCGCCGGCATCGTAAAGCTCCGAATGCATCACACGCCGGAATGCGGGACGCAGCGATTCGCTTCCTGTGAACAGGAAGCTCCCGTCGCATCCGGTAGCATCGTCTAGACATGGACGCCACGACTACCTTCGTCGCCGACGTCACTGTCGCACTGATTGCCGGCAGTATTGCGGGTGCGGCCTCGCGCGCCGCCCGCGTTACACCTATCGTGGGTTATCTCGCTGCGGGAATCGTTATCGGCCCATTCACGCCGGGGTACATCGCTCACGGCGCAAACTTATCGGGCCTTGCCGAACTCGGCCTCATCTTTTTGCTGTTTAGTTTGGGCCTTGGATTCTCGCTTCGCGAGCTGCGCGAAGGCGGCGTGGCCGCGGTGCTCGGCAATCTGGCGGCTATGGCCGCATGCGCCGCCGTCGTCTGGTTTGCCGCAGCGCGCTTCGGCGTCGTCCATCCGCTAACGCTTGGGCTCGCGTTTGCCGTCTCGAGTACCGCGGTCGGCGTCACGCTGCTGCAAACGCTCGGGGTGTTGGCTCGCAGACCCGGACATCTCGCGATCGGCGTGCTCATCGTCCAGGATTTGGTTGCCGTGTTGATCCTCGTGATCACCAGCACACCTGCAAGTCAACTTACGATCGCTGGACTCATGCTGCCGTTAGCGCGCGCTGCGATCTTTGTGGCGTTCGCGCTAACGCTCGGCGCAACGGTGCTGCATCGCGTCTTTACACTCGCGCTCCGGCGTGCCGGGCGAGACCTGCTCGTCGTGATCTTCAGCGCGGTTGCGCTCGCGGCGGCGTGGCTCGGCCATCTTGCGGGGCTCACGTTTGAGTTCGGCGCGTTCGTTGCGGGTGCCGTAACGTCCGAGGCGGCGGGAAGCATTATGGTGCAAAACGTCGTGCGCCCGTTCCGCGAGCTGTTCGTGATGTTGTTTTTCGTCTCGATGGGAACGCTTGTCGACGTCTCCAGCATCGTTGCTAATTGGCGGATCGTAGCGTTCATCGCGCTGATTGCAATAGGTGCGCGGTTGCTGCTGTGGTCCGGGGCCGGCCGCACCGTGAAACTTGCGAATCCGGCAGCGTTGGCGTTCAGTATCGCGCTGCTGCCGATGGGCGAGTTTAACATCGTGCTCGGCAACGCGAGCTTCGCTGCGGGGCGCTTGAATCGCGCCGAGATTGCGATCCTGGTCGGGGCGGGCATGATCACGATTCTCGTATCGGCCCTAGCGGCATCGCTCGGTCGCGGCAAGATTGGCCGATTCGAAAGCGACCACGCGGAAAGTTCGCAGGCACGCGTTTCCGACGTTACGATCGTGGGCTATGGGCGCGTCGGGCAAACCGTTGCGGCGATGCTCGTGGAGCGGGATGTGCGTGTCGTGGTCGTCGAGCACGATGCGGAACTCGTGCGGCTCGCGCAGCGCGCGGGGCTTGCGGCAACGTTCGGCGACGGCGGCGATCCGGACGTGCTCGAAAGTGTCGTCTCCAACGAAACGAAGGTGGTCCTAACGTCCATTCCCGATACGGCCGCAAACGCTGCGATCGTTAGATGGGCACGCGCGCGAAATATTGAGGCCGTGGTTGCTCGCGCCGCGCGGTTGGAAGAGATCCCGCGTCTGGTCGATGCGGGTGCGCTCGCCGCACTGGTTCCGGAAATCGAAGGCGCACGCGCGTTCGGTGCGGCGGTGCTGCGCGCCCTCGAGGAATCTGCTGCGCCTTAGCCGGCAATCGTTTCCAAGAACACCTTTCCGAAGCGCTCCAACTTTACATCGCCGACACCGCCGATCGCGCGGAACTCGCGCAGCGTAGCGGGTTTGCGCGCTGCCATCTCCCGTAATGCGGCATCGGAGAAGATGACGTAGGGCGGAACGCCTTGCTCGTCGGCAAGGCTCTTGCGCAGCGTTCTGAGGCGCTGGAAGAGATCTTCATCGGCCGGCGGCGCCGCTGCCGCCGTGCCGCGACGCTTCTTGCTCGTGCGCGCGACTGCGCGAGGTTTAAAAAAGACGAACGTGCGGCGTTCGCGGAGCGCGTTCAATCCTTCGGGCGTGAGTGCGATCGTGCGGTGTTCGTGATCTTTCTCCAGCTCGCCGGTGCGCAGCAGCTGCGAGATAAATGCCTGCCATTCGGCGCGGTCGTACTCGCCGCCGATGCCGAACGTCGTCAAGCCGTCGTGACGCCACGCGCGGACCTTTTCCGTCGCGTTCCCCAACAGGACGTCGATGAGGTGCTGCTCTCCGGTCGCAAATCCGCCCGAGTTGCGGATGCGGTACGCGCACGAGAGAATCTTTTGCGCGGCCGTGGTGCCGTCGATGCTTTCCGGCGGCGTCAGGCAGTTGTCGCAGTTCCCGCAGTTTTGCTCGAGCCCGGTTTCACCAAAGTATGCGAGCATATGTGCGCGCCGGCAGTGCGGTGTTGCCGCAAGATCGAGCATCGAACGCAGAAGCCGTTCTGCTTGTTCGCGCTCGGCGCCGGATTCGATCGAACGGATAAAATGACGCTGTTTCGCCGCATCGCCGCCGCTAAAGAAGAGCGCGCACTCGCTGGGCAGCCCGTCGCGGCCCGCGCGGCCGGTTTCTTGATAATAGCCTTCGATACTCTTCGGAACGTCGTAATGCACGACGTACCGGACGTTCGGTTTGTCGATTCCCATGCCGAAAGCGATTGTGGCGCAGATCACGCGCACGTCGTCGCGGATAAACCGTTCCTGATTGCGCGTGCGTTCGGCCGCGGACAGGCCGGCGTGATAGGGCCGCGCCGGAATACCGGCGGCCGTCAGCCGTTCCGCGAGGTCTTCTGCGGAGTTACGGCTTTGTGTATACACGATGCCGCTTTCGGCAGCGCGCGCACTGCACCAAGCCACGAGTTGCTTCGAGGCGTCGCGTTTTTCGAACACGCTGTACCGCAGATTCGGACGGTTGAAGCCGGCGACGAAGCGCTGCGGGTTGCGAAGCTCCAGGGCACGCTCGATATCGGCGCGCACGCGTTCGGTGGCCGTTGCGGTCAACGCGAGCACCGGGACGCCGTTCAAATGCTTGCGAAGCTCGGCAATCCGCCGGTACTCGGGGCGAAACTCGTGACCCCATTCCGATACGCAGTGCGCCTCATCGACGGCAAGAAGCCGCACGTTCCAGCGTGAGAGCATACGCACGAAAGAAGGATGCACCGCACGTTCGGGAGCGACGTAGAGTAAACGGTACTCGCCGCGATCCAGCCCATCGATGCGCTCGGCCGCGGTTGCCGCATCGATCGCGCTGTTGAGATAAGTTGCCGCAATACCGTTCGATCGCAGCGCATCGACCTGATCCTTCATTAGCGCAATGAGCGGCGAGATCACGAGCGTCAAGCCCGGCCGGACGAGTGCCGGAAGCTGATAGCAGAGCGACTTTCCGCCTCCGGTTGGAAGCAGCGCGATCGCGTCGTGTCCGGCAAGCACGCTCTCGGCGATTTCGCGCTGAAACGGGCGGAACGCCGCATAGCCGAAGTGGTGGTTAAGCGCCTGTTCGAGGGTCGAGTCGTTCACGGGCAACGGATTCTCCGAATGGCAGGGGCAGGTGCGGTTTTGCAGGCGCTCGGTAACGGGTAAGCCATTACCGTGGAAACGAGACAAGACATTCTTCGCGCCACGACCGAGGCAATCGTCAACACCCGCGCGGAACGGCGGGCCCGCGCGGTCGAGCAGATTCCGCTCCTCGAACGTCTGCATCGCGACATTGCGGAGTCGTTGAAATCCATCTCGCTCGTCGACCCGGTCACATCCGGGCCGATCGTGACCGCCAAGTGGCGGCGGGAGGGGTACACCGAAGGTCTCGTTTTAGAAGCACTCGCCGGAACGTACGTTGTGGAACTCCTCGCGAGCCATGACTTCGGCGACCGCCTCGTTCTCGTGCTCAAGACGCGCGGCGACGATACGCTTGCAAACGTTTTCGAATACGATGTTTTCGGCGGCACGCCCGTCCGGATGATTCCGCCCGGCGTAGTCGAGGTAGCGTTACCAACAGGCGGCGTCGCGCTCCTGGGGCACGAAGAACTGCTCGAACGGTTTTTGTCCGCCGTCGCCAAACGGGAGCAGTTGCGGGGCTAAAACGCCCCGGGGGAAGCGTGCTATAATCCCGGCAATGGGCGCTTTCCATCTTCTTGGACTTACGTTCATTCTCGGCGTCGCAGGGCCGTCCGGCGGCCGCGATGCCTATCAACTTTTCGATCGTGCGCGGCTTTATTGGGATGCCGTCGCTTATCCGCGGCGGCTTTCGTACGATATTACGATCGCCGTCAGCCGGCGTTCGGTGCTTTCGTCGGCACACTATCACGCGGTCTACGATACCGCCACGAATACGGCAACGGTCGATCCGACGAGCGACGAAGAAAAAGCGCATCCGTACGTTCCGCACGGTATCAATACGTTTATCCAACTCTTCGGCGGCTCTATTCCGGTTAGCGCGCCGCAAAACACGTTCGATTTTCTCGGCATTCCCGTGTTATCGCCGAACTACTGTTTTGCGGTTTGCCGCACGGCTCCGCACACCGTCTCGGAAAGCAGCGAAGATCTCGTTCGGGAGATTCGCGCGGAGTTTAACGACCCGGCGCCGGTGCGAAGCCCGAACCCGCAGCGTTCGTCATTGAAGACCATCGCGGCCGTCGAAGTGACGAACCGCCACTACGCGGTTTCGCTCGCCGGTACGCAGACTATCGGCGGACATGTGGATTATGACTTACAGCTGCAGCCGCTGTCGGATCCGCAAAAATACCGGTTGCGCGAGCTCTACGTAAACGAAAAAACGTTCGCGACGGACCGGCTCGTCACCGAAGGCAATTTCACCGCTCGAGACCTTGCAAAAACGCGTTGGACGGTTGACTTTCAGCAGATTGCCGGAGCGCCGTACATCGCTTCCGAGGTGGCTCAGTCGGGGTTCGAACTCGCGCGCCGCACCTACGATACGGCGTCCGTATCATTCACTGCGATCGCGGCCAAAGCGACATCGGAAAGTTTCTCGGGTGTCTCGTCGTTCATGACGGACGATCGAACCGCCCCGCCCGAACTGCGCGAACCGCTCTGAACGCGAGCCTTACCGAAAGCAAACCGGCGTGCGAGCGGTCTGTTGCCTTTCGGCACCGGACTGCGTGCCTGTTGCTGCTCGATTCGGAAGCGCGGCGGTAGCGCAGTAGAAAGTCCCAAGTAGGGACATGACCTAGTTCTCTGTCCACCGCCCCGCGTGCGGCGTATGCTTTTTGCATGAACGCGCGCTTGAGTTTGGTGGGCGTGTTGTTTTGTCTCTACGCGCTCGCGGCTTGCAGCCATCATGGAAGCGTGCTGCCGCCCGTTATGCCAGCGCAGGAGCACCGGCGGCTGCAAAGCGGTGCGCAAAGCGACCAGTATTCCACCACGATTTTGAACGACGGTCCCGCCGCTTACTACCGTTTGGACGACAGTGGGACGACGACGGCTGCGGACTCCAGCGGCAATAATTTGAACGGTACCATCGGCGCATCGGTTACGACGGGCGCTGCGGGACTTTTGACGTCGGTGAGCGATGCGGCGATGGCGTTCCCGGGAACGCAAAACGCCGCCTCAACCGTGAACGTCGCGGCCAACGGATTACTTCAGCCTGCATCGGCGATCTCTCTGGAAGCATGGATCAAGTTCACCGCGAATCCGGCAACGTACGCCGTCGTCGTTGGTTATGGAAGCGATTCGTTTTACGCGCCGTACGATCTCTTTTTCCGCGCGGGAAATCAACTGGTAGCGCAGTTTTACCTTAGCAGCGGCGTTTTGGAAGTTCCGGGCCCCGCGCTGAAGGCGAATACGGTCTATCACATCGTTTCCACGTTCGACGGATCCACCGGA
>DASSRQ010000148.1:0-7862 GCA_035701665.1 Vulcanimicrobiaceae bacterium
CGGCGTTATCGTCGTCGGTCCGTAATAAGTACCGACGATCGACTTCTAAACCACTGATCGAGGCGCTCATCGCTCACACGTTACGCGATGAGCGCCGGGGTTGTAGAAGGCATCGTTTTATATGCCTTGGGTGTATTTAATTCTCACTTGTCCGTCGCGTGATTTTTTTATATCGATAAATTGTGCCGCGTCCCGGGGTACCGAAATTTTCAGGACGCTGTTCCCCGTCCAGCGAACGCCCGGCGCATCCTTCGCCATATCCGCCGTCCCGGAACTATAAAGAAATACTACAGGTGTGTCATCGGCGGCACGGCCCATGCGCTCGAGATAAACGTAGTACTGCAAGGTTCCGCCTCCGGCCCAGTCGCCAGGGCAAGATGCCGCCTCGGATCGAGCCACGACGGCACCGGACCGGCTCGGTACGGCCGCCATTCGATGAATTTGGCAAGGTTCGCCGCCTTCCCCGACGGCAAGGTCGCGAACGACGTATGTTCGATCCTTACTACCGTTAGAGCAGGCAGCGAGGCAAACGAGAACCGAAGTGGCGATTGGGGCGAAAACAATCGTCGAAAGGGTGCGCAAAATCCTCACCGCTGTGGATTCGCGGGTTCTTTCTGCGAAGCCGCTTCTACTTTTACTTTTACTGAGGCGTAGACGTCGGACGAGGCGACATCAGTGCAGTAACCCGCTGCTGCGCGGTGCGCTTCGTCCATTCGTCGATATCCGAACCTAGCGCCGCCGCGCGGTACTGATCGGCCGCGAGTGCGAGATTGCCCTGATGCGAGTACGTCTCGCCCAAAATGAAGTGCAGGCGTCCGTCTTCGGGGGCGACCGCTAAGCCCTTGATTAGCGCGGCTTGCGCGAGCTGATACAAGCCGTGTTCGTTGTACGTAACGCCCAAGTTTGCATAAGCGTCGGCACCGTACGGATACACGGTCGAAGCCATGATGTAATAAACGACGGCTTTCTTCCAATCGCCGCGCGCATCGGCGAGGTAACCCAAATTTACCAGTGCTTCGGGGCGTTCGGGAGCGAGCGTATGCGCTTGCTGAAGTAAGACGTCGGCCTGTCCCCACAGACTTTCGTGCAGATAGACCGCTGCGAGATTGTCCTTGCAGCCGTAGTTATACGCGTCGTGCACCAAACATCCGGAAAACGTTTTGATCGCATCGCTGTAGCGTTTTTCGTCCATGTACGCGAGGCCCAGATTGTTCGTTGCGATGAGGTTCCCCGGATCGTCGTCGAGCGCGCGTTTGAAGAACCGCTCCGCCACCTCGGGCTGGCCGATCGTCTCGTAGACTTCGCCGATCTCGGATTGCGCTTCGCCGGAACTCGGATACTCTTGCGCCGTCACTTCGAGCATGTGCTTGTAGGCGTTCAAATCGCCGCGGCGCATATGCAGCCGCACGAGATCCGGAACGGCGTCGGTTCCCGGCAGACTGTGATTGAACTCGTCGATGGCCTGGTCGATCCGGTTTTCGGTCGCATAGACCGAACCGAGACGGTTATGCGTCTCTTTATCGTTCGGCGCGTACGTCAGAATGTGTTTGTACGTCGCTTCGGCTTGCGGCAGATCGGTTTTTCTAAAGTACAGATCGCCTAACAGGCGCTCGGGACCGATCTCGCCCGGATGATTGGCGACATAGCTCTGCAAGCCGGTAATCGCGCCTTCGAGTTTGCCCGCTGCGACGCGATCGCGAGCGGCATTCATCGCGGCAAGAGGATCGGACGGCAAATCGATCTTGTAATGCGGATCGAGTTGCTGGTCCACGGTCTGCGCAGACGCAGCCGCCGGCATTACGCCGACGGCTAGGGCGGCAAAAAGTACGAGAACGAAGTGGCGCATGTGCACGGCCTCCGAGACTTCCTATCTTAGCGCGGAAACGTGCGCGGGGACAGTGCTGTGACTGCCGAAAGGCGCCGCGTGAACAGTTTTTCGGCGCTCGCCGTGCTGGCCGCATTTTGCACGGGCGTGCTCTTCTTGCTGGCATCACCAGGCGGCGCGGGACGGCCCGAGCGTGCGGCGCCTGCGGATCCGGCTGCCGTTCCGCTCATCGGGCCGCCGAGGGACTGGACAGAATGATCGCTGCACTCGCCGTGCTTGCGACGCTGACCACCCTTGCGTACCTCGCCGCACTCTGGTTTATCGTGCGAAGGCAGCCGCAGACGTTCGCGGGGTCGCGCGCGCTCAATGCGGGCGTCGTCGTGCTGTTCTTGGCCTCGCGCCTCTTTCCGGAAAACGAGCTGCTCGCGATGGTCGCTTCGCTCGCGATTGCCGCAGCGCTCGTCGCGATCACGAGGCGTTCAAACCTCTTGGGCGGTGTGCTCGCGGCCGCTCCGCTGATCGCCATGCTGTTCACCGTCGACCGCACCTTCTTCGGCGACAGTGTCGGCGCTCAATTCAGAGATGCAACAGTCGCTGCACTCTGCGTGCCGGGACCATTTGCGCTGACGTTTTGGCTTATTTCACTTTCGCGGCGAACGAGAGGCTACCCGAAGACGTCTGGCTCGTAAAGCCGGCCGGATACAGGCGGAATGCTGCGCCGCCGATCGTACAAACAAACTTCGTGGCGCCCGGTCCCGTTCCACCGCCGCCGGTGTACGTACACGTCGTGCCGGTCGTTGAATCGCCGCAATGCCCTGCGGTACTGCCGCACGTTGCCTGGTTCGCGATGGACACGGGCGCGCTGAGCGCTTCGGTCAATCCGTTCGTATACGTCGCCCAGTTCGAACCGTTCGCGGTACCGTCGTCGGTGATCTTCAACGTACCGGCGCCGGAGATCGGAAAGAGCGAGGTGACCTGTCCTTCGGTTCCGATGCCGCCGCCGGCAACGATATTCGCGTAATTCAGCGTATACTGAACGGTACCGCCGGGGCAGACCCCGCTCGCCGGCGGACTCTGCAGCGTGCCTTTGCAGTTGCTGGTTACGACGCTGTACGTTTTACCGACGGGGATGAAACCGGCGTAAAGCTCGTCGTGCGTTTTGTTTTCGGCCGGTGTCCCTTGATCGTCGGTAACGTCGGCATATCCGTCGTAGCGCGAAAACGCGGTATACGTTCCCGTCGGCCCGGTGTAGACTGTCCAGTACTTTACGGCCTGCGGCACGCCGGCACTATTGTTTTGACTGAAATAACAATACGTCATCGTGTTCGTCGAAGCCGCGGCGGAAACGTTCGACTCCCACTTGTTTTCGTCGCCCACCGCTGCGCAAGCGCCGGTGCCGGTGTTGTACGAACAGTTTGGAGCATTGCTCCCGTTGTCGGGACACACTTGAACGCTCCACTGCGCCGGAAGGATAGGCGCGACGGCCTTCACCGTGATCACGTGGTATTTGTTCTTTTGCGCGTAGTTATAGTAGAACAAATGCTCGATACTATTCGAAGGGGCACTCGCCAGCGTAAACGTATTGCCGACGGGATTTAGCGCGCTACCGGTCGCGCTGTTGTCGATGAGCTGGGGTGAAGGCTGAGGACTCGGCGTCGGAAACGCGATCGCGCGCGCCGTAAAATCGTTGTTGTTCGTCGCGGACTGCGTGCCGTCGTACGACCCGGTTTCATCCGAACCCAAATAGGTGGCTTCGCCCGAGTCGTAAGGGCCGTTGTAAAGCGTAGCGCTTCCCACCAAACCGCCGGAACTATAGCATTGCGCGCCGGAGCCCAATCCCGGCACCTGATCCGACGTGACCGTTCCGTTCAAAACAACGCCGCTCGAACCGGCTACTGCGCCGTAGTTGTCCGGCTGCGGCGGACTGCTGCCGCCGGTGTTCGTCGTGGTCGTGCCTGCGGCGCCGCCCGCGTCGGAGACCGTCACGCTGCTCGTCGTAACGACCACGCCGCCGCCGCCGCCGCCGCCGGGACCGTGCTGAATCGCATACGTGTTATCGGAAGCGGTCGCGGCCGCGGTCGTTCCGGCGGTTCCGTTCACGTTGACCGTAATGCCGCTGAACGCTTGCGGCGAAGTGATGACGACGCTGCCGCCGGCACCGCCGCCGCCGCCGCCGTCGTTATCCGGTGCCTGACCCGTCGTTCCGTTTGCGTACAGTGTCGCGGCGCTTCCGCTGGTATCGGCCAAGCGCAGCAAAATGATGCCGCCGCCGACACCGCCCGCGCTGCCGAACGTATTGCCCGATGGATTCTCGGAGTGGTTATTGTTCGAGCCGGCGCCGCCGCCGCCGCCCATGAACACACGGTTCACGCCGACGTACGAAGACAGGTTCGCGCCGCCGCGGCCGCCGATGTCGCCGCTATTGAACGCGCTGTACCCGCCGGTACCAGGTGCCGTATGCACGCCGGGAAGCGCGTAGAGCGAGGTGTTTCCGCTATAACTCGGCGTCCACGGATATCCGCCTTTGCCGCCGTCGCCGCCGTTCGCGCCGCCGCCGCCGCCCGTGTTTTGATCGTTGGCGCTCGGGTTTTCGTCCGTTCCGCCGCCGCCGGCGTTTCCGGGCGCGCCCATCCCCATATCGCCGTTCGGGTAGCCGTCGGTATTGGCTCCTGGCGTGATGTTTTGCGAAGCGCCGCTCGGCGCCGACGGTGTCGTAAACGTGCTGTAGTAATAGACTGCCGAAGGCGAGCCGTTAACGCCTTCGCCTTTGGTTCCGAAGCCCGGCTGCGAGCCCGCGCCGTTCATCTGCACGGAGTCACGGTAATCGGTGTTCAAGACGGCGGCGGGTGTCGTGGACGCGTACGCGAGCGCGCCGCCGCGGAAACCATCGCCGGTTGCGTATACCGACGCGCCGCCGAGATTCAACGTCGAGGCCATGTCGAGCGCGGCGACGCCGCCGGTTTTGCCGTCCCAGTACGCGGCTTTGAAGTTTCCGCTCAAGGTTGCAGTGGTGTACTGCGGCACGCGGACGATCTGGTACCGCTGATTGCTCGCCGTATTTTCGTAATACGAATTCAGCAGACCGCCGCCGGCGCCGATGCCTTGAATTCCGACCGAACCCGACGTCACGCCGGACAAACCGGTTTGCGAAACGGAGACGTATTCGTACAATCCGGCATTCCCGATCGACGTCGATCCATGCCCCGTGCCCGTTCCGTCGCCGTACGCCGACGTGTTGGTCGAATTGAACGAGCCGTCTTGCATCTGCATGATCAGCAGCTCGTCCCCGGTGCTCACACCGGTAAGAGCGCCGCCGCCGCCGGTATCCTGGGTGCCGAGCGTAATCGTGGTCGATCCGGAAGCGAGCGTGCCCGCACCGGGCTGCCAATACGAGTTGGTAGTCGAACTCAGCGTGCCGCCGGCGACGAAGTTTCCGTTCTGCGTCGGACACGTCACGCTCGCCGCAAACGCATACTGCACGTGCGCTTCGCGCTGCGGAACGGGCAGCAGCACGTACACTTGCGCCAGCGTCAGGACGCCGGCGATTGCACGTTTGGCGAAACGCGATACTCTACGGCTCACTGCTTGCCCCAGCCGAAGATCCGATCGAGCAGCGTCGTCACCGTAATGTAGAAGCCCTTACGTACGGGATGTCCGGTCAGCGTCGGATCGACGCTGCCCGAGAAGTTGTATCCGCCCGCTAAACGCATGCCGCCCGGCGCCTTGTATCCAAGCTCGGTTGCAAAATCCGTAGCGCGCGCTGCCGCGATATTTCCCGCAGACATTCCGCGCGCCTCTGCGGCGAAGTCGAAGCGGCGTCCGAGATTCTGCGTGAAGCGCAATCCGGCGACCGAGCTGTGCGCGAGATAGTAACCGTCGCCGTTCAGTTTGTAACCGAAGCGCCCGGCAATCTCTGTGCTCTCGGTCGGACGATACACTTCTTCGAACGACAAGATGTCGGCGGTTCCATCGTTGCCCGAGAAGCCGCCGGACTGCCGGTCTAAACCGAGCAGCGATATAAAGCGATCGTTCTCCGACGGACGGTAGGCGATCGAAAGCCGATCGTCGATCGCACCTAAACCGTTACCGAACGTTTCGTTGAACGTGCCGAGCAGCGCGATGTTCGAACCGATATGTCCGGTCGCACCGCCGTTGAACGTGCTGCCGCCGCCAAAGCCGCCGCGCGTTTGATACCCCAGCGATGCACGGAAATCTTTCGTATCCGTGTACGTGAAGCCGGTGCCGAACACGGTAAAGCCGCTCGGGCTCGTGCCGGTCGACTGCGCGCTTTGCAGCGATGCGTTACCCGATAGCCGCCTGCCGAACTTGAACGACTCTTGCACGCCGAGCGTCGTATAGATGTTGGTGGCATCGCCGTTGTCGGCGATCATGTACGACGTATCGATCGCGGTGTCGGGACCGATCGTGCGCTCCACGCCGATCTGCGTCGAGTGCGAACCGATCGCCGGTGCGGTGTATTGTGAGGTGGTATTGGCGAAGCTCGAAACCGCGCCGCCGAGCAGTTCGCGCAAAAACACTTTGCCTTGCTTCGGAAAGTCGTAGTCCACCTCGGCCGTCGTCTGCGACGGTGCGACTTGCGAGTTGCCGCCGAGCGAGGCTTGATGCTGCAGTTGCACGTCGAGACGCGAAGCCGGCCGCCACTGCACGCCCGCCTGCATCTGTGCCGTCGAGCCGGTTACCGTCTGCACCGGTGCTTGTGCGGGTTGCACGGCTCCCGGACCCTGCACTTGATGTTCGGCCTGCAATCCGAGCGAGAATGAGAGCGCTTTGCTTACAGCCGCCTGCCACATCGCCGTAAACGTCTGCTGCAAATTCGCCATTCCGGCACCGGTGTTGCGCTGCTGCCCGGCCGTTACCGTGAACGAACTGCGGTTGCGCGACTGGTGCGCAAACGTCGCGGTCATCTGTTCCAGGCCGTTGACGGTGAAGCCGCCGAACGGATTCGCAAAACCCGGCCCCACGTTCGTGTAATCAAACGCGATCTGCGATCCGTTGACGTGCTCGTTGACTTGGAACGCCGTTGCGCTTCCGGTACCGCCTTGAACGATCGCCGCACCGTTGTTCGGAACGACGCCGCTGCTGCTGCCGTGGGAGAAGCGCCAATCGCCGGTGGGCGAACGGCCCGAGAGCGACTCCGTTGCGAGCGCGTAATTCGAAGAGCCCGTGCTGTCGTTGAGATAGCCGAAATCGAACGTGAGATTGCGGCTGCGCGTGAGCGAGTACCGCAGATCGCCGCCCGTCGTTTCGGACGCGATGCCCGGTCCCTGATACTGATACTGCACGTTCAGCACTTGCGGATTGAAATGCATGTCGAAGGGCAGCGGCACGATGAGAAAACGCACGATGCCGGTAGCATAATCGATCGTGTAATCGAGATTCCGCGCGAGCTGCGTCTGCGAAACGACCGCGCCCGTCTTACGGTCGATGGCCACCAAACTGAGAATATCCGAGCCGACCACGATATCGGGATGCAACGGCTGCATCAACGCGGCAAGGCCCGAAACCGGTGTCGTAAACGAGACGAACGCGGTTTGATTGCGAGCGGTAAATGCCATCGCGCGCCCTTGACCCGTGCCGCCGACGCCCAGCTCGCCTTTGAAGCCGCTTTGCAACTGCTGGTAATGCGCGACGCCTTCGGGATCGCCGACCGAGGTCGTGAACTCACCCCACATCGCGTTGTTGCGTCCGTTGTCGATGCGCGCGTACAGACGGTCGTTCGAGTGAAAATCGCTCGTGACCGTGGACGAATCGCCGTACGTTTGATACGGACGCTCGTTCGGGTCCGCAACGTATGGGCCGTACGACGACGATTGGCCCAGCCGGTTTTGCGACTCGTAAGAAAGGGTCAGCGACGATCCGCGTCCCACCTTGCCGGATCCAAAAATCGCAATACGCCCTCTTCTCGCCCCGCCGCCGTCAAATCGTCCTTCACCGTCGACTGCAACCGGAACGTTACCGGTGCCCACGCTGACGAGTCCGTTGACGATCGGTGCGCGCAAGTAGGGAGCGATGATAA
>DASSRQ010000149.1:0-2864 GCA_035701665.1 Vulcanimicrobiaceae bacterium
GACCCGCGCCGCGGTGTCGCCGATGCGCCCCGCATCCACGATGCGTTTGGCGATAGCGCGCAGCATGTGGTCGCCGGCAGCGTGGCCGATGGTGTCGTTGATGAGTTTGAAGTTGTCGACGTCCAAGAACAGCACCGCGACCGACGCTTCTGCGCGTTCCGCGCGTGCCAGCGCCAAGTCGAGGCGGTCCAGCAGCAGCGTGCGGTTCGGCAGGCCCGTCAGCGGATCGTGCAGTGCGCGGTGACGCAGCTGCTCTTCGGCCGCTTTGCGTTCGGTAATGTCCTGAATGTGTACCAAAACGCTTCGCGGGGACTCGGCATCGCCGATGCGCGCCGCCGATGCGTACACCATTGGGCGCTTGCCGCCGGCTCCGCAAAGCCGCACTTCGACCTGCCCCGACGAGCCGTCGTGTACGACGCGATCGAGAATGGTATGGAGGAGCGGCCAATCGTCCGAGACGACGAGCTCCGCCAAGGTCATGCCGGTGTAACTGGTCTCCGCGATGCCGAGCAACTGCGCGAGCGCGTTGTTCATGCGCAAAATCACGCCGTCGCCGTTGGTGAGCTCGACCATCATCATACCGACGGCTGCATAGTCGAAACTGCGCCGAAAGCGAGACTCGCTGGCGGCGAGCGCGTATTCCGCTCTTCGCTGTTCCGTTACATCTTGGCACGTGCCGCACAGGCGCGTGATGTTGCCGTCGGCGTCGCGCATAGCGCGTACCTTTGAGAGCAGCGTGCGCACCTCGCCGGTGTCCAGGCGCACGATGTGTTCGTCCATCGTCCAGCCCGTGCCGGACTCTACGGCCAAGCGCACTTTGCGTGCAACCGACTCGCGCTGTTCCGGATGGATACGCGCTAAAAATGCCTCGAACGTGCTCGGGCAGTCGACCGGATCGCAGCCGAACATGCGATAGAGTTCGTCGCTCCACGTGAGGGTGCCGGTTGCGACATCCCATTCGAAGCTGCCGACGGATGCCAGGTTTTCCGCGTTGCGCAGGCGGCGTTCGTTTTCGCCGAGCAGTGCGAGTTTTTCGAACCGCTCGTCGACCTTGCGCACGATGCCGAACGCGCGCACGTCATCGCCGTCTTTATCGATTGAGACTGCAACTTCCACAGGGAATTCGTGCCCGTCGGCATGTTTACCGACCAAGGAGATGTGTTCTTCTCTGGTCTTGCCGGCTTGAATTGCGGCCGCAAAGTTCTCTTCGTATACCGGGGTCAATGCGTCCGGTATCAGCGTCGACGCCCGTTTGCCCGTAAGAAAGCCGCACGGATAGCCGAACATTGCTTCGGCGGCATCGTTGCACAGCACGATACGCCCGGTCGAATCCGCCGCGATGACAGCATCGCTTGTGGATCGGACGAGGCGCTCGTAAAGTTCCACGGTACCGTCTCATCGTAGCACCATATTGCTAGGTACGATGGACCCGGGGGCTTTTGGGCCTTCGTTGCGGCGCTGCGCGGCAGGCCAAGGCAGCCCTTAGACGCATGCTAGACGCTCCCGCTTTAAGATGGACTCGATGGAAACCATACTGGAAACACAGCGGCTGATTTTGCGAACCTGGTCCGACGCCGACGTCGAACCGTTCGCCGATATGATGAGCGATCCGCACGTCATGCGCTACTATGCGCGGCCGATGGATCGCGGACGCGCCGTCGAGGTGGCGCAAACGATGCGCGAGCGACTCGAAGCGAATCGCTACGGCCGTTTCGTCATGCAGATCAAAGGCGACGACCGTTACGCCGGCATGATGGTGCTCGACGACATCCGCTACGATGTGCCGTTCGAACCGCGGCGCGAAGTGGGCTGGATTTTGCCCGAGTTTACCTGGGGCCACGGCTATGCGCCTGAGGCGGCAAGCGCGCTGCTCGACTACGCATTCACGAACCTCGAGTGGCCCGAAGTGATCGCGATGGCCGTTACGCACAATCATCCGTCGCAGCGCGTGATGCAGAAGATCGGTATGGTTCGCGACACGAGCGTGAACTTTGAAATGCCTACGATGCCCGGCTGCGCGCCGCAGCCGTTCGTGCTTTACCGTTCGCGCTGCGATAGGCGGCCGATGGAAGCTTAAGTCAAGAAGCTAGGCCGCCTCATAGGACAAGCGAGCCAAGACCGTAAATCTGCCGCGCGGGCTAAAGCTATCTTCTAATAGCGCCGATTGCCTTATACGGTTGCTCCTCCTTTGAAAGGGTGGGTCGTTTTTCTTATGGCGCGTCGCCTTTTTGCCATACTTCTTGCAAGCGCGATAGCCGGATGCAGCGGGGGCGGCGGCGGTTTGCTTCCGGGCAGCCGCAGCAGCGTGCAAAGTACGGGCTCGATCCACATTAGCCTCACGCTCGGAGCACCGAGCACTGCGAAAGCAATAGCGCGCGGGCGGAACTACATCTCGTACTCGACGCGCGGCCTGTCGATGCAAATCGCAACGCACGGTCAAACGATTAGCAGCGGCACCATCAAGACGCTCGACGTCTCGCCCGGCAACGCGAACTGTGTAACATCGGGCAATCAGCGGCAGTGCGGATGGACGATCGCCAACCTCGCTCCGGGCTGGATCGATATGCAGCTCTCGCTCTGGGATACCGCGCCGGCCAACGGTACGACGCCCGCGGGGACGCTGCTCTCACAGTCGACGGTCGTAACGGAAAAGATCGACAGCGGCGCTTCGGTCTATCCGAGCTTCACGACGATCGCTCCGATCGTCAGCGGCGCGCAGCTCTCGCTGCAGCCTGCAACAATGGCCTATGGTTCGAGCAACAGCACGACGCTCTACATCGCACTGCTCGATCCGCAGCGCAACATCATTATCGACGACGGCACGGGCAGTACGCTCGATAAAACGCTGACCGTCAGCTCCACCG
>DASSRQ010000150.1:0-7931 GCA_035701665.1 Vulcanimicrobiaceae bacterium
TTTCTGGAAGTGGCGCGCCGGGAGGCGATGCGGATGGGACGCTTGCTCGAAGGCATGTTCGAGTTCTCGCTGCTCGATCTGTCGGCGGGCGCCGGCGCGAGCTGCAGCGCAAGCGAACAACTCGAAGCCGCGTGCGATGCCGTCGCGCCGCTGGCGGCCGAACGCGGCGCCACCGTGCTGCGCGATGCTCCGGGCGGCCTGCGTGTAGCGATGGAGCCCGACGCGCTGCTGCAAACGCTGGTCAACATCTTGCAGAATGCGCTCAAATATGGACGAGACGGCGGCGTCGTGAGCGTGCGCGCTCGCGCGCTCGACGGCGACGTTGCCTTTTCCGTCGACGATGACGGGCCCGGGATTGCCGAAGCGGATCGCGAGACGGTCTTCGGATTTCGTTCGCGCGGCTCGGGGACGCCGGAGCATCCCGGCACCGGCATCGGTTTGGCCATTGTAAAGAATATCGTGGAGCGCGCAGGCGGAACGGTCGAGTGCAGCGCGTCTCATCTGGGCGGTGCGCGCTTTCGTATCGTCGTGCCGGCAGGGGCGGAATCCGCGGCGGCTGCGTCGTAGAAGTAGGTCCGTGGAAGTAAGTCCGCGGTTCGCACATGAGAGCGAAGCAGAGTTCGCCAGACTCCTTAGTTTTTATCGAGTCCGGTGGCTTTACGAGCCGTGTCCGTTTCCTATTGGATGGAGCGCGCAGGGTGTCGTCGACGAATGGTTCACCCCCGACTTTTATCTTCCGGAATACGACATGTTTATCGAACTCACCGTGCAGAACCCGCGACTTATGTCGCGCAAGAATCGCAAAGTGCGTCTGCTTCGCGAAACCTACGGCGACGTTTCGATCAAACTGCTGACGAAACGCGACATCGAGCGCGTTTTTTCAAACCGGCTGGCTCGCGCTTCGTGAGCGGCCGTTGATCGCCCAGCGGCTCTTCGACCGCGAAACCATCGCGGCACGCGTCAAAGAGATTGGCGCGGAGATCGACGCGCGCTACGCGGATAAGAATCCGCTCATCGTCAGCGTGCTCAATGCCTCGGCGATCTTCGCGGCGGATCTGACGCGTGCCATCCAAGTTTCGTGTGAGTTCGATTTCATCGCGCTCAGCCCGTTCGGGCGCGAAGACGGCATCCGTTTCGTTAAAGACTGCACGACTCCGATCGAAGGGCGTCACGTCGTCATCGTCGAGGATACGATCGATACGGGCTTGACGCTGCAATACATCACCAACACGCTGCGCGCGCGCGACCCGGCGTCGCTGGCCGTGTGCGTGCTGCTCGACCGTCCCAACCGGCGCATCGCGGACGTGGAGATAACGTTCCGCGGCTTTGAGATTCCCGACGTTTTCGTCGTCGGGTACGGCCTGGATTATTACGGACAATACCGGGAACTACCCGAACTCTACGCCCACGGGAGCTGGCCGCAGCCATGAAATCTCGCGTCTTAGCATTGCTTGCCGCGGCAACGCTTTCGTTCAGCCTTCCGGCGCGCGCGCTGGAACTGCCGTCCATCGCGCAGGCCGCCGCGCAGTATCAAACGCCGAACGCGCATCTGCAAACGATGTTCCGCGCGGCGCTGCTCGATACGACGAAACTTGCCGAAGTCGAGCCCGACGGTACGGCGTACATCAAAACCGGCGACATTCCGGCAGAGTGGCTGCGCGACTCGAGCGCTCAAGTACGCCCGTATCTGTATTACGCGAAGGAAGATCCGAACATCCGCCAACTGCTGCGCGGCATCATCGCGCGGCAGGCGAAATACCTGCAGATCGATCCGTATGCCAATGCGTTTACGCTCGATTACCGCGTATGGGAGCAGAAGTTCGAACTCGATTCGCTCGCCTATCCGGTGACGCTGGCATGGAGCTATTGGCACGTCACGGGCGACGCGTCGGTCTTCACGCCGGACCTGCAAAAAGCGTTCGACACGATTCTGACGACGATGGAACGCGAGCAAGATCATCCGCGCAACTCGCGGTACACGCACAAGGAGCTGCTCGACGGCAAGGGCCGCCCGACCGGCTACACCGGCATGATCTGGACGGGGTTCCGTCCCTCGGACGACGCGTGCTACTACAACTTTCTGATTCCCTCGGAGATGTTTGCCGTCGTCGCGCTCGACGACATGGCGACGATCGAACGCCAGGTCTATCACAACCTGATCAAAGCGCACGAAGCCAAATCGCTGCGCGATGAAGTGCAGGCGGGCATTCAGCGGTACGGCATGGTTCCGGTTTCGAAATACGGCTACATGTATGCGTACGAAGTCGACGGGCTGGGCCACGCTATTCTCACCGACGACGCGAACGTTCCGAGTTTGCTCTCCGCCCCCTACATCGGCTACACGGCGCCGAACGACCGGTATTACTTGAATACGCGCGCGTTTCTGCTCTCGCAGGACAATCCGTCGTTTTACACCGGCAACGTCGCGCGCGGCATCGGCAGCTACCACACGCCCGACCACTGGGTGTGGCCGCTCGCGCTGATCATGCAGGGCTTGACGGCGGACAGCCAAACCGAGAAGCAAGACGTGCTGAATCAACTGCTGGCAAGCGATCCGGGCGATCACTTGCTGCACGAATCGTTCGACCCGAACGATCCGAAACGGTTTACGCGTCCGGATTTCGGCTGGCCGAATGCGTTGTTCAGCGAGTACGTGCTTACCGCGTTCGACGGCGTCAACGAGATCCCGATGGGGCAAGTTTCGGATCTCGAATTTGTAAATGAATAAAGCGGATATTATTGTAGGCATTCAATGGGGCGATGAGGGCAAAGGCCGCATCGTCGATTGGTATGCCGGACGCTACGACGTGGTGGCGCGCTTCGGCGGCGGCGACAACGCCGGCCACTCCATCGAAGTCGGCAACGAAAAACTCGCACTGCGCATCGTGCCCTCGGGTGTGATGCAGAACTGCGAACTGTTCATCGGCGGGGGCACCGTCGTCAGTTTGGACGGCTTGCTCGGCGAATTGGACGCGCTTGCGAAACGCGGTATCGACGTCTCGCGCATCCGTATCTCGGATCGCGCGCACGTCGTCTTCCCGTATCACGCCGAGGCCGACAAAACGGCGGAAGCCGCACGCGGCGACCGGTCGATCGGCACGACGGGCCGTGGTATTGGGCCGGCGTATGTCGACAAGGCGTCGCGCAGCGGCATTCAGTTCGCCGATCTGCTCGACGACGCGCTTGTAGCCGACAAACTCACCTTTAGAGGAAACAGCGATCTCATCGAGCCGACGCTCGAACGCGCGCAGCGCGTGCGTCCGCACATCGTGGACGGCGTCGACTACCTGCACGGTGCCTTGGAGAGCGGCCGCAAGGTGCTCGTCGAGGGGGCGCAAGGTTCGCTGCTCGACGTCGGCTACGGAACCTATCCGTACGTCACGAGTTCGCACACGATCTCCGGCGGCGCATGCATCGGTCTGGGTATGGGCCCGAGCGCGGTCGGCCGGATCGTCGGCGTGGTCAAAGCGTACTGCACGCGCGTCGGCGGCGGTCCGTTTCCTTCGGAACTGCACGACGAGACCGGCAAGCGGCTGCAGTCGGCCGGCGGCGAGTTCGGTGTCGTGACGGGGCGGCCGCGGCGCTGCGGCTGGTTCGATGCTGTTGCGGCAAAGTACGCAGCACGCCTGAACGGTTTGACCGCTGCGGTCATCACGAAACTCGACGTGCTCAGCGGCTTCGATCGCATCGGTATCGTCACCGGTTACAAGCTGAAGGGTAAACCGGTTGGGTTCGGGCAAGCGGGCGCACCGGATCTCGAAACCGAGATCGAATGGATGGACGGCTGGAGGGAAGACCTGCGCGGCGTTCGCGCCATCAGCGACCTACCGTCTAATGCACTCGCGTACGTCCGCCGCATCGAGGGGATTCTCGGCGTTCCGCTCGACTGCGTGTCCGTCGGGCCCGAGCGCTCGCAACTAGCCGTGTAAACTTCCGGACTAGAGGTTGGGCCGCTTGTAAAGGATGACCCTAATCGTCCGATACTGTGTATTGAACACTTCGCCGTTCACGGATGGCGGCGAATAGGCCACGGTCGGCCATTTTCGTGGGTTTGGTGACTTTTGGATCGCATCACGGTGATGTGGAACGATCTCGCCGGCCGGATTCGAGCACTTTGGGATGGTCCCAATCGTATGCTCGTTATCGGAGCCGGCGGTCTCGCAGCATTTGCGCTTATCGCGCTGGTGCTGTTTTTTGCTTTCGATCGTCCCTCATATCAGCCGCTCTTCGCTAATCTGACGAGCACCGATGCGGCTGCCGTAACGCAGCATCTGAAAGACGACAAAGTTCCGTACCAACTCTCCGCGGACGGAAAGACCGTTTACGTTCCGTCGTCGAGCCTCGCCGACGAACGCGTCGCTATCGCGGGCGCGAACGTTCTCAAAGGAAGCTCGACCGGCTACGAGCTCTTCGATCGTCCGAACTTCGGCATGACCGAGTTCGAGCAGAATCTCGATAAGGGCCGCGCGATCGAAGGCGAACTCGAGCGCACGATCTCCGCGTTGGACCCGGTCGAATCGGCGCGCGTACATATTGCCGAGCCGGATAAGACGCTCTACGCGAGCACGAGCACGCCGGCCACCGCGTCGGTTGCTATCGCGACGAAGCCGGGCATGCAGCTTTCCGCGGATCAAGTCCAAGGCATCACCATGCTGGTCTCGCGCGCGGTCGAAGGTCTGAAACCCTCGGACGTTACGATCGTGAATCAGGACGGACAAGTGCTGGTTCCGCCGCGCGGCGTCGCCGATCCGAATGCGCCCGACCCCGCGAATCTCACGGCCGATCAACTCTCCGCCAAACAGCGCTACGAAGCCAGCGTGCAGACCAGCATCCAAACGATGCTCGATCAAACGCTTGGGCCGCGTCACGCCGTTGCCCGCGTTTCGACGCGGATGAACTTCGACGAAGGCACGACCGAGACGAAGACGTACGCGCCTTCGGGCACCGTGCTCTCGCAGCAGACCAAACGCGAGTCGCTCAACGGCAGCTCGCCGCGCGCGGCTATCGGCGTTCCGGGAACGTCGAGCAACATCGGCAGCTATCAAGGCCAGCAGCAGCAGAACGGCGCGTACAAAGACACCAAGTCCGACACGACGACGAACTACGACGTTTCGGAGACGAACGCGAAACATATCGATGCGCCCGGCAAGGTGCTTTCGACCAGCGTCGCCGTCGTGCTCAACGCCGCCGCCGATCCGAACGCTAAAGGCAATCCGTACCAAATTACACCCGCGATGCGCCAGCAGGTGCAGAACCTCGTCGTTGCTGCGGCGGGCTTGAATTTGACCGGCGGCGATCAAGTCTCGGTCGAATCCATTCCGTTTAATCCGACGGTGGTCGCACCGCCGGCCGGCACCGTTGTTGCCGGACCCGCGGGCGGCGCCATCGGCGGGATTCCGTTGTGGCTCTTCCTCGCCGTACTCGGCGGCGGCGCCGTCGTAGGCGCGGGATTGCTGCTCAGCCGCGTACGCCGCCGTTCGTTCCGTCCGGCGATGGAACTGCCGTCTTTCGACTCGACGCTCGCCGAAGAGCTGCCGCCGTTCGAAGAGCATCCGATGCTCGACGGCGCACCCGGTATCGCCGCGCCGATCCGTTCGGCCGCGGATCTTACTCGCGAGCAGATGATCGAATACGTGACGACCGTGGCTCAAGAGAATCCCGACAGCATCGCAAAACTCGTCAAACTGTGGTTAGCTGAGTGATGGAATCCCCGATCGTAAATCTCAGTGACGTTCCGCAGGATCTGCCGGATACGTTTGCCCATCTCGACGAGTTTCCGAGCGTAGACGTCAGCGGCCCGGAGAAGGCCGCTATCCTGATCATCACGCTGGGTCTCGAACTCTCGGCGACGATCTTCAAGTTCTTGCGTCAGGACGAAGTCGAACGCATCGTTCTGGAGATCGCCAAGATCCAAACCGTTCCGCTGGAGAAGCGCGACACGGTTATCACCGAAGCGTATCAGCGCGCAATCGCTCTCAAATACATCAACGAGGGCGGCATCGAGTACGCGAAGGAGATTCTGGAACGTTCGTTCGGCGCGGGCCAAGCCGACGACATGACCAACCGTCTGTTCGCGGCGCTCAAACACGGCAATCCGCTCGAACTGATCAAAAAAACCGAACCGGCGCAGCTGCTGCAGTTCATTCAGGACGAGCATCCGCAGACGATCGCGCTCATTCTCGTTTACATGGCTGCGGATCAAGCCGGCGCGGTGCTTTCGGCGCTGCCGCCCGAACTGCAGGCGGAAGTCGCGATGCGTATTGCGATCCTGCAGAAGACCGCTCCGGAAGTATTGGAACAATTGGACGAACTGCTCGGACGCCGTTTGCTCGTCACCGGCGCGGATTTTGCGAAAGCCGGCGGCGTGCAGTCGCTCGCGAACGTCATGGGCTTCGTGGACCGCGAAACCGAGAAGAACATTCTCGACGGTCTCTCCAAACGCGACCCGGAACTCGCAACCGAAGTCAAAAATCTGCTCTTCGTTTTCGAAGACATCGTCAATCTGGACGATCGTTCGATCCAGCGCATCCTCAAGGAAGTGGACGGCAAGGATCTCGCGCTCGCGCTCAAGACGGCCAACGACGACCTGCTCGCACGCGTGTTCAAGAACATGTCGTCGCGCGCCGGCGGAACGCTGCGCGAAGAGATCGACTTGCTCGGTCCGACGCGCATGCGCGAAGTCGGCAAGGCGCAGCAGGCGATCGTCGACGTCATCCGCACGCTCGAAGAGAACGGACAGATCATCATCGCTCGCGGCGCGAAAGATGAGAAGCTTGTCTAATTCGTCCGGCAGTGAGTCCCGGAAGGGTCTCTCCGCCGAACCGCTGCTTGTTTTTTCCATCCTGGAAAAAACGAGCGCTGCGAACTGCATTTCCCGCGCCGCCGGCATCCGTGCTTGCGCGGGAACTGTCAGGCGCTTCTGCGGAGAGACCCTTCCGGGACTCACTGCCTCCTGATGGGACGTGTTGTTAAGGGCGCGAGCGTAACCGGTAGCGCCTATCAGATGAAGGCGCGTAATGTCGTGCCGCCGCGTCCCGCGGCGCCCGTTCCGTCGTTCGATCGGTTCGACGACTTCGAAGACGAGCCGATGCCGCAGTTCGATGCGCTTCCGCGGGAAGCGGCACCGGATCTCGACGCAGCGCGCGCGGAAGCTGCGAAGATCGTCGACGATGCGTCGGCCGATGCGCAGCGCTTGATCGAAGATGCCAAGGAACGCGCGCTAGCACTCGTGGACGAATCGGAGAAGCGCGCAAACGAGATTGCGGAAGAAGCCCGCCGGCTCGGACACGAGCAAGGCGTGAGCGACGGACGCGCGGCCGCGCAGGCCGAGATGGACGAGATGCTCGAGACGATGCGCGGTCTGGTCGAGATGGCGCGCGCGGAGCGGCACAAAATTATCGAAAGCGCCGAACCCGAGATCGTGCGGCTTGCCGTTTCGATCTCCGAGCGTATCTTGAACGCACACATCGCCGTGCAGCCGGACACCGTGCTCGAGATGACGCGTTCGGCTATCGCGCGTTTGGTCGGCCGCGAGACGGTGACCGTTCGCGTGAATCCCTCCGATATCGAACTGATGCGCGACCATCGCGACCGGCTGATGTCGATGAACGATATCGACAACCTTCGTCTTATCGAGGATCAGCGCGTGGATCGCGGCGGGATCGTCATCGACACCGAAGCGGGAACGATCGATGCGAAGATCTCGACGCAGCTGCGTGAAGTCCGCCGCGTGCTCGCGGTCGAGGATCCGCTGACGGTAGCACCGTCGGGCGGTCCTGCGATCCTGAACGCACCGGCACAAGCGAGCTGACGTGTCGCCGAAGATTCCGGTCTTTCAGGCCGACCGTTACATCGGATCGATCGAATCGGCCGATCTCATGCGCCAGAACGGCAAAGTGCGTCAAGTTATCGGCGTCGTGATCGAGTCGCTT
>DASSRQ010000151.1:0-3015 GCA_035701665.1 Vulcanimicrobiaceae bacterium
GACGCGATTAGGTACCGTCCGGGCGGTTGCCTGCCGCTATTCGTAGTCCTTAACACCCGGCCAGAGCGCTTGCAGCGGCTGTTTGATTCCGGTGCATACCATCACCGGAACGTTGTTTTCATAATGAATTGCCCAACGGTCCCGAATGGTCGCCGCCAAACGTGTGGCACGAAACAGATGCAGCGACGCGCCGCAATCGCCGTGCACGTCGATGAGGACGTCGCCGTCGTATCCGCGCGTTCCCCAAAGATAGTACTGGTTGTGTCCGCTGATGACGGGCACGCCAGGTGCGAAGAACGCGATGGCCGCGGCTTCGCCGTAGTTCGATGTTTTGGCGACGGCTTTTGCGCGTTGATCGGCCGGTAAGGCTGCATATACACGCTGCACCGTTGCCGCAAAATTCTCCCAACCGTGCATGTCTGCCCAATCGCCGGGGAGCGAACCGCTATCGCGTCCGGGTTCGGTCTCGCCGGCGCCGACGGGAAGATGAAACGCTTTCACCCATGCGACGAACTGCGTTTCCGATAACACCGGTAACGCGAGCGGCACCAGCGGAATAGCGAAAAGCACCGGAACCGCGACGGCAATCGGACGCAGCACGCGTACGTGCGAAGTCCATCCTTCGACGGCAACGGCGCCGGCGGCAAAGAGTGCCGGATAAATGTTCGCGGGATAATAGTGTTTGCCGTGCAGCACGATCATCATCGCTATCAGCAGCACGTAGGTGAACGCAAGAAAGCGGAAGCGCGCGTTTGCACACAGCCACGCCAATCCCGCGATCCATACGAGCGATAAAACGCCGCCGGTAATCAGCAGCTCTTGCAGCAGAAACAGTCCCGGTCCCGCGATTTCGTTCTTGCCGTTTTGCCCCGCTCGCAGCAGTTCGATCATGGGAAACCCGTTCTGCGCCTGCCAGATGAAGTTGGGCAGTGCTATCAGCAGCGCGATACCGCACGCGGCAGCGAACCACCGGTTCAAAACGATCGAGCGTTGCGGTACGAGCAGCAATCCGCCGACGAGCGCCGCAAGGAAGAACAGCACGCTGTACTTGCTCTCGAATGAGAGACCGGCGACGGCGCCGAGGACGAGCCACGTGCGCGGATCCGCGCCCTTTATCAGGCGGACAGCCAGCAAAACCATTAGCGGCCACGTCCAAAGTCCAACTTCATCCGTCGAGACTTTCATGCCGAAACTCAGCAGCACGGGCGCAGACAGAAACGCAATCGCTGCAAAGACTTGGGCAAACGGCCCGCCGCCGAGTTCGGCCGCGAGCATGACGGTGACATACGCGCCGCCTGCAGCAAAGAGCGCCGGCACGGCGCGCAGCAGCACCAGCGAATGTCCGAAGAGCTGCGTAAACGCCGCCAATAGCGGAACGACCGGCGGCTGATCGACGTAGCCCAGCTGCGGATGCATGCCGCAGATGATGAAGTACAACTCGTCGCGGAAGAACCCGTAATGCGGGTTGGCTACGAGGTGGATCGCGAAAACTACGGCCGCGGCGATTAGCGCGGTCCGGCGTACCGAACTCATGCGGGCGTATATTCGCCCGGCACCCGGAAGTTTCACCTATGAAAAAGGCGCCGTGCAAAACACGGCGCCCTCTTCGATTCGCTCGGGAAACCCGATGCTACATCATATCGTAGCCGCCCATGCCGCCGCCGGGCATCGCCGGCTCTTTCTTCGGCTCGGGCTTGTCGGCGATCAGCGTTTCGGTCGTGAGGATCATCGCACCGATCGACGCCGCATTTTGCAGGGCCGAGCGCGTCACTTTGAACGGCTCGACGATGCCGGCCTGGAACATGTCGACGATCTCGCCGCTCATGGCATCGAAGCCCTTGGGCGCGGTTTCGTTCTTGACTTTGTTCACTTCAACCGAACCTTCGAAGCCCGCGTTGAACGCGATCTGACGAAGCGGCTCTTCGAGCGATTTGCGGATGATGTCGATACCGATCTTCTCGTCCGCCCACGTGGTCGAGTGACCGTTGGTCTTGGGCGGTTCGTACTTGGCGATCGCCTTGATCGCGTGTACGAGCGAGCTGCCGCCGCCGGGGATCATGCCCTCTTGAACGGCTGCGCGCGTTGCGCTGAGCGCGTCTTCGATGCGGTGCTTCTTCTCTTTGAGTTCGGTTTCGGTCGCGGCACCGACGTTGATGACCGCAACGCCGCCCGAGAGTTTCGCCAAACGCTCTTGCAGCTTTTCGCGATCGAAGTCGGAGTCGGTCTCTTCGATCTGCTTTTTGATCGTTTCGACGCGGCCTTTGATTTGTGCCGTGTCGCCCGCGCCGTCAACGATAGTCGTCTCTTCCTTCGTGACCTTGACGGTCTTCGAACGGCCGAGCATATCCGGCGTGAGTTTGTCGAGTTTGAGGCCGAGCTCTTCGCTCACGACCGTCGCGCCCGTCAGAGCGGCGATGTCTTTGAGCATCTCTTTGCGGCGGTCGCCGAAGCCCGGCGCCTTGACCGCAACCGTCGTGAACGTGCCGCGCAGCTTGTTCACCACGAGCGTTGCGAGGGCTTCGCCTTCGACGTCTTCCGCGATGATGAGCAGCGGCTTCTGAACCTGAACGATCTTCTCGAGCAGCGGCAGAATGTCGGCGATTGCCGAGATCTTGCGCTCGGTTACGAGGATGTACGGATCGCCCAGAACGGCTTCCATACGCTCGGAATCCGTGACCATGTACGGCGAGATGTAGCCCTTGTCGAACTGCATGCCTTCTTTGGTTTCGACTTCCGTCTTCATCGACTTGGACTCTTCGACCGTGATGACGCCGTCTTTGCCGACCTTCTCCATCGCGGTCGCGATGAGCTCGCCGATCTCTTTGTCGTTCGCCGAGATCGACGCGACTTGAGCGATCTTCTCTTTCGTGTCGACGACTTGCTTGAACGAACCCATCTCGTCGACCGCAACTTCAACGGCCTTCTCGATGCCGCGCTTGATCAGAAGCGGATTGCTTCCGGCGGTAACGTTGCGGAGGCCTTCGCGGATGATCGCTTGCGCGAGCACCGTCGCGG
>DASSRQ010000152.1:0-4740 GCA_035701665.1 Vulcanimicrobiaceae bacterium
TCTCGACGTGCGTTTATGTGACTTCGGCCTTTCCTCTAAAGCCATCAACGTTTAGCGACGTTTTTTCGGCCATCGATCCGTCCGCATTCGGCATATCGCAACCGCTGATGTCCATTGCATTACGGCACAACTCTTTTGCAAATCGCTATTTTTCACCGCGTCCCAGTCCAACGCCGAACACGCATGGTAGCCTCGTCCTTCCGGGGTGCGTTTCCGACATCTACATGGTTGGAGACCCGCACTTAGTCACGGCGGCAGGCGGAGTGTTAGCGAACCCGCGCAACCTTACAGCTGGGTACCAACTAACGCTGCGGTACGCAGCAAACAACGCGCCGCCGGGTACGCAAATCACCTCGCTGCGCGCACGGGCGCCGTCACCCGGCGAATTTCTTGCCCAAAGCCCGCCGTTTGCCGGCGATACCTATGGAACGGGCGTCGTCTTTCTCTACGTCGATTCAGACGCAAAACAACCGGTAACGTTTCAAAAAGGCGGCTCGTTCGACGTGTGGGTGCCATGGGTGCTCGACGATTCGCTGCGATACGAACTCGAGTTTTACGAAGGCAAGACCGTCATCGGCCCAATCAAAGCGACGCTCTTCGACAACGTGCTGCACTTCGATCTGCCGGCGTTTGCGCTGCCGCCGGGCGAGACGTTGGGCGAAGTGGACGGGTATTTTTAGAGTCTTATAGCAACGTCTTGCGAGCGTTCTCCATGTTGAGTTTGATAGCGGGGTTCAATCCCTCCCACGTTGCGCGGATGCGGCCTTGCGGATCGACCACTACCATCGTCGGGAAACCTTGTATCTGAAAAAAGCCGCTCGATAGCGCTTGCGGGTCGAGCACGACGCCGTGCAGACCGTAGCGCTGCGCAAAGTCGCGCGCGACGGCAGCCGGCTCGCCCACGTCGACCGGAATCACTTCGACGTCCGGATGCGCGCGCGCAAAACTCTCCACCCACGGCAGCGAGATGCGGCACGGTTCGCACCAGCTAGCGAAAAAATCCAGGAACACGAGTTTACCGCGCTGGTCGTGCAGCGCGAACGGCGTTCCGCCGGCGAGCGGAACGTACGTTACGCGCGGCGCGGGATGCGCGTTGCGCGCGGATAGATCGCGAGGCGCAAAAAAGATCCGGTACGCGACGAACGCGATAGCCAGCACGGCGAGGAGGTCGACAAACCTCCCCGCGTAGCGGCGCAGCATTACTCCGCCGCGAACACCGCGGCGATACCTTGACCGCCGCCGATGCACGCCGACGCAACGGCAAAGCCGCCGCCGTTCCGGCGCAGTTCGTGCAGTGAGGTGTACGCGATGCGCGCACCCGACGCACCGAGCGGATGCCCCAGCGAGATCGCTCCGCCGTGCGGATTCAAATTCTTTCCATCGGCGTCCATCTCGCGCAGACACGCCAGCACCTGCGGCGCAAACGCTTCGTTGATCTCCATCACCGCAACATCGGACGCTTTGACGCCCGCCATCTGCAGCGCTTTCGGAATAGCCACGGCAGGACCAATGCCCATAATATCCGGATCGACGCCAACGACGCTCGAACCGGTGAGGCGTCCAATCCATTGCAAGCCGTCGGCCTTCGCCTGTTTTACCGTCGTGAGAATCACGGCCGCGGCGCCGTCGGTGATGCCGCTTGCGTTGCCGGGCGTCACGACTCCGTCTTTACGGAAGCGCGGCGGCAGTTTGCCGAGTTTCTCCATCGACAGACCGGCGCGCGGGCCTTCGTCCTTGTCGATGATGGTTATGTTGCCTTTGCGATCTTTGATCTCGATCGCCGCAATCTCTTCACCGAAAAATCCGCTGCTCTGCGCTGCGAGCGCGTTCTCTTGCGAGCGCAGCGCGAACTCGTCGCACTCCTCGCGCGGCACGCCGTACTTTGCGGCAAGATTCTCCGCCGTAATCGCCATCGGTAAGTTGTTGTACGAATCCGTCAGCGCTTCCCAAAGCGTGTCTTCGAACTTCGTCGTCGCACCCAGCGCGAAGCCTTTGCGCGCGCCGCGAACGACGTGGGGAGCCTGGCTCATCGATTCCGTGCCGCCTGCCAGCGCGTACGTCGTCTGGCCCAGCATCAGCGAGTTTGCGGCCGTCAGGATTGCCTGCAGCCCGCTTCCGCAGAGCCGGTTCAGCGTAAGCGCGGGCACACCGACGGGAATTCCGGCGCGCAGGCCCACGTGGCGGGCGAGGTAGATCGCGTCCGCGCTGGTCTGCATGACATTTCCGAACACCACGTCGTCGATGCGATCCTTGGGGACGCCGCTTCGCGCGATAGCCGCCTCGGCGGCATGCACGGCGAGGTCCGTCGCGGTGAAATCCGCCAGAACGCCGCCGAAGTTTCCGAATGGGGTGCGAGCGCCGGCTAGTACGACGACGTCGTTATCAGAGATAGACATAGCGGGCGGGGTTTCAAGCCGCCGTGCTGAACCACCCTCCCCGATGCCTATGAACCGTCCGGCGGCCATCACAATGGATGCCCGCTCCCTCCAGCCCGCTAACAAGGCGGAGCAAATTCTCGATGCATTCGACAAGCTCGCTATGAGCGCAGTGCTGGAGATCAACGAAGAAACAGACCCTCGCGCGCTCCGGAACGAGCTCACGCAGTTCCGCCCGGGCAAGTTTTCCTGGGATGCGCGCAACCTCGGCTCCAACCGCTGGACCGTGCGCCTGGAGCGCATCGACGAAAACGCGGAAGGCGAGGCGTTTTTAGCCCACGTCGGCCCGTTCGCGACGGCCAAAGCCACGACGATAAAAGAACTCGCGGGTCAGATGAGCGAGCGCACGTACCGCGCCGGCGAAACCATCTTCGACGAAGGCGAGATGTGGCCGTACCTGGGAGTCGTCAAACACGGCAAAGTGATTTTGACGCTGCTCTCGCCGGACGGCAAAACGCATACGCTCGGCGAGCGTCTTTCGCACGATACGCTGAACGACTCCGGCACGTTCGATCAAGGCGGAGCGACGACGCGCTCGGAAGCGCTGACCGATGCAACGGTCGTCACGATTCCCAGCGAAGCCGTTCTGCACGCCTGCCGTAACGATGCGGAACTCGCGCTCGGCTTCTTGACGGCAGCATCGCAGGGCCGCCGCCGCTCGATCGACACGATCTCGGATCTCGCGTTCGCGCACGTGCTGCAGCGCGTTGCCAAGTTCTTGCTCGGCTATGCGCGCGCATCGGTCGGCATGACGCGCGGACTGCCCGGCGTCGAACATCTCTCGCAAGCGCAGATCGCCGCAGCGGCCGGTACGGTCCGCGATATGGCGGCGCGCGCGCTGCTGCGTTTGAAGAATGCGGGAGCGGTCGAACTCGACCGCGGCCGCGTCAAAGCGATCGATCGCGCGAAACTCGACGCGTTCGCTCAGAACGTCCACGCCCCGCCGGTATAACCTACGAAAACGTTCGGTCATCAGCCGCGCACCATACGTGCGCGGCTGCTTGAAATCGCGCAGGCAGCAGGCGAGGACGAACAGCCCGACCGCTACGGCGGCGGCGAGCTGCTCGAAGCATTCGAAGCCCAGATAGCGCAACTGCTCGGCAAAGAAGCCGCGGTCTTCATGCCGAGCGGCACGATGGCGCAGCAGATCGCGCTGCGGATTCACGCAGACCGCTCGGGTTCGGGCAACGTCGCGCTGCATCCGCAAAGTCATCTCATCGTATCGGAAAACAACGCCGCGCAGATGCTGCACGGTTTACAGCCGTTACCGGCCGGTCAGCGGGACTCGCTGTACACGCTCGAAGATCTGCAGTCGTTAACCGATCCGCTGGCCGCCGTCCTGATGGAGTTGCCGGAGCGCAACATCGGCGGCGCGCTGCGGCCGTGGAACGACGTCGAAGCGATCTGCACGTGGGCGCGCGAACGAAATGTTGCAATCCACCTCGACGGCGCACGGCTTTTTGAATGTGCCCCGCACTACGGCATGGATCTTCAAGCGATGGCCGCGCCGTTCGACACGGTCTACGTTTCGTTTTACAAGATTCTGAACGCGATCGCGGGCGCCGCACTTGCCGGCCCGAAATCGTTCGTAGACGAAGCGCGCGCGTGGCAATGGCGCCATGGCGGACGCTTGATCCAGCAGTACCCGATGGTTGTTTCGGCACGCGAGGGACTGCAGCGGTGGCTCCCGCGCATTCCGTTGTATTGCGAGCGCGCCCGCGAAATCGCGGCACTGCTCGAAGGTTTCGAGGACACGTTCGTCACGCCGTCGCCGCCGCAAACGAATATGTTTCACGTCTACGTGCGCGGGGATCGCGAACGGCTGCAGGATGCCGCAGCCGTTATTGCTCGAGAGAACGATCTCCGCATACTTCCCGTCTGGAATAAAACGGAGATTCCCGGATTCGCGATGTCGGAGTTAACGTGTGCCGAAGGCGCGCTGGAGATTCCGGACGGCGAAGTCCGCGAAGCTTTTGCGCGCCTGCTGCGCGAGGCTAGAAGCTAGAACCAGAGATACGGCAGGCCGAACCGGCATCCGCGCGGGTCGGTCGCCGTGAACTGCGTCTCCCGGCCGTTCACTTTAACCGAGCAGCGATAGATGCTTTGCGTGCCTTGAGCAGCCTGCATCGCGTTCCGCGGAATGTTTGACGGAATCGTCCGCGTCACGGACGTAGCGGTGCCTAAAACGGCGCCGCCCATGGGGCTTACGTGCCCCTGCGCGTGCGAGACCGACTGCGATACCGAACCCGAGAGTAGGACACCCGCCAACAGAAGATTCAGCATTTGGACCCTCCTATGCCGTCAT
>DASSRQ010000153.1:0-2129 GCA_035701665.1 Vulcanimicrobiaceae bacterium
GTTCCATTGCACGATCCGCATTGCGGCCGAGCCGAGTTGGAAGAACTTGCCCTTCTTGAGGTTGTACACGCCAAGATCCGTATGCTTGCGGTCCTGGTCCGCGTCGTGGCGCTGCTGCGACTGCAGCACGCTATCGCGATAGCTCCAGATATCGACCTTGAACGGATGCGGCGTGTTCACCGGCATCGGCGTGGGCATCGGCGCCGCGCCGAAAAAGACGCGTTTCCCGTCTTCCGAAAACGCGACGTCGCCGTTATTATTGCCGCGATCGACAACTTTGGACGCAGCGAGCGGCTTTACGTGCAGGTTGACGAGATACAGCGCATCGTGCGGGACGTCGTTTGCATAGGTCGAGACATCGCTTAGAAATGCAAGCGACGACCCGTCGCGCGCGATCGCGAGATTGCGGTAACGGCCGGCGCCCGTCAGAACGTCCGACGTCGTGCCCGATGCCGTGTCGTAGACGTGCACGCCATCGTCTTTGCCGCTCGAACTTTGGGTGGCGTACGCGATGAAACTTCCGTCTTCCGATTCGACGACGTCGCTGACATTTGAGACGGTGACCTTCGCCGTTCCGGCAAGATCGCGGATCGTCAGCAGCGACGACGGCGGCTTCGTTTTGTCGGAGAGCTTCGGTTTCGGGCTCGGCGTTGGCGACGCGGACGCAGCCGGCGACGCGGATGCGGCCGGCGAGGGCGAGGGCTTCGGCTCGGCAAGATAAGCGATGACCGTGCCGTGCTGCTTCGCGTACACGTAACTCTTGACGTCGCTGACGATCTCGGCATCTGCCGAACTGCGAAGATCGAGCATGCCGAAACCACTCTTCGGCTGCTGCGAGGCCGGCTTTTCGGCGATGACGGCCGCGTCGATCTCTTTGCGCGGCGCGAGATGCGTGAACAGCACGAATCGCCCGTCACCTGCGAAGACCGGCGCACTGCCGCGCAACTGCGTGCGCTGCGCTCCGCTCGCGAGCGTTCGGACGATCAGCGTGGGATCGGCATCTTCCGGGGTCGAGACATACGCGAGGTGCGTTCCGTCCGGCGAGAGCGTTGTCGCACGCGCGTCGCTCCATCCATCGTAGGCTTTGTAACCGACGGGCTGCGGCGAATTTGCCTGTCCAGTAGCAGCGCTAGATACAACGAATGCCGCCGCGAGTAATGCTGAAACGCGGCGATGCCAAAAAGTGTGCACGCTTTCGAATCCCCTTTGGGAAGAAATTCTAGGGCGCGACGCCGCTGCCTTTACTCCAATACGTGCGAACGTTTCATATATAAAACAAAGAGCGCCGGCACCGGCGCTCTTTTCATTTACTCTCCGCTTTGCGAACCCGGCTCTACCACAACCGGTCCGGTTGCAAGGCTCGTGTTCGATGCGATGTCCGGAGCTTTGCCGCCGTGTTCTTCAACCCAATGGCACGCGGCGAAGTGGCCCGCTTCGTACTCTTTGAACGGTGGCACTTCCACTTTGCAGCGGTCGAACGCCACGGGGCAGCGCGTGTGAAAGCGGCAGCCCGACGGCGGATTGACCGGCGAGGGGATGTCGCCCGTAAGAACGATGCGCTTGCGACGGCGCTCCACGTGCGGGTCCGGAATCGGAATCGCCGAGAGCAGCGACTGCGTGTACGGATGCAGCGGATTTTCGTACAACCGGTCGCGATCGGCCAGTTCCATCAACTTACCGACGTACATGACCGCAATGCGCGAACTGATGTGACGAACGACCGAGAGATCGTGCGCGATGAACAGATACGTCAGGCCGAGTTTTTCTTGCAGATCTTCGAGCAGGTTGATGACCTGCGCTTGAATCGAAACGTCGAGCGCGGAGACGGGCTCGTCGCACACGATGAACTTCGGGTTCACTGCAAGCGCGCGCGCGATACCGATGCGCTGGCGCTGACCGCCCGAGAACTCGTGCGGGTAGCGGTTTGCGTGATACGGCTGCAGGCCGACCAGGCTCAGCAGCTCCTGCACGCGATCCTGCGCGGCTTTGCCGGTCGCGATGTGGTGAATCTTCAGCGGTTCCGAGATGATATCGCCGACCGTCATACGCGGGTTGAGCGACGCGTACGGGTCCTGGAAGATAATCTGCGCTTCGGCGCGCAGCGCGCGCACGTCGTGGCGCGACATCGT
>DASSRQ010000154.1:0-9587 GCA_035701665.1 Vulcanimicrobiaceae bacterium
CCGCCGGGTCACCGGCGCGCAGCGTGTGCATAGCGCGTTCCAACGCTTCGATCGCGCGCGCCGCCGCGTCGAACTCGTGTGCGGCGGCCAAATGCGGGCGTTCCAGATCCGGTTTGCCGTCTGCAAATGCCGTGTGCGAAAGCGCGTTTCGAACGCGTGAAAGTGCTTCGCGATCGTACACACTCCCGTGGACGGTCTGAGCGGGAAGATCGTTTTGCGGCGCGTTCCCGAGATCGGACTTGTTTGCGAACACGACGCGAGGCCGTCCATCCGTTTGCTGCAAAATCGCACGCGCTTCCGCCGAGAGCGGCTGCGAGCCGTCAACGACGACAAGCGCGACGCGAGCCGATTGCAGCGCGCGTTTCGTCCGTTCGATACCGGCGCTTTCAAGCCGATCCGCATGTTCGCGGATGCCCGCCGTATCGATGAGGCGCATCTCGATGCCGTCGATGGCGATCGACTCCTCGATCGTATCGCGCGTGGTTCCGGCAATATCGGAAACGAGCGCGCGGTCTTCGCCGAGCAGCGCATTGAGCAGCGAGGATTTGCCCGCATTCGGCGGTCCGACAATCGCAACCGGTACGCCTTCGCGCACGAGCCGCCCGGCTTCGCCTTCACGTAAAAGTGTTCGCACTTCCGCGGCGATCGTATCGAGCGCGGTTTGCAGCGCTTGCGGATCGGGGTCGGGAACTTCATCCGGAAAATCGATCGCGCCGGCGAGTTCTTCGAGCAGCGTTGCAAGGCGCTCGCGCAGACCGCGCACTTCGGCCGTCAATCCCCCTGCGAGGTTTGCGAGAGCCGCGCGCGCAGCCGACCGGGAATGCGCTTCGATCAGATCCGCGACGGCGGCGGCGCCGTGCAGATCGATTTTGCCGTTCAAGAACGCGCGTCGCGTAAACTCGCCCGCATCGGCTGCACGAGCACCGCAAGCGATGGATGCACGCACGACCTCGCGCGCGACCGCCGGCGAACCGTGCACTTGAAACTCGAGCGTATCTTCGCCCGTGTAACTGTGCGGAGCGATCGCCAAGATCGCCAAACCTTTGTCGATCGGTTCGCCGCATTCGTCGACGACGGTTCCGTACGTAGCAACCCGCGGCGCAAGCGGTTCGTTAGAATGAAACAAGCGCGAGCCGATGGCCCGCGCCTGCGTCCCTGAGAGTCGAACGATCGCGATCGCGCCGGCGCCCGGCGGCGTCGCTATCGCTACGATCGTGTCCTCGCCGTACAAGTTACTTCGGGAAGATAACCACGCGGCGTTCGGGCTCCGCGCCTTCCGATTCGGTGCGGACGTGCTGGTTGTCGGCGAGCGCGAGGTGGACGATCTTGCGTTCCGACGGCAGCATCGGTTCCAGCCGCTGCGGTTTGTTGTCGCGCAAGCAGCGCTCGAGCGTGCTCAGCGCAAGCGCTTTCAATTGATCGGCGCGGCGGGCGCGGTAGCCTTCGGCATCGATCGTATAGTACTTGCGGTTGTTGCGCACGCCCGCATTGATGATGTTGTTGAAGATCAGGTTGAGCGCTTCGAGCGTGTTGCCGTGGCGGCCGATCAGCATGGCCAGATCGGGACCGTTCACTTCCAGATACTCGCCTTCCGGACGCGGAACGTAGTCGATCTCCGCATGCGGAACGCCCATGCGCGTGAGAATCTCTTCGAGCAGTTCGCGCGCGGGTTTCGCGTCGTCGGGAAACTCGTGCTTGCTGCGTTCGCGCGGCGCGCGCCCCTGGTCGGGGCCGCCGCTGCGTCCGCGGCCGCCGCCGCCACCGCCACCGCCTCGGCGCGGAACGCGCGTTCCGCGGTTGAAATCGCGATCGCGAATGTCGCTTGGCTGATCTTCAGGCTCGACGTCGTCTTCGAACATCGTTAGTTCTTTGCGCCTTTCTTCTTTTGAGACTTCGTGGGGGTGTTCGTGGCACCGTTGCTCGAGAGAGCCGGCGCCGGCGCGTCCGGAATATCCGTAACGGCGTGCTCGTTATCGAGCACCGACAGCGGTTGATGGTGGCGTTTGAGCAGATAGAACTGCTGCGCCATCGTGAACATGTTGAAGGAGAACCAGTACAGTACCATGGCGGAGGGCCACTTCCATTGGAAGCCCATGTAGCCCAGCATCGCCGGTGAGATGAACGCCATCATCTTTTGCGTTTGTGCTTGCTGCGGATCCGTCGACGGCATCGACGCGTACCGCGACATCAGATACATCGAGATCATGTACAGCAGAAGAAGCGCGAGGTCGGGAAGTGCGAGACCCGATGCGAGCAGCGGCGCTTTCCACACGGGCAGCGTCGGAAGATGCTGCGTGAACGGCGCGCCGATCCACAGCCACGTCTGGTTCGCGTACTCGGCCTTGTTCTGAATGACGGCCCAATAAACGCTGAAGTAAAACGGCATCGGCACGAGCATCGGCAGACAGCCCGCGAGCGGGTTGGCGCCGTTCTTTTTATACAGCTCCATCGTCTCGCGCTGCTGATCTTGCTGCAGTTCGAGTTGCTGCTTTTTGAGCGCTTCCGCATCTTTGTTGCGGCGCTTGAGCTGCTCTTCCTTACTCTTATACTTCGCCTGCAGCGCTTTGATCTGCGGACCCAGCTGCTGCATCTTGACCATGGCCTGGAACTGTTTGCTGTTGAGCGGCCAAAAGATCAGCTTCAAACCGAGGGCGAAGAGCACGAGGCTCCAGCCGCGGTTGTGCGTGACGGAGTTGATGCCGTCGATGATATGCCCAACGAGCGTAACGAGTTGGGCGAATAATTCGTGCAAGAAGCTTACCTTTCGAATCCGCTATGCTGCAGCGGCGAGGGAACCGGATCGAAGCCGCCCGGATGCAGCGGATGACACTTTGCCAGACGCCGCGCGGCAAGGATACTACCGCGGATCGGGCCGTGTTTCGCGATCGCTTGCGCGGCATACTCGGAACAGGTCGGATAGAAGCGGCACGCCGGCGGAAGAAGCGGGGAGACGACCGCTTTATAGACTCGCAGAGCGAGCAAGAGAACGCGGCGCATTAGGCCAGCACGCGGCCGATCTGCTCGCGCAGCGAGTGATAGCTCGCAAGGGCAGCGGACGGACGGGCGATGATGACCGCGCGCACGGCGGTGCCGGCGGCGATCGTTTCGTGAATGGCAGCACCGATGCGCCGGCGCACGCGGTTGCGAACCACGGCTTTTCCGACGGCCTTAGAAACGGATATGCCGACCAAGGCGCTCTGGTCGCCCCGGACGGCATCGCTGCGGAAGATGGTCAAATCGGAGGTCGCGGTCCGCCGGCCTTTGGACCGCACGCGGGCGAAGTCGCCCGGGCGGCGCAGGCTGGCATAGCGGCGCATCAGACGCTGAGGCGCTTGCGGCCCTTCTTGCGGCGCGCGTTGAGCACGCGGCGGCCGTTCTTCGTGGACATCCGTTCGAGAAAGCCGTGAACGCGCTTACGGCGGCGGTTATGCGGCTGGAACGTCCGCTTCATGGTGGTGGTCTCCTAAAAAGTGATGAGGCTCCGCAACACGGCGGCGCACAGCCACTTAGTATAGGCGGAGCTCTCCGGGGGCGTCAAGCGACCTACTCGCAGGGAAGGCAAAACCTTAAGAAAGGGCCGGATCTGCACCCTGCTGTCCACACCTGTGGACAACCTTGTGGAATCGCAGCCGCGGCGGGCTTGTCCACAGCGCGAAAAACGCCGATTTCCCAGCACAAACGGCCGCTGTCAAGTGGTGTTCGAAACCGAGCCAAAATGCTCGAAAACACGCGCAAAAGCGTGCCCCGTAAGGCTGTGGATAAGTGGATAAGATCGTTCGGATTTTCCGCAGGATAGGAGCCCGATTAAGACAATTATCGAGCCTCCACGCCCGGGGTACCGGCGGCTGCGCTTAATGCCGTCCGGCGCTCCAGACTTTGAAGAATAACTTAAGGACGGACTAAGGATGGCGCTTGCGGTTAGCAATCCGGATATCACAAACGAACTTTGGCAGTCCGCACTTTCTGCGCTGGAGAGCAAGTTCTCCAAGCCGATCTACGAGATGTGGATCAAGCCCTTACGGCTGGTCTCGCTCGCCGGCAGCGAACTCACGCTCGCGGTTCAGAACAACTTTGCCCGGGACTGGGTTGAAAACCGGCTCAAAACCCAGATTGTGGAGGTTTTGAGCGAGATTTTCGGCTCGGAGCTGGAGATCCAATTTACGATCGTGCCCGAAGCGGGCGACGGTGAGGGAGCCGTCACCGCAACGCCGGCCACGCCGGCGGCACGCATGGCCGACTTCCGGCCGGGCAACTTGAATTCGCGCTACACGTTTGCGGAGTTCGTCATCGGCAACAGCAACCGGTTCGCTCATGCAGCAGCCCAAGCAGTCGCCGCCGCGCCCGCACGCGCATATAATCCGCTGTTCCTGTACGGCGGCGTCGGTCTCGGTAAAACGCATCTCATGCACGCTATCGGACACCGCGCGCTTCAGGACAACCCCGATGCCAACGTCGTGTACGTCTCCAGCGAGAAGTTCACGAACGAATTCATCATCGCGGTCCAAAACAATAAAACCGTCGAGTTCCGCAACAAGTACCGCCAAGTGGACGTGCTGCTGATCGACGACATTCAATTCTTGGAAGGCAAGGAAGGCACGCAAGAAGAGTTCTTCCACACCTTCAACGCACTGCACGAATCCGGACGGCAGCTGGTGATCTCCAGCGATCGTCCGCCCAAAGAGATTCAAACGCTCGAAAACCGTCTCCGTTCGAGATTCGAATGGGGACTGCTCACCGATATTCAGCCGCCGGATCTGGAAACGCGCGAAGCAATTCTGCGTAAAAAGGCCGAGTCGGAAAAGATACCGGTACCGGACGAGGTGACCTCGTTCATCGCTAAAGTCATTCCATCGAACATCCGCGAACTCGAAGGCGCACTCATCCGCGTCGTCGCTTTCGCCTCGCTTACAAAGTCGCCGATAACGGTCGATCTCGCAGCAGAAGTATTGAAGAACGCGGTAGCACAGGCGCCGCTGCGCCGGATCACGATCGCGACGATCAAAGAAAAAGTTGCCAAGGCGCACGGTCTGACCGTCAAAGAGATGGACAACCACCGGCGCGACCAGCGTATCGCCGCACCGCGGCAGATCGCAATGTATATCTGCACCGAACTGACGGATTACTCGCTGCCGCACATCGCGCGCGAGTTCAGCAAAAAAGATCACACGACGGTAATGTACGCGCGCGACAAGGTCAAAGAACAGATGCAGCGCGACGAAGCCTACCGTAACAAGATCCGTTCGCTCGTGGCGCTCTGCCAAAACGACTAGCGGCGCACTGAGAGATTTGGAAGGCCCGGGGCATCCCGGGCCTTTTCTTTTCTCTACATTCTTATACACGGTTTCCGTTCACAGGGCACGCGAGCGGGCGTGGATAACTGCCCCAAGGCGTAAGCGGGTGTAGATGTGTAAAGCCGGCCCGGACTGGTGCACAACTTATCCTGGTAAAAAAACCGCGTGGTTACAAGAAGATCGGCACTTCTTCGCGTAATACACCGCATTACTACTAATACGGTTATTCTTTATTTATTAGACTGGGACACGGAGCGGGAGCGCTCGGAGTGGATAATCAATGAAATTCACCTGCAACACTAAGGACATTGCCGGTGCGGTCGGAGCCGCCAGCAAAGTCGTCAACGCGCATACCACCGTGCCGATTCTGTCCAACGTCTTGCTCAGCGCCGAAGAAGGCAAGATCGCGGTGCGGGCCACGGACCTGGAACTCACGCTGCAGCACGCATTCCCCGCCGACGTCAGCGAAGGCGGCAGCGTCACGGTGCCGGCCAAACTGCTCAGCAGTTATCTGGGCAACCTGCAAGCCGGACTGCTCGAACTCACGGGCACGCCGACGCGAGCCAGCATCAAATGCGAGCGCAGCAACTACGACTTCCACGCGCTGCCCGCCGACGAGTATCCGCCGCTGCCCAGCGCTCAACGCGGTCAGAACTTCAGCATCGCGGGCAAACGCTTCCGCGACGGTGTGAACTCCACGATCTTCGCCGCTTCGAGCGAAGAGGCTCGCGGCGCCGTTCTGATGGGCACCCTGCTCGAACTTGAAGGCGACTCGCTTACGATGGTCGCGACCGACGGCTACCGCCTAGCGCGCTTCCAAACGACGCTGGAGAACGGCATCAGCGGCTCGGAGAAGTACATCGTGCCCTCGCGCGCACTCTCGGAGGCCGCGCGTAACCTCGGCGCCACGGAACGCGTGGACGTGACCGCGTTAGGCGCGCAGAGCAATCAGTTGATGTTCAGCGCCGGCGACGTCTCGATCGTCGTGCGGCTGGTGGACGGTCAGTATCCGAACTACGGACAGGTCATCCCCTCGAAGTTCGATCGCTCCGTCACCGTGAGCACCGCAGCGCTCGTAGCCAGCCTCAAACGCGCCGAACTCGTTGCCGGCGACCGCGCCAGCATGGTCAAACTCCAAGTGACGAACCAGACGCTCATCGTCACGGCCAGTTCCGACGTCTCGGGTAACGCTTACGAAGAGCTCGAAGTCGAACAGACCGGCGACGATTTGACCATCGCGTTTAACGCGCGGTATCTGGTCGAGATTCTCAACCACATCGACTCGGCACAGACGGTGATGGAGTTCCTCGGGCCGCTATCGCCCGCGGCAATCCGTCCGGTCGAGCCCGCCGAGGGAGCGCAGCAACTGTACGTGCTGATGCCGCTTCGCCAATGATGGGCTTCATACAATCGATTGCGCTGGCGGCGGCGGCTTTTGCAGCCGCCGCTTCCGTTCGCACGCCGTCGCCGTTTCCGGTCAATCCACCCCAGCCGACCCGCGGTGCTCATTGCGCCGACGGCGGCGGCCGGGCCATCGGCGATGCGATCGGCAAAGGCGCCTACATCCGTCAAGAGTTGCAACTCGCGAGCATTGAAGCGAACCGGCACGTCGTCGGCTACGTCTACTCGGGCTCGGACGGGAACCAATACATCGATCTGACCCCGACCGTCAAGGGCGAGCACGTACGCTTGCTCAAGGCCGGCGATCTGCCGCGACCCGACGCGATCATGCGCTACTGCTTTGCCGATGCTTGGACCCGCGCTTGGGGACAGACACGCTAACGCGCGCGGTCGCAGTAGCATTACGTTGCGTCGCGTCGTCTTAGCGTTGCTCAGCGTACTGTGTGCGGTCCCCGCGCAGGCGTGCGTTCGTAAGCCGTATATCACGACATGTGCCGCGGCACAACGCGGCGGGCACCACGCGGTGGCAGCCATGCGAATCTCCGGTGATAAAGAGCCGTTCGGCTGGATCTACCACGATCGCGCCGGCAGTGCATTCTTTCGGTTTGCAACGTCGTCGGGCGACGTTTTTTTCGCGTCCAAAACAATTCCACGCGATGGCGAAAAATTGGGGACGCTCTTGCGTGCAAAAACCATGGTTCCTACGAAGACCGCGGAGCCCGCTTACGCCGCTTGGTGGCGCGCCGAACGGGTAAACACCGCCAAAACAATTCACATCAGTGCGTGCTCTCCCGCGCCGCCGCGTGCGCCGTGAAACTCGAAACGCTTCACCTCTCAAACGTCCGTAACTATCAGCAGTTAGATCTCGAGCCCGCCGGCGGGTTGAACGTCTTTATCGGACGCAACGCGCAGGGCAAAAGCAATCTGCTCGAAGCGATTGCGGTGCTCGGTACGGGTAAATCGTTTCGCACCGCTCGCGAGCGCGATCTGATCATGGAAGGCTTGGAGATCGCCGCGATCTCGGGCGAAGCGCAAACGCGCGCGGGCAGTGTACGTCTTGCATGCACGGTCACATCGAGCGCGGCCGGTTTCCGCAAAGCGTATTCCATCAACGGCAGCGGCGTGCGATACGCAAACTTTCTTGGCAACCTGCGCGTCGTTACGTTCGTACCGTCGGATCTGCAGCTCGTGACCGGCGCACCCGCGGGCCGGCGCTCGCTCTTGAACTCGGCGTTAGCGCAAGAACAGAAGACGTACTTTCATGCCCTCGCGCGGTATCAAAAAACGCTGGCGCAGAAATCCGCGCTGCTGAAAACCGAAGGCGAGATCGATCGCCAGTTGATCGAGATCTATAACGACACGCTCGTCGAGACCGGGACGCAGATCGTGCTAGCGCGCGAACAGTTTGCCGGCGTGCTCGCGGCGGAAGCCGCGCGCATGCACGCGCAGTGGAGCGTGCACGAACGCCTCGAGGTCAAGTACCACCCGAACGTGCCGTACGAAGCGCCGACCGCGGACGCCGTTGCCGGCGCTCTCGCGCAGCGGCTGCGCGACGTCGGGCCGCAGGAGCGCGCGCGCCAGACCAACGTCGCCGGCCCGCACCGCGACGATCTGGATCTGCTGCTGGACGGCCGATCGCTCGCCGCATTCGGCTCCCAAGGCCAGCAACGGACAGCGGTACTCGCGCTCAAGGTTGCCGAATACAGCGTTATGCAGGACCGCTCGGGCGAGGCGCCCTTACTCTTGCTCGATGACGTGCTGTCGGAACTCGACCCGGTGCGCGCCGCGGCGTTCATGGAAGGCGTCGGAAGCTTCGAGCAAGCCTTCATGACTGCGACCCATCTGCCCGAAGGTCTGCCGTCCGCCGCCGCTTATACGATCGAGAACGGCGCGGTGCTCGCCGGATGAAAAAACTGCAGATGGCCGTCGCGGCCTGGGAGCCCCAAAGCGGCCTGAACGCCGACCCGGTGGTGGTGCTGCGGTCGCTGTGGCCCGCCATCGTCGGCGACGAGGTTGCGGCAAACTCGCGGCCCGCCGAAGTCGTCCGCGACGCGCTCGTGATCGTGACGCGTTCGAGTGCCTGGAGCCAGCAGCTGCAGTTTTTGAGCGAACGCATCCTAGCGGCCGTGCACGAACGCGCGGATGTACCGGTGGAACGCCTCCGTTTTCGCGTGGGACGTGTTATGGATCAGGCGGCTCCCGCCGGACAGAAGCGAGCGGTGCCGCGCCGGCGAGCCCGCACCGTGCGCGACCCTGCGCCCAACCTCGAGGCTGCGCTGGCACGCTTCAAAGCCGATGTCACGGCCGCACAGCGGGCCAAAGCGGGTGCCGGGTGGAAAGAGTGTGCCCGATGCGGCGTACGGATCGTTCCGTCGTCGGGGCCCCGTTGCACCCCGTGCGAAAACGCACGGATGCAAGAACGGGATGCGCGCGTGGCGCGGCTGCTTTTTGAAGCACCGTGGCTCGGGTACGCGGGTATTGCCCCGCTGGTCGAGCAGTTGACGCCGCACGAGTATCAGCTGATTCGTCTGCAGTTGCTGCGACGCTGGAAAGACGCGCTCGAACGGGTGCGGCGCAGCGGCGGAGCGGTGCTGACGACGCGCGATCGCATGATCGCCAGCTCGTATGTCTTGCTCGAAAGCGAACTCGATCCCGAACGGATCGCGCCCGCGGTGGTCCGCAATTTGCTCGGCAACGAGCTGCACGATATTTTTTACGGTACTGGAACTTAAAGCTTGTCTACAAACAATAATTACGGCGCAGAACAGATCGAGGTCCTCAAAGGGCTCGAGGCCGTTCGCAAACGTCCCGGCATGTACATCGGCAACACGGCCGAACGCGGGCTGCATCAGCTCGTGTATGAAGCAGTCGACAATGCCGTGGACGAAGCGCTGG
>DASSRQ010000155.1:0-21761 GCA_035701665.1 Vulcanimicrobiaceae bacterium
GCGGTGGGCAGCGGATTAGATCAAACCGCGATCGGCGCGAACAACGGATCGCTCCGTTCGGGCTCGACGAACGCGGCAGCATATGCGAGCTTCCAACCGGCGAAGAACGTGTTCTTCGATGCGCTGGTGGGTCAGGCGAATGGAACGTTCGACGGCAGCCGCTTCGACGGCAACGCATCCTCGTTCATGACGAGCCATCGAACGGGCACGGGCACGTTCGAATCGCTTGTGGCAGGCCTGGAGTACCGTAACGGGCGCTTCGAGTACTCGCCGTACGTCCGCGCAGATTCGTTCAGTTCGCGCTTCGGCGCAGCGAGCGATGACGGCGCATCTCCATGGTCGCTCTCGTACGCACCGATGGCGGCGTCGAACACAACGTTCATCGCCGGTCTGCGCGGATCGTTCGACATGAAGACGCCGCTCGGAACGGTCACGCCGCTCGCGCGGATCGAACTGCGCGATCTCTCGCTCGGTTCGCAGTCGCAGGGTCTGCAGTACAAGGACGGTTTGGGCCCGTCGTACTCGATGTTCGCACCGGCAAGCGCGCAGAGCGGATTGTCGGGATCGTTCGGATTGCGTGTAAGCCCGAACGAGCACTTCGTCTTCCAGCTGGATTACGACTTCGAGTACATCAACGGCATTCTCGGAATGCACACGGTCCGCCCGGAGCTCAACCTGCGGTTCTAACAACGGACGCGCGCATGAACGCGCCGAAGCGGTCTGCATGGACTCGCTGGACTTGACAAAGAAACCGCCGCGCAGCCCATACGAGCTGTGCGGCGGTTTGCTTTTATTGGCGCGAACGATCGACAAGATTCGCGCGACGCTGCCGGGCGGCAATCCCGGTGCGTACCGCGTTCGCGGGTTCAGCAAACAGCTCTTAGAGCGTCTCGGAATCGAAGAAGACGATCTGCGCGCGGTCGTCGCTCTTGCAACCAGCGACGGCGAGGTTGCTGCGTGGGTGCAGCGCCATAGCGACGCCGCCGCATACGCGCAAATCAATCAGACTTTTGAGAGCGAGACGATCGCCAACCGGCCCGATCCCGAGGCGTACTTTACACGCTACCCAATCGCTCGAACGCTGCCGCCCGAGACGCCGCTGCTGCGGGTCCTCGAGTTGGACGACGCGCAGAGCTTCGCTCAGTAACGATCGCCGGCGGGAGGGGGCAGCGCGTCGAGCTGTGCGATATCCTCGCCGGTGAGAACCAGATCCGAAGCCGCCGCATTTTCCTCGAGATACTTCACGCGTTTGGTTCCGGGAATCGGAACGACGTTCTCACCTTTCGTGAGCAGCCACGCGAGCGCGACTTGGCCGGCTGTCGCGTGCAGCCGCGAAGCGACGGCTTCAACTTGCTCTACGATCCCGCGGTTGTGTTCGAATGCTTCGCCTTGAAAGCGGGGCAGTTTGGACCGGAAGTCGTTCGATTTAATCTCGCCGGCCCTGAGCCGCCCCGTCAGCAGGCCGCGGCCGAGCGGCGAATACGGTAAGAACGCGATGCCCTGTTCTTTGCAGTAGGGCAGAATCTCCGCCTCGACGTTGCGTTCGAAGAGCGAGTATTCGGATTGCAGCGAGGCGATCGGGTGAACAGCCTGCGCGCGTTTGAGCGTCGCAACGTCGACTTCGGACAAGCCGATCGCGCGCACTTTCCCCTGAGCGACCAGGTCCGCCATTGCGCCAACACTTTCCTCAACCGGTATGTCCGGATCGACGCGGTGCAGCTGATAGAGATCGATAACATCCGTTTGCAGGCGCTTGAGCGAAGCTTCGCACGCCTGGCGGATATGCTGCGGCGATCCGTCGCGATCCATGTTGTACTGCGTGCGCTCGCCCGTGACGACGATGCCGCATTTGGTCGCGAGCACGAAATCGCTGCGCCGCGCGTGCAGCGCTTTGCCGACCAGTTCCTCATTTGTGAACGGACCGTACATATCGGCGGTGTCGAAAAACGTTATTCCGATGTCGAGCGCGCGATTCAGCAGTTCGATTCCCGCGGCTTCGTCGGGTGCGTCGACGCCGCTCCCGTACGCCCACGTTAGGCCCATGCAGCCGTAGCCGATCTCCGAGACGTTTAACCCACTTGTTCCAAGCGTGCGGTGTTTCACGATTCCCTCGTATACGATAAGAACGTCACCACGATCATCAGCGCGGCGACGGCGAAGAAGACGGTTGTTGCGGGTGCGAACGAATGCGGCTGCGATCGCAGCTGCTGCTCGCGCAGAAAGTAGATGGCTCCGGCAACGCACACGCCGAGCAGTTGTCCGCTGGTTCGCGCGGTGGCAAGCATTCCGGCAGCGATACCGCGGCGCTGCGCCGGTGCGCTGCCCATAATCGTACTGTTGTTGGGCTGATTGAAAACCGCCGTGCCCGCGCCCGTAACGGCGAGAGCGGCAACCAATGCGAACGTTGTCGGATGCGCCGGAAGAAACGCGAGCAGCAGCGCGCCGGCGACCATCACGAGTGCGCCCGCGGACGAAACGTACCGGGCCGGAACGCGGTCGGAGATCGCACCGGCTGCGGGTGCGAGGACGACGTTGAGCGCGGAGACAGGCAGTAATAGCAGGCCGGCTTGAAAGCCGGTGCGCCCGAGCGCGGTCTGCGCCGCGAGCGGCACCGTAAAGACCACGCAGTACATCGCGCAGAAAAAGACCGTTCCTGCCAGCACCGAGAAGGCGAACGTGCGGTTTTTGAAGAGTTCGAGATCCAGCATCGGCGTTTTGATGCGCCGCTCGAGCCAAAGAAATGCCGGAATCGCGCAAAGGGCATACGCGATGGCGCCGATCGTGCGCGCCGACGTCCAGCCCCACGCATGCGCGCGCGAAAGTGCGAGCGATACAGCGAACAGGCCGCTGAACGCCAGCGCAGCGCCGGCAAAATCGAAGCCTTCGCTCTTTCGCTGTTCGCGCTTCAGCACGAACGCCGAAATGGCCAGCGCCGCGATCGCAATCGGTACGTTGATTAAAAAGATCCAGCGCCAATCGGCATACGTTACGATCGCACCGCCGAGCAACGGTCCGAGCGAAAGTCCCACGGCAACGGCGGCGCCGTTCAAGCCGATCGCGCGTCCGCGTTCTTTATCGGGAAATGCGTTCGTGATAATGGCGGGGCTCGACGACATGAGCATTGCCGAACCGATTCCTTGCACGGCGCGCGCCAGCACGAGCACGAGAAAGGACGGAGCGAACGCGCAACCCGCCGAGGCCAACCCGAAGATCGCAAAACCCGCGGTGTAGACGCGCTTCTGTCCGATCAGATCGCCGAGCCGCCCGAACAACACCAGCGTCGATGCCGTCGTCAGCATGTACGAGATGAGCACCCATTCGGTCGAGTCGACGGGCGTGTGAAAGGCGCGGCCGATCGTCGGCAGCGCGACGTTTGCAATGCTTGCATCGAGCGGGGCCATTAACGTCCCGAGCATGACCGCGCCCAGCGCGTACCAGCGGTAATTCGGGTTTTCGCGGATAGCGGCTTTAGCGGACGTCGATCCCTTCACCGTCACCTACTTCCCCGATGACGGCGCAAAGCGAACTCGATCCATCCAAATGTTCTTGCAGCAGCGGCAGGCTTTCGGGCGCAAGGCTTATCAGCAAACCGCCCGACGTTTGCGCGTCGCTGAGCGCGAGTTTGAACTCTTCGGAAACCTCGCCAGAGAAGGTGGTGAACTCGGCATGAATCGCGGCGTTATCGCGCGTGCCGTTCGGAACGTCGCCGTACGAGATGGCGTCCATGACACCGTTCATCAGCGGTACTTGTTCGCAGTCGATCGTGAAGCGTACGCGCGAAGCGCAGACCATCTCGTGCGCATGGCCGAGCAGTCCGTATCCCGTGATGTCGGTGGCCGCATGAGCGCCGGCTGCAAGCATAGCCGCGGATGCGCGATCGTTGAGGGTCGTCATCCAACGAACCGCCTCGTCGAGGTCTTCGACGGATCCGCGCTTGAGGGCCGTTGCAAGAACGCCCGTCCCGAGAGGCTTGGTAAGAACTAAGATATCCCCGGGACGAGCGCCTGCGTTCGTAACGAGGCGGCGGGGATCGATAGTTCCCGTTACGGCAAGTCCGTATTTCGGCTCGGCATCTTTAATCGTGTGTCCGCCTAAAATGCGAACACCCGCCTGCTCGGTGATAACGGCGCCGCCGCGCAGAATGTCGCCGAGAATCTCCATCGGCAGTTCCGTCGACGGAAATGCCGCAATGTTCAAAGCGGTCAGCGGCTTCGCGCCCATCGCGTAGACGTCTGAAAGCGCGTTCGCCGCGGCGATCCGTCCGAAGTCGAATGCGTCGTCGACGATGGGCGTGAAAAAGTCGACCGTCTGCACCAAAGCGAGGTCTTCGCTGATTTGGTAGACGCCGGCATCGTCGTAGGAGTCGAAGCCGACGAGAACGCGCTCGTCCGTTACGGAAGGCAAGCGGCGCAAGACTTGCGCCAGCTCGGCGGAGCCGAGTTTACTCGCTCAACCGGCGCAGGACGACCGCTGCGTCAGGCGGATCTGCATACGGCGGGGTTTGGCGCCGTCGCGTCCCGAACCCGCTAGGCATGCGCAAGAACCTGCTGTTCATTCCGGGTCCCGTAACCGTTGCAGAGCCTGTCCTCGCAGCGATGAGCACGCCGCTCATCGACCATCGCGGACCGCGTTTTTCGGCGTTGCTCAAACGCATAGAACAGGGGCTGCGCCCGCTTTTCGGCACGCAGGACGCCGAGATCGTGCTGCTCGGCTCGTCCGGAACCGGCGCAATGGAAGCGGCCGTCGCGAGTGCGTTTTCACCCGGCGACCGCGTGCTGTCGGCACCGATCGGCGTCTTCGGCCGCCGCTTCGGCGCGATCGCGAAGACGTACGGTTTGAACGTGGATACGCTCGAAACGGATCCGGGCGACGCGCTCGATCCGCGCGCGCTCGAAGAGCATCTGCGCGCGGCGGGTCCCGGAAAATACAAAGGCATCTTGCTCACGCATAACGAGACGTCGACGGGCGCGCAAAACGACATGGCGGCGCTTGCGCCGGTCGTGCGCGATTACGGCGCGCTCAGTTTGGTCGATTCGGTCAGCGGTTTGGGTGCGACCGAGTTCCGGATGGACGCATGGGGCTACGACATCGTCGTAACGGCATCGCAAAAAGTGCTCGCCGCACCGCCTGGAGCGGCAATGGCGGCCATCAGCGCGCGTGCTTGGAATGCAATCGAAGCCTCCAAAACGCCGCGGTATTACTTCGATCTGCTCAAAGCGCGTGAGTTCGCCAGCCAAGGCCAGACGCCGTGGACGCCGCCGATCTCGATCGTGTTCGCACTCGATGCCGCGCTCGAGCACTATCACCATGAAGGTGCGCAGAACGTGTGGCATCGCCATGCGATGTACGCAGAGGCAATTCGCGCGGCGTTCAGTGCGCTCGATATCGGCGTGTTCTCTAAGCCCGGCGCGCACTCGGTGACGGTCGTTGCCGGAAACATGCCCGCGGGCGTCGAGGCGGGCACGCTGCTGCGCAAGCTGCGCGAAGAGCGCGGCGTCGTCCTCTCGGGCGGTCAGCTCGAGCTCAAAGGGAAGATCATGCGCATGGGAACGATGGGCGACGTTTCGCAAACGGACGTGCTCGGCGCGATCGGTGCGCTCGAGATGGCGCTGTTAGAGTATAACGTTCCGGTGCGCGTCGGTGCGGGCGTGCAGGCGGCGCTGCGCGTCTTCCTCGATATGGCCAGCGGGTCTAAACACGATGCCGATCGAGTACCGGCGCAAACATTGGCCGGACAAACGGCGGAAGCGTAGCTTCGATCCGGTTGTCGATGGCGTCGTTCGCGAGCGCGAACACCGCGACGGCCTTCGAACGGTGTAAGTCTGCGCGCACGTCGCGTGTGAGCGGGAAGAACAGCGCGACGTACAGCACGAGCCAGATCAAAATAGCAGCTTTCAACAATGCGATGGCGGCGCCGGCGACCGCATTGCCGAGGCCCAGCACCGGAAGCTTGGCGACTGCATTGAGCACGCGCGCGATCAGCAGCACGGCAAGATACGTACCGGCGCCGACGCAAAACAGCGCAATGACGTGCGCGGCGCCGGGCCCCGCGTGCGTGATCTGCTGCAGCGGTTCGTCGAAAACGCCGTTGTAAAACCACGGGACGATCAGCGAGAGCACGAGCGCAACTGCGCCCGAAAGCTCCATGATAAAGCCGCGTTTAAAGCCTTTTAGCCCGGCTATAAGCAGCACCGCTGCAATGAGGATGTCGGGCCAAACCATGCTTACGTGCGCAGTTCGACGCCGAGTTCGGTGCGAAGCGCGGCGAGCGCGCGAGCGACGGCTTCGTCCGCTTCTTCGTCGGTGATCGTCCGATCCGTACGCACGAGCGTAATGCGCACGGCCAAGCTCTTTTTCTGCTCGCCCGCCTGCGCGCCGCGGTATTCGTCGAAGGCGCGTACGCCGGTGCACAACTCGCCAATCGCAGAAGCGATCGTTTTTTGAATAGACGCAGCCGGTACGTCCAGATCGCACAGCAGTGCGAGATCGCGGTACGTTCCCGGCAGCCGCGAGGGCGGCTCGTAGCGCGGCGTGCGGTATTCGGGAATGCGTTCCGTATAGATCCAGCAGCCGTATACCGGTAAGCGGCAATCGAATGCGTGCTGCATGCGCGGGTCCAGTTGACATGCGAAGGCAACTTCGCGCCCGTCGATCAGTGCTGCGGCCGTCTTTCCGGGATGCGCGCCGTTCCGCTTATCCGGCGCCCACTCGATGTCGCGTCTTCCGGTCAGCGCGCGAAGCAGCGCTTCTGCATCGCCTTTGAGTGCGAGAAAGTGCGGGTCGCGCCACGACGGGCCGTCCGCCGGTTCGACCGAGAAGCCGAACGCGAGCATCGCGGCTTCGGCCGGCCCGGTTTCTTCCTGATGAAAGACGTGTCCGATCTCGAAAACGCGCACGGGCTTGTCGATACGCGCCATGTACTGCACGTGCGCGGGACCGAGCGCGAATCGCAGGAACCGCTGATCTTCCGAGAGCGGATTGAGTACTTCCACCGGCCGGTTTGTCGGGCACAACCCGGCACCGGCGAGGCGATCGATCGTCTGCGCGCCATGAAGCGCGACGGTTGCGATCTCGCGATAGCCGAGCGCGACGAGCGTATGCGCGATCTTCGATTCGAGAGCGTACGCATCGCTCGCGATCGTGTGCCCGGGAACGTCGGGCATAACGGGTTCGATGCGGTCGTAGCCGGCCATGCGCGCGACCTCTTCAACGATATCGGCAGCCATGGTCACGTCGCGGCGCCACAGCGGCGGCGTGACACGCAACAAGTTTTCGCCGGCCGGATCGATTGCGAAACCGAGGCGATCCAGATACTCGCGCGCTTCTTCGGCCGTCAACGTGAAGCCGAGCAGCCGCGGAATATCGGAGAGGCGCAGATCGATCGGCGCGGCGCTATCCTGCGCGCTGCCTTCGATGGCGATCGAATCGACGCGCGCGCCTGCTTCTTCGAGCAGTTGCAGCGCGCGCGACGCGCCCGTGAGTGCGAACGAGGGCGGCAGGCTCTTTTCGTTGCGCGAGCTGGCTTCGGTGCGGAATCCGCGGCGCGCGCTCATACGGCGCACGCGCGGGCCTGAAAACGTTGCTGCTTCGAGCAGAATGCTCGTCGTCTTTTCGGTTACTTCCGTATCGGCGCCGCCCATCAAACCGGCAAAGCCGGCCGGCCCGTTTTGCGTGGCGATAACGAGGTCTTTAGGCGTCAGCTCGTACGATTTTCCATCCAGGGTCGCCAGCGTTTCACCGTCGGCGCCGTCGCGCACGACGAGTTTGTGTCCCGGAACGAGCTGCGCGTCGTAAAAGTGCAGCGGCTGGCCCATCTCGAGCATCACGTAGTTCGAAACGTCGACCAAATGGTTGATGGGACGCTGCCCGGCCAGCGAAAGCCGCACGCGCATCCATGCCGGCGAGACACCCGCGCTGACGTTCTCGACGTACGCACCGACGAAGCGGGTGCAATCGGGCGTCTCGATGGAAACCTCGACGCCGTCGCCCTTTTCTTGCAGCGCCGGAGGCTCGGGTATGCGCAGGGGAACGCCCTGATACGCCGCGAGTTCGCGCGCGATTCCCGTGATGCAGAGCGCATCGACGCGGTTGCCGGTAACTTCGACGTCGAGCACCGCATCGCGCAGGCCGAAGTATTCGACCATATCCGTACCAAGCTCGACGCCTTCCTCGAGCTGCATGATGCCGTCTTCGAACCACTCGGCGGGCAGCGCAAGCTCTTCGGCCGAGATCATCATGCCTTCGCTCTCGAGTCCGCGCATTTTACGCCGCTCGATCTTGATCTGCGGCAGCTGCGCGCCAATCACGGCAACCGGAATCGTCTGCCCGGCGGCAACATTCGTCGCCGCAGTCGCAATCGTCAGCAACTGCCCGTTGCCGACGTTAATCTTTCCAACTTGCAGTCTATCGGCATTCGGATGCTTCTCAAGCGTCTCGATCCGCCCGCACACGACGCCGGTAATGACGGGCCGCTCTTCGATCGACTCTACGGGAAACCCGATCTGCGCAAGCATCTCCGCAATCTCATGCGGATTCTGCGGCAACTCCACGTACTGTCGCAGCCAACTGATGGGAACTAACATGATCTATTGGAACTCCGCGGGACGTGGGCATGGGGTGCGCGTGGGGCACGCTGAATATTTTTGACAAAAGACAGGATGTCGAATTCCTTTGGTGTTGTCAAAAATTTCCGCGAGCAGAAAATCGACACGATGTCGATTTTCGAGCGGTGACACGCGCGCACCCCATGCCCACGTTCCGCGGAGTGACAAGGCGCCCCCGTCACGCGAGCTGCTCCAGAAAATCAGGATCGTTCTCGTAAAACCGGCGGATGTCGTCGATGTCGTAACGCACGAGCGCCATGCGCTCTACGCCGAATCCGAACGCCCAGCCCGAATAGACATCGGGATCGTAGCCGACGTTGCGCAACACGTTGGGATGCACCATGCCGGAGCCGCCGATCTCGATCCACTTCGAGCCGCCGCACATGCGGCATTGCACCTCACCGGTGCGGCCCTCGCCGCGGCAAAGCGGACACGTCGTGTCGACTTCCGCGCTCGGTTCCGTGAATGGAAAGAACGACGGACGGAAGCGCACTTGCTGCTGCGAGCCGAACAGCTCTTGGAACATTCCGGTCAGCATGCCTTTGAGATGACCGAAGTGCACGTTTTCGGCGACGAGCAGCCCTTCGATCTGCGTGAACTGAAACAGGTGGCGCGCGTCGACGGCGTCGCGGCGGTAGCAGCGGCCGGGAACGACGACGGCGACGGGCGGGCGATGCTCCTGCATCGTGCGGATCTGCATGGGCGAGGTGTGCGGGCGCAGCAGCAGGTTGTCCGTCAAAAAGAACGAGTCGAACCCTTCGCGCGCGGGATGATCCGCCGGAATGTTGAGCGCGTCGAAGTTGTAGTACTCCGGTTCGATCTCGGGTCCGAGGACGACGGCAAATCCGTGCGCTTGAAAGTAGCGGCAGACGTCTTCGATCACGCGGCGGATCGGATGAATGCTTCCGGTGTGCGCCGGCGACGCCGGAAACGTGACGTCGATCTTCTGTGAAAGCAGTTCGTCGAACGCGCTCACTTCTAAACGGCGCTGCGCCGTTTCGAGCTGCGCTTCCATCGCTTCGACGGCTTCGTTGATCACTTTGCCGGCGCCGGGCCGGTCCGCGGGCGGCAGCTGACCGATACTGCGGCGGATGAGCGTCACCTCGCCGCTCCGCCCGAGGAAGCGCACGCGAACGTCGTCGAGGTCTTTTTGAGATGCCGCCTGCGCGCTTGCGTTATCGAACCGCTCGCGCAGCGCGGCCAATGATGAAGTTAGATCACTCATAAAGAAAAAGCGCCCGAATCATTCGAGCGCTTTTGCACAAATCTTTCGAGACTCACGTACTCGTGGCCGGATGCAGCGTCCGGTATATCAGATAGGCGTTTATCGAACCCGTATCCCGGAAGAGTTTCCAAAAGAAGTCGGAGGTAGCCATTGGCTCGGTCGGTCTCCTTTTCTGCGTGTCAGCCCTTGCAGAGCCCCGGGGTGCCGCCCCGGGTCTGCTACGAATGGCAGCAGTATAACATGCGACTTTTCGCACGTGTAGTCTTGACTTTTAGGCCCGATCCGACTGTCTTGACAGAGACTATTTAAGCCGCTTCGCCGCTTCATAGAAGGCAAGCGAGCCCGCAACCGAGGCGTTGAGGCTCTCCGCCTTCCCGCGCATCGGGATGGCGGCGGTCCGCCCGCACAGCGGCTCGAACGGCCCGAGGCCCTGCCGCTCGCTGCCGACGGCGATGACGGCCTTCTCCGGCCAACTAAGGGCATCCAGAGGCGTCCCACGGGCGTCCAGGCCCGTCACCTGCCACTCGGGCCGGGCGGCGAGCTCCGCGGCCGTAATCACGCCTAAACGAAGGCGGAAGATGGACCCCATCGCGGCCCGCACGACCTTCGGATGGTACGGCTCGACCGAGCCGCTTGCGAACAGCACCCGGGTAAGGCCGAACGCCTCGGCCGAGCGGAGCAGCGTGCCTGCGTTGCCGGGGTCCGAGACGCCGGCGAGCAGCGCGACCAATCCGGGCTCGTCGAGAAGCTCTTCGGGCGTCTCCAGCACCATCGGCGCGACGGCAACGATGCCGGCCGGCGTTTCCACGTCCGACATCCGCCCCAGCGTCTTTTGGTCCACGAGATGAACGGGCGTAGCTTCGCTTTCCGCCCGGCCGACGACGCCGTGGCGCGCGGCGGCATCCGCCGTTACGAAGATCCGTTCGATCGAAACGCCGCTCGCAAGCGCTTCTTCGAGCAGCGTCGGTCCTTCGAATGAAAAACGGCCGTGCTCGCGCCGGCCTTTCTTTGTCAGCAGCTCGCGCGCGAGCGCGGCGTGCGGGCTATGCGCGCCGAGTGAGGTAGGCACGCAAACCGATCATGGCCAGACCGGAAACGATCGCGGAGATCATAACCGCGACGCGATCGTTGAAATGATGCGGTACGACGAATTTGATCATCAACGTTGTGATCGTAACGAAGAGGACGAGCCACACGCCCAGCCAGAGCAGTTCGCCGCCGATAGAAGATTTTTGCGTTTGACGCACGCTTGCTTCTACGAGGCCCGGCGTACGTTCTCCGTTAAATTGCGGTGTATGGATGAAAAAGTGCCGCGCGTCGTGGCCACCACGCCGCGTTTCAAGGGCCGGGTGTTTGCCGTGCGGACCGATACGCTCGAAGCCGATGGTAAACGTTACGATCTCGATATCGTCGACCACGCGGGATCGTTCGCGATCGCAGCGATGCCTTCGCCCGGCCGCTTGCTTTTAGTCGGTCAGTACCGTCACGCCGTGGGCCGCACGCTGTGGGAGATTCCGGCCGGGAAGGCCGAAGGCGATGAGTCGTGCGAGGACGGCGCCCGGCGCGAACTCGAGGAAGAGACCGGCTTCAAGGCGGGGCGCCTGGAACAGCTCTGCACGATCTACCCCACGCCGGGTTTTTGTACGGAAATACTGCATATTTTCGCTGCTTACGACCTCTCGCCGGGCAGGCAGCAATTCGACGACGATGAGCAAATAGAACTACGCGAAGTAAGTTTCGAAGAAGCGTGGAGCATGCAAGCGAGCGGAAGCGCCGGCGACGCCAAAACAATGCTCGCGCTCCTTTGGCTGTCGGATGGCCAAGTCAAGAAACTTATTTAAGGGACGATAATCATAATACAAAGCTGCCACTAAAGTGCGCCGCCATTACGTTTATCTACAAATGGCAGCCTTTGCCATGGAGGTTATAAAACGCGTGGACACTCCGCGGGATATCAATGCGGTTCTAAAATATTTGCTAAGTGAAAATGGCAAGGAAGCCGGGGCACCGTCTGTGTTGGCACCAGAAGACGAAGCGTATCTCAATAAATTGATCGCAGCGGTCCGCAGCGGTAAACGCGCGGTCCTCATCGTCGAAGACTCGGACGACAAGCTCAAATACATGTTCAGCAATGCGTCGCGCGCGGAAGCGGTGAGCATGCTGGGCAAAGTGATCGAGGCCACCGGACGGCGCCTCGCAAACGGCGACGACTAAGAAAAGATTACGACGGCTGTAAAACCAGCGCGTCGATCTTTCCGTCCGCGTTCAATGCGAATTGATAGCGCATCGACCCGCGGCGGAATCTAACGTCGAACACGTAAACCGTGTCGCCGTCCCGCTGAAAGTTTTCGACCGGAACGATCGATTGCAGCGGGCCCTCCGAACGAAGATCGGCTTGTATTACAACCCGGTCCGTTAAGTATTGACTGAAGCCCGGCGTCAGCTGCGTCCGGTCGATGTCGAACCGCGCAAGCCGGTCGAGCCATTCGCTGGCGCGCCGCACGATCTCGTTGGCGAAATGCGCCGGGGGGACCGGCGCCACGACGTCCAGCACGCGGCTTGCGATGCGTTCCGGGGCGACCGTCGAGTCGCTGCCGAGCGGATCGACGTTGCTCAGCACGATCACCGCCACGTGCTCTTCGGGCAGAAGCGCGTTCATCGCGTGGAATCCCGGAACGACGCCGTTGCGCCATACGTAGGTTTGGCCCGCGCGCTGATCCACGATCCAGCCCATGCCGTATAACGCGCTTCCCGGCGCGTTGACGACGCTCCACATCGTGCGTACCGAGTCGACGTTGAGAATCAGCGGCAGGCCGATATCCCACTTGGCCAGATCGTCGACGGTCGTAACGAGGTCGCTCGAGCCGAACAGCCATGCCGGATCCGGTGTGCGCGCACGCTTGAAACCGTGGCTGCCGCGCGTAAATCCCTCCGCGTTTTCGCCGGCGCTTTGATCGCCCGCCAGGACCGTCGAGGTCATGATCAGCGGCTCGAAGATACGCGTTTGAAGAAAGATCGACAACGGCTCGCCCGCCACGCGCTGGACGATCAGCGCGGCCAGCGCATAATCCGCGCTGCTTTTGCGGAACTGCGCGCCGGGCTTGGCAACGGGAGCCGCCTTGGCCATGGCGTGCAGCGCATCTTCCAATTTGAACGGCCGCGACGTATCGTGCGTTATGCCGGGCACCTCGCCGAAGTCGGGCAGTCCCGACGTATGCGTCAGGAGTTGTTCGACGGTAACGTCACGCGCGTTCGAGAGTTCGGGGATGAACCGCGTAATGCGATCGTGCAGCCCGATCTTCTTGTCTTGTATCAGAAGAAGCACGGCGGCTGCCGTGAACTGCTCGCTCACCGCGCCGGCATAAAACTTGGTTTGTCCCGTAATGCGCACTTTGTGCGCTGCATCCGCGTAGCCGAATCCGCGCGAATACGCGAGCAAACCGTCCTCGACGACGCCCACCGCTAAGCCCGGCGTACTTCCCGAGTGCAGCTCTCCGCGCGCAATCGCATCGATCTGCCGCTCGTGCGCCGCATCGATCGGGACCGGCGTCGGAAGCGCTCCCGTTACGGCAAGAAGCAGTCCGAACAACAGATGCATGCGCGCGCCTTCGGCAGTTTTTGCGGTAGAGCCTCCGGCAGCTTGGCGTCAGTACGCCAGGTGCGCATCGGCAACGACGGCATCGCCGTCCATAAGTGCGAGTTCGTTCATACGGTGATCGATTGGAAGGTACAGCGTTCCGCTCGCGCCGTGCACTACGACTTTTCCGAGCATTTCGCGCCGGCCGTCGTGGACGTAAGCGACGCGCATCTGCGGCGACGGATGCATGATGACGACGTAATACCAATCGCCGCGCTTTCCGTACAAGACGTTGCCCATTGAGCGGCCGCCCGACATGAATGCCGCCCGCTGAACGGACGGCGCGCGGGCGATGCGGGCGAGCGCCTGCTCGTCGGCGTTCATTGCGGCGATCTGCCGCGAGCGGTCGACGGCGACCCACGTTGGAACGAGCGCGATGGCCAGCGCGGCGGCGGTTGCGAGTCCGAAGATCCAGCGGTGCTGCGCGGCGTGCGAACGCGTCGATTCGTGCAGCCGGCGTCCGAGCTGCGAGGGCGGCGCGACGCTGCCGCGACCGGCCTCGATTGCGGCGACGGCTTCGTTTGCTTCCGCCAGCAGCTGCGCGCACGGCTCGCACGTGCGCACGTGCGTTTCAACCTCGCGCGCGTCCGCCGCATCCAAAGCGCCGATGGCGTAGAGCTCCGCGTTTTCGCCGATGTGTGCGTTCACGTGCGATCCTCCGCGAGCGCAAGCGCCAGTTTTCGCAGGCCGAGCGCGATGCGGCTCTTCACCGTTCCGAGCGGCTCGCCCAACGCCTGCGCCGTTTGCGCGTGCGTTTTTCCGCCGAAATACGCTAACAGCAGCGCGCTGCGCTGCTCTTCCGGAAGCGCGTCCAGCGCGTGGTGGACGCGCGCGCTTTCGACGAAGTCCGCGATCTCGAAGGTTTCGGAAGTGGGCGTCTGCGCCTCCAATTTGCCTGCCAGCACCGTTTGCCGCTGCGCGGAGCGCCGGCGTGAGATCGCCTCGTTGCGCACGCAGACGGTCAAGAATGCGCGCACCGAGCCGCGATCGAGTGTAAACGCGTTCGTGCGCTTCCAGACGCGCACCAGCACGTCGTGAACGCAGTCCTCGGCATCCTCGGCCGAGTGCAGAACGTTCAGCGCGACGGAGTAGAGGAGCGCGCCGTAACGGCGGTACGCTTCGTCAAACGCCCATGGTTCGCGGCGCGCAAAAGCCTGCGCCATGCTCGCATCTTCCATGCCTGGCCGATCTTCCGGTCACGTGAGAAGTACGCCTGCGCGGCGTACCCGGATTAGATCTCCAGCCGGACGGTCGTGCCCGAGTCGCTTTTGTCGAACGCGATCTTCGAGACGAGCGAGACCATAATCGAGCGGCCGCGGCCGCGGGTACCTTCGGATTCGGTGGGTTCGCGCCACGTGCCGCGATCGGAGATGCTGACGAGCAGTTTGCCGTTTTCGCAGCGCGCCTTCAGCGTCACCGGACCTTCGTCGCCGCCGTACGCGTGCTCGATGGCGTTCGCGATGGCTTCGCCGGACGCGTTGAGCATGCGGAAGAGACGATCGTCGTCCACGCCGCGCATCTTTGCAAAGCGGCGCAGGCGTTCGCGCAAAATCGGTGCCGAACGTCCGCGCGCGGGCATCGTAACGTTCAACTCTTCGGCGCCCGGGTCTTCGATGCGCATGACGAGCACCGCGATGTCGTCGCGCTGCGGCGCGTCGAGCACGAGATCGATGACGGCTTGCGCCGGCCGCTCTTCGCTCAGGAAGAAGCGGTTCGTTACGACCGTTTCCAAACGCGAAACCGAACCGATCAAATCGCGCTTGAACTCGATGAGTCCGTCGGTGAAGAAGACGATCGTCGCAGGCGACGGAATCGTTTCGTTGCGTTCCTCGCACAACGACTCTTGGAACGCATCGCCGAGCGGCGGACCCGATCCCGGCAACACGCGGAACGCTCCGCCGTCGTCCACGAGCAGCGGCCGCGGATGACCCGCAAGCGCATACGTAAACGTTCGCTTTTCGATATCGTAGATGCCGAACAGCGCGGTCACCATGGTCGCGCGTTTTTCGAGACCGATCATCGCGTTCGCGCGGGCGAGCACGCCGCAAACGTCTACACCGCCGAGCGCTGCTGCGCGAATCGCCAAACGCACCGTGCTCATGGTCACCGCCGCGTCCACGCCGTGTCCGGCGACGTCGCCCATCGAAACGGCGATGCGCGAACCCGAAAGCGGAAACGCGTCGTACCAATCGCCGCCGACCGCTTCGCCTTTTTCGGCCGATTCGGACGCATACGCCGAGTCGAACGAGATCTGCGGAAGTTTCGGCAGCGTCACGGGAAGCAGCGCTCGCTGCAGCGTGGTTGCGACATGATGTTCGCGCGCGTAGGACTGCGCGTTTTCGAGAGCGCTGGCGCCGCGCCGCCCTAACTCGGACGCGGTCGCGACGTCGAACTCCGTGTACAGGCGCGTCGGATCGTCGGAAGCGATGCCGAGAACGCCCAAGATGCGATCGCCGCTGCGCAGCGGGACCATCAATCCGCCGGCGTACCCGACTTTGCGGTACAGCAGCCGGTGGGCTTCGTCGGGAATGACGGCTGCAACCGCGGCTTCGTCGACGCGCGAGAGCAGCTCGGGCTTTCCGGTGTGAAAGACGCGCGGCGGCCCGAACGGCGCTCCGTCCGCGTAGATCGATTGATCGACCAGCTGCTCGAGCGTTGCGTTTTTGCCCGGATGCTGATGCGCCACCACGGCGACGCGCAGGTTGCCTTCGCTGTCGGGAAGGTCGATCTGGCACCACGTACCGAGCGATTCGATCGCCAAATGCGCGATGCGATCGAGCGTCGATGCGACGTCGAGCGTCGATCCCAAAACGTCGCTCGCGAGCGCGAAGAACGTCTGCTGCGCTTCGGCGCGCTTTTGTTTGTCGATGTCGGTTGCGGTGCCGAGCCAGCTCGTGATCCCGCCGTTTTCGTCGCGCACCGCGATCGATCGGAAAAGGAACCAGCGGTACTTTCCGTCCTTGCCGCGGTACCGGCATTCGCCTTCGTACGGATCGCCGGTTCGCAGCGTGCGCATGCGCTCGTTTTCCAGACGGACTTTGTCGTCCGGGTGCACGACCCGCTCCCAGCCCAGGCCCTCGTTTTGCTCTTCGGTCAGCCCGGTGTATTCGAGCCAGCGGCGGTTCGAGTAGATGGCGCTGCCGTCGGGCGAATCGAGCCAAACGAACTCCGGCATCGCTTCGGTGATCAGGCGGTAGCGGCGCTCGGACTCGAGCAGCGCGCTCACGGCCTGCTCGGCGCGCTTCTTGGCCTCGCGGCTCTCGGTCACGTCCACGAAGACGGCGATGCCGCCCTCGACCTCGCCGCTTGCGTCTTTCAGCGGCCATGCGGAAGCCACGAGGGAGTATTTCGCGCCGTCCTGACGGACGAGTTCGACGGCGACGTCCAAGATGTCGGCGCCCTCGGCCGCGGCCCGGCGCAGCGGAAGCATGTCGACCGGCATCGGATCGCCCGCCGAGAGAAAGTGGTATCGCATGGCCCTGCGCTCGCTGCTCACCAGCGAGGCGTTTTCCGAGGTGCTCAGACCGGTCAGGCGCCGGAACGCGCGGTTGCCCTGAACGCGCTCGCAGTCCCGATCGAACGCAATCGCGATCGGTATCGGGAGCCTTTCGAGTACGGCAAGAAGCCCGAGGACGTAAACCTCGAACGCGCTGGTCTGCATTGCAGGCTAGGCTTCGTCACATTAAGGCAAACTCCGGGCCGCCCGGCGCAAACGTTCCGCTAAGACCATATAAAGTAAGTGCGAAGCAAGACTTATGAGGGCTCGCGACGGGCCGTCATTGATACGAACGGGCCTAACTCCGGGGTCCGTGCCCGATGCTATGCTCGGGGGACGGAGGGCTTTTGCTCATGCGCTTTCTTGCCATCACCGCACTCGTTGCCGCACCGCTCACCGCCGCCGCCCAAGCGCAGACGCCGATGACGCAAGTCTCGCCTTCGGCGTATAGCATCTCGGGTTGGCGGGTCGAGTGTTCGTCCCGCGCCAACGCGCTCGCTTGTCAGCTCGTCGATCAGGTGACGGCGCGCGCGAACAACGGCGTGCTTGCCGGCATAGCAATCACGCAGACGGGTGACGCGAAAGCGCCCACGATCGTCGTTCAAGTGCCGCTCGGCGCCGCGCTCGACGCGCCGGTTCGCCTGGGATTCAATGCGGGCGCCGAACAAACGATTGCCTACGTCTCCTGTTACAACAACGGATGCTTTGCGCGCGGCACGATCGACGACACGATGCTCGCGCAGATGCGCGACGCAAAACAGCCGCTGGCGCTTTCGTATTCGAACTACGACAACAACATGAACAAGCAGACAATTCGCATCACGCTGCCGCTGGATGGATTTGCCGTCGCATACGGCAAGCTGAAGTAGCAAAAAGAAAGAGGGCGGCGCTGGAGCCGCCCTCTTTCTTCCTAAGCGGGTCGAAGGTTAGTGCGAGAGCGTAAGTTCTATATACGCGCCTCCGCTATTCGTGTGCCGTGAGACGTTGTACGAAGCGCCGATGCGTACGCTCGCATTGTTCCGGCGCGTGAGTTCGAGCGACGGGCCGATGCGTAAGAACGTGCGATCCAGCGTATTCGAGACGCCGAACGGTGCGATGCCCGCCCGTGCTCCCTGGAGTGTTGCGCTCGTCGACGTTTGCGGATTGCCTACGAGCTGCGTTACCGCAAAGTCGAGCGCGCCGTGCAGGGTCGTCGAACCGAAGCGCTTCGAGTCCTCGAGCCGTACGCCCGCGCCGATCGTCGGATAGATCGCATGGTATCCGAGCACGTGTTCGTTGAAGTTGCCGGCACCGTGTTCGAAGATCGCGCCGGCGTTGACGCTGGTCGCTCCGGCTTCGAGGAACGGCGTTACGGCTTTGAGTTGGCCGCCGAAACGGCGCTCGGCCCGCAGATGTGCGCCGATGTACGAGACCGGTTGCGAAGCGGTCGCCGTCGTGATGAGCGACGGATACCCAATCTGACGGACCGAGTCGTACCGGCCGCGGCCCGCAAGCAGATCGCTCGAGATGACGATACCGTCGTGACGGACGCGGCTTGCCGAAACGCCGACTTCCAAACTATCTCCGGAGAGACTCGACCCGGACTCGCCGTCGAACAGCGAACCCTTGGAGTAATGGATTGCCGCGCCGATCGACGTGTTGGCGCCGGTGCGGTGTTCGAAGCCGGTCGCAAAGCCGTACGCGTTGCGGCCGTATCCGACGCTCGAAAACGTCGCGCTCTCGTGCGATGCTTCGGAACCTAAACGTGCCCAATTGCAGTTCCCGTCCGTCGAAACGATGCCGTCTGAGTGACAGCCGAGGATCTCATCGGAGAACTGCATGGTGGAGAGGAATGCCGACGATCCGAGCGCCGTACTCGCGCCCGGCGTGAAGCGATCGTACAGCGTCTTCAACTTCGGAACCGTCGGAACCGTGAAGACGTCCGTCATAAACCGCGACAACTCCGGCGTGCCGCCCGCCGTTTGGATCGCACCGATGTAGTTTCCGAACGACAAGTCGTTCGAACTGAGCACGCGGCCGCTCTGCGGTGCGTAGTTGATGTCGTAGTTGAGTTGCAGTGCGTTCTGCAGCCAGCCCAGGTTGAAGGTCGCCACGGCCGACTGCGGCGGCGCGAGCTGCACGCCGTTGTTCACCAAGGTTCCCGCGTTGACGATCGTGTCGCTGTGCGATCCCGGTGCTGCTGCGTTAATCGAAAGCAGATCGAGATCGATCGCGCCGCCCAGCGTTGCGGTACCGGACACGTTGAGCAAGCTTGCCATATTATTCGTGAGATCCAAACTCACGAGATAATCCGAACCCGCCTTCGCATCGAAGTCACCGAACAGGTTGCTCGTTGCGACATAGCCGCCGGCGCCCGGCGTCATCACGCTTCCGCTCGCAAGCGAGAGCGTTCCGGTTCCGAGGTTCACCATCGATCCGGAGACGTACGTTCCGCTGTTGGTGAAGCTGAGATTCGTGCCGTTCGGAGCGATCGAGCCGTAGATGTTGCCGTAGTTGTTGAGCGTCAGGGAGCCGCCGGTCGATGTGACGGCGACGCCGCTGCTCGAATCGATCGAGGTAAGCGTCGAGAGCAGCGAGCTCTTGTCCGTCATCAGCGACATGCTGCTCGTACGCGGATTGCTGAACGCTGCCGTCATTAAAAGGCCCGCATCGCTCTGGAAGATCGAGAGCGGTTTGACGACGGCGTTCGGCGAGCCGGCCGTCGTGATCGTGCCGTGGTTCACGAGCGTGTTGTTGTTGCCGCCGAGCATCTTCACGCCGGCGCTTCCGGTGCCGGTGCCGCCCTGCACCACACTGTTCGCATTGACGGTGATGCTGATGTTGCCGTTGCCTGCGCCGCCGATGCTTTGCGCGAGGATGCCGTTGGAGTTCGCGCCGTACGCGAGCGCCATGCCCGTAACGGTAACGCTGACGTTGCCGCCGGTTCCCGTTCCGCCGGCGCTTTGCGCGAAGATCGCGTTCGCATTGTTGCCCGTGGTTTGGATGATGCCGTTCTGCGTAACGCTCACCGCGCCGCCGTTGCCGGCCGCGCCCGCGCTGCCGGCGTACCCGGTGGTGATTCCGCCGCCGCCGCCGATGCTTTGCGCGAAGATGCCGTCGGCACCGCTGCCGGTGGTCTTGATATTGCCGTTATCGACAACCGTAACCGCGCCGCCGTTGCCGCCGCCGCTCGTCTTCGACGTGAGAGACGAACCTTTGCCGATCACGGTGGTGCTCACGCCGCCGCTGATGTCGCCGGCAAGACCGCCGCCGCCGCCGACGCTCTGTGCGAAGATGCCGAATGCGCCCGCGCCGGTCGTGTAGATCGCTTTCGTGCCGGAAAGCGGTTTGTTGTTCACGGTAACGTTTACCGCGCCGCCGTTGCCGGACGAGTTTCCGCTTCCGCCGAGCACCGTGGGTCCGGATCCCCAAAGCGATCCTAAACCCAATCCGCCGACACCGCCGCCGCCGCCGATGCTTTGCGCGAAGATGCCGGACGAATTATCGCCGCTGGTTGAAATCGCGCCGGCATCCGTCACGTTGACTGTATTGCCGTCGCCCGTGCTTCCATTCGTTCCGCCGACGGTGATCGTGTGTCCGCCGCCGGTGAGCTGCAAGCTCGGACCGCCGACGACATCCGCATCGCCGCCAAGTCCGCCGCCGCCGCCGATGCTTTGCGCTACGATCGCGCTCGAGTCTTCACCCGACGTGGCAATCGAGCCGCTATTCGAGATCGTTACGACGCCGCCGCTGCCGTGGCTCGCGTTTCCGCCGATTGCAACGGTTGCGGCAACGAGTTTCACCGAACAGTTGTTGCCGTACGTGTTGCATTGCACTGCGGGATATTCGTTGACCGAATGAATCGCGCCGCCGGTTCCGCCGCCGCCGCCGATGCTCTGCGCGAGCAGCCCTTGCGAACCGTCACCCAGCGTTTGAATGATGCCGCCGCTCTGGGTGATGTTCGCAGCTGCACCGTTCCCCGTGCTGCCGTTGCCGCCGACGTCGATCGTCAGCGTGTATTTCGCGGGATTCTTCGAAGGCGGCGAGAGTTTGAGCGGACCGAAGATGTTCGCCGCGCCGTTGCCGCCGCCGCCGCCGATGCTTTGCGCAGCGACCGCCGCCGAATAACCGGAGTAAGTTAGAACGCTGCCGTTGATGTCGTTGATCGCAACGTTTGCGCCGTTCCCTACACCGCGGCCGCCGACGTTCACGGTAACGTTTCCAAGCGCAGCGGTCGCGGTCGGAAGTCCGAGATCGAGGACAAGCAATCCATTTCCGCCGCCGCCGCCGATGCTCTGTCCCAGAATGCCGTCGGCATACGCGCCGCTCGCAGCGCCGTTCAGCGGATGCATGCCGGTGATCACGCCGCCGCTCGTGTTCATCGTTACGGTATTGCCGTTGTCGGATTGTCCGGCGGCGCTGCCGACTTGCACCGTCGCGTTCTTCGGCATGCCCGTCGAGAAGATGCCGTTGTACGAGAGATAGCCGTTGCCGCCGCCCGCACCGATGCTTTGTCCGAGAACGCCCACGGATCCGTCGCCGGCCGCCGTAAGCGGTGCTTCGTCCCAATCGAGATCGTCGGGAATCGTCTCGCCGGCATCGAGCCGCAATGGAACGTTGCTCGTCATCGCAATCGTGCCCGCGTTGTTGCCGCTGCCGCTTCCGGTAGCGCCGATCTGCATGTTGATTTGGTTGCCCGACGCCGCAGTCGTAACCGCTCCGCTCGCAAGCAGCGGATCCGTTCCGCCGCCGCCGCCGATCGATTGCGCGAGCAGGCCGAACGCATCCGCGCCATTCGTTATCACTTGCGCGCTGTTCGTG
>DASSRQ010000156.1:0-7032 GCA_035701665.1 Vulcanimicrobiaceae bacterium
GGGCGATTTCGAGCCGTGAAGGGCATGAAAAGGGCGACGCATGATGCGCGTCGCCCTTTTCATTTATCGAGGAGCCTGTGTTCTACGAGTCTACGAGCAGCCCGACGTAGCTCCGCAAGAGTCGCACTTCTCGCAAGACCCGTTGCGAACCATCGTGAGTTGTCCGCACTCGCCGCAAGCGTTACCGGTGTAACCCTTGGCGCGTGCTGCGTTGACCTGCTGCGAGCGTTCCACCACCGCTACGCCCATCGCCGGCGTAACCGGTGAAGGATCGCGGCGTTCGGCGCGGCGCTCTTCGACCACCGACGTCGACTCTTCCGGACCGTGCTGATGCGGACGCAGATGCGTGCTGGTCGGATGGAACTTCTCGGTGACGCCCGCCGGAACGTAGCGCACTTCGCCCGTCTCCTCGCCGACGAAATCCTCGTCTGCGACTGCCGGTCCCATCGCGTCCATCTCCATGCTCGGCTGCACGTGCGCGAGTTCGTAACGGCCGAGATAGCTGACGGCCAACTCGCGGAAGATGTAGTCGAGAATCGAGGTCGCCATCTTGATGTTCTCGTGGCCGACTACCGGACCATTGGGCTCGAACCGCGTGAACGTGAACGCTTCGACGAACTCTTCGAGCGGAACGCCGTGCTGCAAGCCCAGCGAGACCGCGATCGCGAAGTTGTTCATCAACGAACGGAACGCGGCGCCTTCCTTGTGCATGTCGATGAAGATCTCGCCGAGTTGGCCGCCTTCATATTCGCCCGTGCGCAAGTAGACTTTGTGTCCGCCGACAATCGCCTTCTGCGTGTAGCCGCTGCGGCGCTCCGGCAGACGGCGGCGTTTGGCGATATAGCGGTAGACGATGCGTTCCGCAACCTGAAGCGGCGTCTGGAACGGAGCCAGCTGCAGGGGTGCTTCGTCCTCGATCTCCATGCCGAGGTCGTACGATGCCGCAAGCGGCTGCGAGAGCTTCGAACCGTCGCGATACAGGGCAACGGCTTTGATCATCCGTTCCCACGCATAGCGGTACGCTTCTTTGACTTCCGCAATCGATGCCGTCTGCGGGAAGTTGATCGTCTTGGAGATCGCGCCGCTGACGAACGGCTGCGCAGCCGCCATCATGTCGATGTGCGCGAGCGGACGGATATACCGGGCGCCGTGTTTGCCGCAAGGCGTCGCGCAGTCGAACACCGGCAGATGCTCGTCCTTCAAATGCGGCGCGCCTTCCAAGGTCATGCGGCCGCAAACGACGTTCGAGGCTTCCTCGATTTGCTGTTGCGTGAAGCCGAGACCGTCGCGCAGAATCGAGAACTTCCAATCCCCCAGCTGCTCGTCGCTCAAGCCGAGTTTCTCGCGGCAGAAGCCTTCGCCAAGCGAGAACTTGTTGAACGCGAACTCGAGTTCGAACGCGCTCGGCAGCGACGCTTCGACGCGCGCGAGCGTCTCGTCGTCAAAGCCTTTGGCGCGCAGCGTCGCACGGTTGATGTGCGGCGTGCCCTCGAGCGAGCCCGTGCCTTTGGCAAACGTCTCGATCTCGTGAATCTGCTGCTCGCTGTAGCCTAGATGGCGCAGCGCGTGCTCGACCGACTGATTGACGATCTTAAAGTAGCCGCCGCCGGCAAGTTTCTTGAACTTCACGAGCGCGAAGTCGGGCTCGATACCGGTCGTATCGCAATCCATCACCAGGCCGATCGTGCCCGTTGGCGCGATCACGACGGTCTGCGCGTTGCGGTAGCCCGCAACTTCACCGGTTGCCAGCGCTTCGTCCCACATCTTGCGCGCGAGTGCCCACACGTTTTGCGTGAAGAGCGTCGGCGCGTGCGTGACGGGCTTGACGGCAAGGCCTTCGTATTCGGACTTCGGCGCGTCGTATGCGGCGCGGCGGTGGTTGCGGATGACCTTGAGCATCGGCTCGGCGTTCGCTTCGAAGCGCGCAAACGGTCCGAGTTGCTGCGCCATCTCGGCCGACGTGCGATATGCCGAACCCGTCATGAGCGACGAGATTGCCGCGCACCAGCCGAAGGCTTCTTCCGAATCGTACGGCAGGCCCATGCGCATCAGCAGCGTGCCGAGGTTCGCATAGCCAAGCCCAAGCGTGCGATAGCCGTGGTTCTTTGCTGCGATCTCTTTCGAGGGCATCTGGCCCATCGCAACCGAGATCTCCAGCGTTGCCGTCCAGACGCGCGAGGCTTCCGCGAAGACTTTCTCGTTGAACGTGTCGTTCTCGTCGAGGAACTTGACCAGATTCAGGCTCGCGAGATTACACGCGGTATCGTCGATGAAGACGTACTCCGAGCACGGATTGGTCGCGTTGATGCGATCGTCGTTCGAACACGTGTGCCACTCTTGAATCGTGTCGTCGTATTGAAGACCGGGGTCGGCACACTGCCAGGCAGCAACCGAGATTTGCTCCCAAAGATCGCGCGCTTTGATCTTTTTGACGACGGCGCCGGTGGTGCGGGCCGTGAGATCCCAATCCGCATCGGCGTCGATGGCATCGAAGAACGCGTTCGTCAAGCGAACGGAGTTGTTCGAGTTCTGTCCCGACACCGTGCCGTAGGCATCCGAATCCCAGTTCGTATCGTACTGCTCGACTTCGAGCGACGTGTAGCCCTGGCGCGCGTAGTCGAGCGCGCTCTGCACGGCGCCCGACGGAACGCCGGTGCTCAGCGCGGTGCGAACGGCCGTACGCAGCTGCGGATTGAGCTGCGGATCCAGACGCGCAGCTTCGGGCACGCGCGTGTCGTGCGATGCACCGATGATCGCGTTCATGTGTTTCTCGAAGATGCGCGATCCGATGACGAGATCGGCGACCTTACGCTCTTCGCGAACTTTCCAATTTACGAACTCTTCGATGTCGGGATGATCGGCGTTGAGCACGACCATCTTTGCGGCGCGCCGCGTGGTGCCGCCGGACTTTATCGCGCCGGCAGCACGATCGAATACTTTAAGGAACGACATCAAGCCCGAGCTCGTGCCGCCGCCGCTCAGTTTCTCTTTAGCCGCGCGGATCTTCGAGAAGTTTGCACCGCTGCCCGAGCCGCCTTTGAAGATACGCGCTTCGCGCACGACGCCGTCGAAGATGCCGCCTTCGTTCACCAGATCGTCGCCGATCGAGAGAATGAAGCACGCCGATACTTGCGGATGTTCGTACGTGTTGGCAGAGGCCGTCAGTTCGCCCGTCTTGGAGTCGACGTAGTAGTGGCCTTGCGCCGGGCCGGCGATGCCGTACGCCCAATGCAGCCCGGTGTTAAACCATTGCGGCGAGTTGGGGGCGCCGATCTGCCGCGCGAGCATGGCGCACATCTCGTCGTAATAGACCTGCGCGTCTTGTTCGGAGTCGAAGTAGCCGTTCTTGAAGCCCCAATACGTCCAGCAGCCCGCAAGCCGGTTGAAGACCTGGCGGGAATCGGTCTCGCGGCCGAACTCGCTGGAAGCCGGCTCCGAGCGCCAAAGCCACTCGGGAACGCCGGGCTCCTCGATGCGTTTGAGATCCTTCGGTACGCCCGCCTTGCGGCAGTATTTCTGGGCGAGCACGTCTACGGCGACCTGGCTCCAGCCGGTCGGGACCATGACGTCTTTGGCCTCAAAAATCACCGAGCCGTCGGGATTGACGATGCGCGAGGTACGCGGTTCGAACTGCAGGCCGGCGTAGGCATCGCCGGGGGCCGAGAAAATGCGGCTAAACTTCATCGAGGCTCCTTCCTCCGATGCGTGGAGGACCCGTTATCTTCAAAAAATGACTATCGAACACCTGTTCGAAGTGCAGTTACGGGGGACGCGCCGCTGTACCGCATCGTGCGATCGCGGCATGTACGACATCCTGTCTACTAAGCCCATAAATTGTACTACCGAGCGGTGGGAGATACAAGATATAGTATGAGCGTCCTTGTGCGCAAGGTGTCGACAAATAAAGTTTCTTGTGTATTGGGCCGCTTGCTTTGGTGGAAAAGGTGTTCCCTGTGTGCGGCGGTTGTGGAAACTTCCGAGGATAGCGGGGAAAAGTGGGGCAAACCGGAGGCATGCTCGGTCCCGACCGCTTCGCACCCCGCCTGCACGACATCTCGCTCGAGGAACTCGCGGCCCTGGGCATCAGGGGCCTGATCGTCGACCTGGACAACACGCTGCTTGGCTTTCGCGAAACCGAGCTGGCCGCCGAACATCTTGCTTGGGTCGAAGAGGCGCACGAGCGTGGATTTTCGATGGTAATGGTCAGCAACAACTTTAGCGATCGCGTTCGCGGCATCGCAAAGCAGCTGCGCATCGAGTGCATTCCGAACGCTCTGAAACCGCTGCCGTTCGGGTTTTGGCGCGCGCTGCGCCGGCTGAAACTGCCGCACAAGCAGGTCGCGGTCGTCGGCGATCAGCTGTTTACCGACGTACTCGGTGCGAAACTGAGCGGTAACCTTTATACGATCCTGACCGAGCCGATCGAAGCCAAAGACTTTGCCATCACGATGATGTTCCGGTTCTTCGAGCGGCTGATGCTGCCGCAGCGGCGGACGAAATGAAACTCGCGCTTATCGGCGATCCCGTCTCGCACAGCCGCAGTCCGCAGCTGCACCGGCGCTTTCTCGAAGAAGCCGAACTCGAGGGCAGCTACGTGGCCATCCGCGTACCGCGCGGTAACGCCATCGACGTGATCCGGCGCATGCGCATCGACGATTACACCGGTCTCAACGTTACGTATCCGCTCAAAGAAGAAGCGATCAAGGCGTGCGACGAGCTCACCGAACAAGCGAAACTCGCGGGATCGGTCAACACCATCTTTTTCGGACGAACCGTAATCGGCCACAACACCGACGGCATCGGCGCGCGCGAAGCGCTCGAACAGTCACTCGGGCAGCCGGTTGCATTGGAGCGTATCGGAGTTCTGGGCACGGGAGCGACGGCACGCGCAATTCTCGCGCAGCTGCGCGATACCGACGCCTTTACGTACGTGTGGGGCCGCAGCGAAGAGAAAGTTGCCGATCTCTGCGAGCGCTTTGAAGCGCAGCCGTGGCCGGCGCGTATGCCGGAGATCGTGATCTCGACGTTGCCCAGCGACGTGAAACTGCGCGACGAGATGGTGGAAGCGCTCTTGCAAGCGGACGTGCTGATGGATACGAACTACGGCGCGCGCTCGACGCTGGGCAAACAAGTGCACCGCGAGATCGTGAAAGGCGATGCGATGCTGGAAGCGCAGGCACGCGCGTCGTTCGACTTTTGGCTAAGTCACGTGCAGACGCTGGTTGAAGAAGAACTCGGCGATCTAGATATCGGGGTCCAGCCAGCGGGCTAGATTGCGGATGTAATCTTTGTAGATCTCCATCCGGTACGGATCTTCGTGCAGCTCGCTCCCGCGCGGTTCCGTGACGAACGACGGCGCTTGCGCATCGCTGTTCCAATTGAAATCCGCGAGTTGATGAAAACTCGATAACGCGACGGCGCGTCCGCAGCGCGCACCGGCGCCCAACGGTTCGTCTTCGATAGCGACAGCCAGATTGAACGAGCGTCCGCTGGAAGCGCTGAGCGACGTGGCTATCACGCGCGCATACTCCATGCCGGCCGGAACCGACAACGCGCCTTCGTGCGGATGCGCCGGAAAGAATTCGACGACACCGCTCGGCGAACGATCGCTGTGAAGCACTTCGTGCACCGGTTCGAGCGCGACGATGCGCTGGAAATCGCCGTTGTTGCCCGAATGATAGTTCGGAAACGAGATCGCGGCGTTGTCGCGATCGTCGTTCCGCAGGCGGCGTTTGTCGCGTTCGCGGTTGTAGGTGAAGAAGTTGTTGACGCTGCCGATCGCACCGAGATTCAGCAGCGACGCGCCCAAATTTTGATGGTCGCGCGCGGCCAGCATGCCGCGGCCCTTTTCACGGAATCGCAAGATCCCGCGCACGTCTTGCGGTCCCAGGCCGTTGCCGGTATCGGCAGCGATGAGCCACAGCTGATCGAATCCCGAATCTGCTAAGCGCGAAAGTACCGGATCGTTTCCGTCGCTTCCCGGTTCGCGATTGCGTGACGTAACGTCGTGTCCGTCCTCTTCAAGCAGTTGCGCGAGCATCGAAAAACGGCCGACATGCCAATCGTCTTCAATGTACGGGATCGTCGTCTGAAGCAGAATTCGAGCCATACCTACCCTGCCGAGCGCCCGGCGAGCCTTTGATGCTGATCTGCTTAACGCGGAACGGTGCCGGAAGGTTCGACTTGCTCGTGGGGCAGGTAAGCGTTGTTAGTAGGTAACTTGTGCTAAGTGCTGGCTGCGCGCTTCGCCGACCCAGACAGTGCGTTCGCAGGCCGGCGGAGCCGCCGGCGGCGCGGCGATCGCCTCGGGATACCCCGTCGCCGTCTGCACCGGGTGTTCGTCGAAGGCACCGGCGGTCGTCACGCGCACGATTTCACCGGAGTCGGACTCGGTGAACCACAAGTTGCCGTCGCAGTCCGAAACGATCTGGGATTGGCCGAACTGCGGCGCGGCGATTGCGTGCGGGGCGGGAAACTCGCGTACCTGACCTGCGGCGGTGATTTGGCCGATCTGCGAGCGGCCGTAATCCGTGAACCACAGATTGCCGTCGCCTCCAACCGCCAATCCGCCCGCGGCGGATCCCGTCGGCAGATTGAAAATATGCGCGACGCTGATCGCCGTCCCGTTGACGGCAAACTGGGCGATGGCATCTTCGGGCGCGGTCGAGTTTTCCGTACGCAGAATGCCCCAGACGGCGTTGTTGGGGCCGTTGACGAGCGCGATGACTCCCTGCGTAGCGGAGTCGAACGACTGCTGTGCCGACGTGCGGATCTCGCCGCCGCCGTCGTACGTCAAGCCGCCCACCCACAGCGTATTATTCGCTGTGACGAGCATGGCCGTGGGTTCGTCGACGAAAGGTCCGCACAGCGTGGGCGGCGCGCCGGCTCCGCACTCCACTTGCACTTGCGGTGCCGCATTATTTCCGAAGTACGAACTCAGCCAGTACACCGCATTTTGCGGCGAAACGTAGACGCCGTAGACGCCGTCCCCGCTCGAGTAACCGTTCTCGCCGGGCGCCGGCGATGTTTGCG
>DASSRQ010000157.1:0-4504 GCA_035701665.1 Vulcanimicrobiaceae bacterium
ACGACCAGACCTGTAGCCAGTGTTAGGCCGAAGAGCGTGATCGTGTTGATCGTGAAGTTGAAGATCTTCATCGCCGCAAACGTGCCGACGAGCGAGACGGGGATCGTTACGGCCGGGATCAGCGTCGAGCGCGGATCTTGCAAGAATAAATAGATGACGGCGACGACGAGCAAAATCGAAAGAACGAGCGTTACCAGTACGTCGCGGATCGATTCGTTAACGAACAAGCTCGAATCGAACGCCGTGTCCCACGTGACACCTGCCGGGAACGATTGCGACATCTGCGCCATAGCGGCTTTGACACCGCTGGTGACTTGCAGCGAGTTGGCCGACGGGAGCTGCTGAATACCGATGCCGACGACGTTGCGGTTGCCGTCAAAGGCGATAGCGTTCGAATAATCCTCGGCTCCCAGCTCCACGGTCGCTACATCCGCGATGCGCGTAAAACCGCCGCCGGTTTCCGGGCGTACGATGACGTTCGCGAACTGGTCCGGCGTGGTCAAACGGCCTTCGGCGCGGACGTTGATCGTGTACGGCTGCGACTGCTTCTCGGGTGCAGCACCGATGTTGCCGGCCGCGACCTCGACGTTTTGCTCTTGGAGCGCGTTCAGGACGTCGGTAACCGCCAGGTTATGAGCTTGCAGTTTGTGCGGGTCCAGCCAAATGCGCATTGCATAGCGGCGCTGGCCGAAGATGATGGCGTTCGAAACGCCCTGCACGCGCTTGAGCGCGTTGACGATGTTGAGCTCGGCGTAGTTGCTCAAGTAGAGCTGGTTGAACGCCGGATTCGTGGATTTGACGGCGAGCGCCATCACGAAGGTTCCCGAGTTCTTGGTAACGCTGATACCGGTCTGCTTGACCTCGGCGGGCATCAAGCCCATCGCCGATTGCACCGCGTTCTGAACGTCCGTTGCGGCGATGTCCAAATCCGTGCCTAGCCGGAACGTGCACGTAATGCTGCTCGCGCCGTTGTTCGCGCTGGTGGACGTGATGTAGCGCAGACCTTCCACGCCGTTGATTGCCTGCTCGAGCGGTGTCGTCACCGCGGCCTCGACGGCTTGCGCGTTTGCACCCGTATAAACAGCGTTTACGGTAACGACCGGCGGGGCGATCTGCGGATACTGGCCGACCGGCATCGTTGGGATGACGATAGCGCCGGCAATGACGACGATAAGCGAACAGACCGCCGCGAAAATCGGCCGCCTTAAAAAGAACTCAACCACGCTGCCTACTTCTGTACGGCATTTGCAAATTCCCGATCCATCCGCGCGTTGACCGCTTGCGCGATAAGCGCGTAGCCGTCGTCGTTCGGATGCAGATGGTCGGCGCTCAGATAGACACGTCCCGAACGGGCCGCGGTTTCGGATAGCGGATACAAATCCACGAATGCCGCTTTTGCGTCACCCGCCGCGCGTGCAATTGCGGCATTGTCGTGCCGCGAGAGATACGCGATAGCCGGCTTTGCGATCGGCGGTATCCGCGGACTGAGCGATATGTCCGGCAGGCCCGTGACCACGACGAGCGCGTTCGGCACTTTCTTGCGGATCGCGCGGAGAAGTCCGGCATAGTCGCGTTCGAACCGTCCGGGTGTGTGATATTCCTGAACGTCGTTCGCACCCGCGATGAGCAGGACGGCAGCGCACGCCGCAGGGCCTATCCGCCGAACCTCGTTCTGTTCGATCCTTACGGCATCCGCGCCGGAAATGCCGAAGTTCGAAAGATTTGGCGTGCCATACGCCTTTTGAACGTGCCCCGCTATCAGGCCGCTTGCCGACTTGGCGTAGGTGGATGCGCCGATTCCCGCCGCCAGGCTGTCGCCGAGAATGAAAAAGTGCGAAGGGCGTTCGCACTTTATCACGTCGGTCGTTGGTTGCGCAGGTTGCGGCCCCGCACAGTTCGTTAGCGCAAGAAGGAGTACGAGCGCAGCGGCGCTACGCAAACGCCTGCTCGGCGTGATACGAGCTGCGCGAGAGCGGGCTGGAGACGACCTGATGAAATCCTTTGCTCTTTGCAAGCTCGCCGAGCTGCGCGAACTTCTCGGGCGTGACGAACGTCTCCACGGCAAGATGCTTTTTCGTCGGCTGCAGATATTGGCCCATCGTGAAGATGTCTACGCCCACGGAGCGCGCATCGTCCATCGTTTGCTCGACCTCTTCGTCCGTCTCGCCTAAGCCGAGCATGAGCGAGGTTTTGGTGTACTGCTCCGGCGCGCGTTCCTTGGCATGTTTTAAGATCGCGAGCGATTGATCGTATTTGGCGCGTTTGTCGCGGACGCGCGGCGTCAAGCGCCGCACGGTTTCCAGGTTGTGCGCGAACACGTCGGGGCGCGCATCGAGCACGATGTCGAGCGCGTTCATATCGCCGCGGTAGTCGCCGCTGAGGATCTCGACGCGCGAGCCTTCGACGCGTTCGTGAATCGCGCGTACCGTGTTTGCGAAGATCAGCGCGCCGCCGTCGGGCAGATCGTCGCGATCGACCGCCGTCACGACGAGATATTTCCAGCCCATGTCCCGCACGGCTTCGGCCACGCGCACCGGCTCCATCCAATCGACGACGCCGCGCGGATTACCCGTTTTGACGTTGCAGAAGCGGCAGCCGCGCGTGCACGTGTCGCCGAGAATCATGATCGTAGCGGTTCCCGCGCCCCAGCATTCCGCCAAGTTCGGGCACATCGCTTCTTTGCAAACGGTGTTGAGTTGCAGCGTGTTGACTTTGGCTTTGACGCGTTCGTAATCGTCGCCGCGCGGCAACTGCACTTTGAGCCACGGCGGCTTCGGTTTGCGCGCCGGCTTTTCCGGATTCGAGATGAGGTCTACGTCGATGGCCATTTAGAGGGCTGCTGCTTTCACGGTGTCAAACTCAGGGACGAACTCAAGGTCAAAACTTTTTTCAATAGCCGAGATCAAAACCGGCTTCACTTCGTGGAGCGATACTTGGCGGCCGGTCTCTTTCGAGATGCTCGTAATGCCGCGATCGCGCAAACCGCAAGGATTGATCAGCGCGTCGTAATCCAACTCGGTCTGCACGTTCAGCGCTATGCCGTGCAGCGACGTCATCTTTTGCACCGCAAGGCCGATAGCGCAGATGCAGTTTTTGCCGACCCAGACGCCGGCGTGTTCGCCCCACCGTTCGGCCGGAATGCCGAAGTGCGCGCACGTTTCGATCACCGCGCCTTCGAGCGCGCGCACGAGCGGAACGACTTCCCGGAAGCGTTCCAATTTGCGAATCGGATACACGACGAGTTGCCCCGGTCCATGGTATGTGACGTCGCCGCCGCGCTCGATCTGCACCACGTCGACTCCGCGCGCCGCAAGCGTTTGCTGCGGCAGCAGTACGTTCTCTTCGTTTGCCTTGCGTCCGAGCGTAATGACCGGTTCGTGCTCGACGAAGATCCAGGTTTCCGGCGCTTCGCCTTTGCCGACTGCTTCGTGCAGGCTATGCTGAAGATCCCAGACCTCGCGGTATGGTTTCCGGCCTACATCCAGCAGCCTGGCATGCGTCATATCGTTGTTCTAAACACGCGAAGGCGCCGCCGGCGTTGCACCCAGCGGCGCCTGCGTTTCGTTACTTGGCTCCGACCGGCTGCGGCGCGGGCTTCTTGGCGTTCACGATGTGGATCGCTTTGCCGTGAGCCGCCTCGGCTGCGTCCATGATGCCTTCGGTCAGCGTCGGGTGCGGATGGATCGAAAGACCGATGTCTTCGAGCGTTGCGCCCATCTCCAGCGCGATGACGCCTTCGCCGATCAGTGACTCCGCTTGCGGCGCAACGATGTGCATGCCCAGCAGCATGTCGGTCTTTGCATCGCCGACGAGTTTGATCAGGCCGTCGGTTTCGTTCATCGTGCGCGCGCGGCCGCTGGCTGCCAGCGGGAACTTGCCGATGCGAACCTCGTGACCCGCCGCTTTGGCTTCCTCTTCCGAAAGGCCGACGGTCGCAACTTCGGGATCGGTGTACACGCAGTTCGGAATCGCAACCGGATCGAACGCGACGCCTTTTAGGCCGCCGATGACTTCGGCGGCAACGACGCCTTCCTTCATGCCTTTGTGCGCGAGCATCGGTGCGCCGGTGATGTCGCCGATGGCGAAGATATTCTGCACCTTCGTGCGGCGCTGCGCGTCCACGTCGATGAAGCCGCGGTCGTTCGTTTGCAGACCGGCTTTGTCCAGGTTCAATCCATCGGTAACGGGGCGGCGGCCGACGGCGACGAGGACGCAATCGAAGTCGCGCGTTTCGTCTTTACCGCTCGTGCCTTCGCCGTTGAACGTGGCTTTGACGGTCTTGCCTTCTTTTTTGATATCGCCGACTTTGGTGTTCAGCATGATCTCGACGCCCTGTTTTTTCAGAATGCGTCCGAGCGTTTTGCTGATCTCCAGATCCGTGCCGGTCAGAATCTGCGGCATCGCTTCGATAACGAGCACTTTGGCGCCCATGCGCGAGTACACCGTTGCGAATTCGAGGCCGATCACACCGCCGCCGATGACGAGCATGCTCTTCGGCACGCGT
>DASSRQ010000158.1:0-10095 GCA_035701665.1 Vulcanimicrobiaceae bacterium
TGCTCGTGATCGAGAGCAATGCGCCGGGCGGTCAGGCGGGCTCGAGTTCGCGAATCGAAAACTATCTTGGCTTTCCGACGGGCGTTTCCGGGCAAGAACTCGCCGCGCGCGCGTTTACGCAAGCCGAGAAATTCGGAGCAGAGATGCTCGTCGACCGCGCCGTCCGCCTGCATTGCAACGAACATCCGTATCGCGTCGAGTTGGAAGGCGGCAGCGATGTGCCGGCGCGCGCGCTGGTCATCGCTACGGGGGTGCAGTACCGCAAGCCGCAACTCGACAATCTGGAACGGTTCGAAGGGAACGGCATCTACTACGGCGCCACATTTGTCGAGTCGCAGCTGTGCGCCGGCGATGAAGTGATCGTTGTCGGCGGCGGTAACTCTGCGGGCCAAGCTGCGGTGTTTCTTGCGAAAACTGCCAAGCGCGTGTACGTTCTCGTTCGATCGGACGGACTGGCGCAGAGCATGTCGCGTTATCTCAGTAGACGTATTGAGGAGACGGCGAATATCGAACTGCGAACGTGTACCGAGATCGTCGAATTACGCGGAACCGGCCGGCTGGAAACGGTGCGATGGCGCGATCTCAAAACCGGTGCGGTAGAAGAGCATGCGATTCCGCACGTGTTTATGATGACCGGCGCCGAGCCGAATACCGCGTGGCTCGACGGCTGCCTCAAACTCGACGACAAAGGCTTCGTCAAAACCGGCCCGCAGTTGACCGCACATGACCTTGCGGATGCACACTGGCCGTTAAGCCGCGCACCGTATCTTCTGGAGACGATGTTGCCCGGCGTCTTTGCCGTGGGCGACATCCGGGACGGGAGCGTCAAACGTGTGGCGTCCGCCGTCGGTGAGGGTTCGATTACGGTCTCGTTCGTGCATCAGTATCTTGCGCAGTAGCGGCATGCAGCGAAAAACGGGTAAGCGCTAAAAGAACACGTCGCAAAGGAGAACTGATGCGCCTGCGGTTTTGGGTCGTAACCGGCTGCGCGTTGTTAGCCGCGGCCGGATGCGGCGGTGGCGGCTCCATTGCGCCGGGCGTCGTTCCGGCGCCGGCGTCGCCGCATTCCGGTCCGCCGCCGACGACGTTGCCGCAACATTTTATCGTTACCGACCTTGGCGCGAACGTTCAGCCGGCACATATAAACGACAGCGGCGCAGTGGTCGGCTCGCTGGGAACGACGGCTTTTTTGTGGCAGGCCGGATCGCTAACGCAGTTCGCACCGCTTTCGGGTTACGACAGCGCGGTTGCGAGTTGGATCAACAATAACGGCGAGATCGTAGGAACGTCCTACACACGTGCGAGCGATAATATGGATCGTGCGACACGATTCGTGCCCGGCTCGCCGGCCGTCGATCTCGGCGCGCCGCCGGGCGGCGACGATACGGCTGCGTATGCTGTCAATGACAACGGTACCATTGTCGGCGGAGCGGCGCCGCTTCAATCGATGGGCGTGCGCTGGAGCGGTATCACAACCTTTGATGGCCGCGGAAACGCGACCGTGCTCTCCGGAAACGACGGCGGAGAAGCGTACGCGGTCAATAACGCGGGCGAATACGTCGGCGCATGCATGTGCTACGGCGATTTTCCGGGCACGAATACCATGGCGTTTAAGGCCGTTCCGTTTTCAACACTGCCCACACCGGGCATGAGCAATCTCGCTTCTGGCATCAACAATAACGGCGACATCATCGGCTACTTCTACGGCGGATCGGATAGCGGCGCGATCGCCGACGGGTGGATCTTGTACAACAACGGCACGGTGAAAGAACTGGACGCGCCCGGCATTGCCACCGGCCCGGGAAGTCTTCAGGCAATGGCGCTAAACGACAACGATTGGGTTGTCGGAACGTATTCCGACCAATATTTTACGGGAACGCACGCTTTCGTGTATTTGGACCGGATCGTCGATCTGAATACACTGTTGCCGGCGAACTCCGGGTGGACGCTGACAAATGGTACTAGCGTCAATGTTTGGGGGCAGATCGTGGGCGTCGGGACGTTGAACGGCGCGTCGCACGGTTTCTTACTGACACCGGCCCCTTGACCGCTTTATGACGGTTCTCAGGAATCCGGGGTAGCAGAACGCCGGCACATTCTCTACACAAGGAGGCATGCATGTCCCGACTCTTCGCGAGTGCCCTAATGGCCGCGGCCGTCGCAGCAGCGGCGATCGCACCGGCCAGCGCTCAAACCTACGGAAACTACGGGAACGGCTACAACCTTCCACAGGGCTCGTATTTGCAGAGCTGCACCAACGTTACGGTGCGCGGCAACCGGCTGCGCGCAACGTGTACCGAAGCGAACGGCCAGACGATGCGCACGTCGCTCGATGTGAGTCAATGCGGCGGCAACGACATTCTCAACAACAACGGTTCTTTAGCGTGCGGAAACACGCAGTATAACTACAATACCGCCCGCGCATACGGGCGGCGCTTTCGTCATCGTTACTATAACGGCAACTATAACTACAATAACGGCTACAACAACGGCGGCTTCACGATTCCGCCCGGCTCGTATCAGGCTAGCTGCGTAAACGCGCGCATGGTCGGCGGTGCGGTTCTTCAGGCCAGCTGTACGGCTCCCAACGGCGCACGCATTAACTCGACGATCAACGTTCGCACGTGCACGAACGACATCCGCAACGACAACGGATATTTGCGCTGCTAATCTCACTCCCGGACTCTCTAGCACCGCAAAAGGGCCCGCGTTTTTAACGCGGGCCTTGTTCTCTCCATCGCGGGAAGCATGCTCTTGCGGCGATGGTAGAGCAGGAAGTCATTCACGGGCTCGGCGATATCGGCTTCATGGCCGGAGCAAGCAGCAGCCGAGTGGGACGATAGCGGGTGATTGGAAGTGCGGTGGTTTTATGAAAAGACCCCTCGTAAACTTTCGTTCACAAGGGGCCTTCTCGTTGTTGGTTGCGGGGGCAAGATTTGAACTTGCGACCTTCGGGTTATGAGCCCGACGAGCTACCGGACTGCTCCACCCCGCGTCAGGGCCAACTCTAATACGGTATGACGACTGATGAATTCCTGCGCGCGCTCCCAAAAATTCAGCTGCACTGCCATCTGGAAGGGACGCTGCGCGCTTCCACGTTCTTAGACCTGGCCAAGCGGCATGGGGTTGCGCTGACGTACCGCCCGCGTAGCGAAGAGAGCCACGACCCCTCCGACCTTTATCGCTTTGCCAACTTCGGCGAGTTCTTGCTCGCATTTGCCGCGGCCAGCCGTTCTCTGGCCGAGCCGGCAGATTACGAACGCCTTGCCGCCGAGTTTGCGCAAGACGCACTCGAGCAAAACGTCGCTTATGCGGAAGTCTTCGTCTCGCCATCCGTCTGGCAGTTTTTCAACCCTGAAATCGACGTGCGCGCATGCATGCGTGCAATCCGCTCGGCGCTGGACGCGCATCGCGATCTCGAAGTCAAAATCATCGTAGATCTCACGCGCAACTTCGGTGCCGAAAGTGCGATGCGCACCGCGCAACTTGCGCTGGACATGCAAGAGTTCGGCGTCGTCGGCATCGGCCTCGGCGGCGACGAATCGCGCTTCCCGCCCGAGTTGTTCGTCGATGCGTTCACCTTTGCGCGCGATCGCGGGCTGCACGTCGTCGCGCACGCGGGCGAGGCTGCAGGAGCGCAGAGTGTCCGCGGTGCCGTCGAGATGCTCGGTGCAGAGCGTATCGGCCACGGTGTTCGCGCGCTCGAAGACGACGCGGTGGTCGAACTGCTCAAGCGGCGCGGTATCCCTCTGGAGTGTGCTCCGACGTCAAACGCACTGACCGGCGTGGTCTCTGCCGGCGCGGAGCATCCGTTGGTGCAGCTCGACGAGCGAGGCGTTATCGTCACGATCGACGCGGACGATCCCGCGATGTTCCGTACCAGCATTACGCGCGAGCTCGAGATCGTGCAGCGCATGACCGGTCCGGACGACGTCGTACGGTTCACGCGGAACGCCGTCGACGCCGCCTTTGCCCCGCAAGAGAAGAAGGCGGAACTGCATGCGCGCATCGATGCCGCGCTGGAAAATCGGGGCGCGAGTCGAACGTAGGCCCGCATGCCCGTCCACAGCCATTTTGCGGAGTCGACCGAAGAGTATCTCGAGGCCGTCTATCGCTTAGAGCGTGAAGGTCCCGGCGTTACCACATCGGGCCTCGCCTCGGAACTCGGGGTAGCGCCCGCATCGGTCTCCGGGATGCTCAAGAAACTGGCCTCGGAGGGCTATCTCGAGCAAGTCGCGCGCGGTGAAGTGAAGCTGACGAAGCAGGGCCTGGAAGTGGCCGTACGCGTCGTGCGGCGCCACCGGCTCGCGGAACGGCTGCTGACCGACGTTCTGGGCATGCCGTGGGACGAGGTGCAGCAAGAGGCGTGCATGTTGGAGCACGCCATCTCTGAGAATGTGGAACAGCGCCTGGTCGAGATTTTGGGCGATCCGAAAGCGTGCCCGCACGGCCTGCCGATTCCGCCCAAAGATTTGAGCGAACCCAAACGCGACGGCGTGCCGCTGGCGCAGCTGGACTCGGGTGCGGATGCCGTCGTGCAAGGCGTCACGCACGAAGTGCCGGAGATGCTGAAGTATCTCGGTGAAGTCGGCTTGCGGCCCGGAACGGCCGTTCACGTGCACGCGAAAGCTCCGCTGGGCGGTCCGGTAACGGTTGCGGTGAACGGGCGCAAACACGCAATCTCGCTCGAACTTGCCCGGATGGTGCTGGTCGAGGGATGATCACACGCGCAATCGTCGCGCTGAACGTTCTAGCGTTTATCTGGGAGATCGTGGTGACGCACGGCGCGGTCATCATGGGCCTGCCGAATCAGCCGACGCCGGTGGACAATTACGTTCTCGCGCCGAGCACGATTCTGATCGATCATCAATACTATCGCATCGTCACGTCCGCGTTTTTACACGCGAGCATCCTCCACATCGCGATGAACATGATCTTTCTGGTCTCGGTCGGGCGTTTTATCGAAGCGGCGATGGGAGCGTGGCGCACGCTGCTGGTGTATACCATCTCGCTTGTCGGCAGCGGCCTCGCCGTCGTGTATCTTTCCGCGCCCAATACCGCAACGCTCGGCGCGAGCGGCGCCATCTTCGGCATGTTCGGCGCGCTTTTTGCTATCGGTTTGAAACTCGGCGAGCCCGGACGTCAGCTCATCCGCGCAAATCTCGGTATCTTGGTCGTCAATCTCGTTTGGAGTTTCGCCATCCCGTTCATTGCGAAACAAGCGCACGTCGGAGGTCTTATCGCGGGATTCATCGGCGCCTTTGCTCTCTATTATCCGCCGAAACCGGTGCACGCGCGCGTCGTCGACCAGACGAGCGGTACCGAATACGAATCCACGCTCGAGGTTCCGTCCGATGAACAGCATCGCTATTGAAGAAGTCTTTGCGCGCGGCGGACCGATAGAGCGCGCGCTGGCCGGATTCGAAGCGCGTCCCGGCCAGGTGCAGATGGCGCAGCTCATCGAGCGCGGTTTTTTAGAAGGCTTGCACACGATCGTCGAAGCGGGGACGGGCGTCGGAAAATCGCTCGCGTATTTGGTGCCCGCGCTGCGCAGCGGAAAGAAAATCGTCGTTTCGACCGGCACGATTGCACTGCAAGAGCAGCTGTTTCGCAAGGATATTCCGATGGTCGTGCAAGCGCTGGACGTTCCGGCGCGTATCACGCTGCTCAAGGGCCGCAGTCACTACCTGTGCAAGCAGAAGCTGCAGCGCATGCAGTCCGAGCGGCTGATTGCCGGTTCGCGCACGATGCAGCAGATCTGGGAATGGGGCAGCCGCACGCAAACCGGCGATCGCTCCGAGTTGCCGTTCGTGCCGCCGTCCGACGAGTGGGAACAGCTCGACGCCGATGCCGACGACTGCGTGGGCGAGTTCTGCGAACACTTTCGCGACTGTCATTTCTTTCGCAAGCGCGATGAGGCGAAATACGCCGACATCGTCGTGGTCAATCACGCGCTCTTCTTTTTGGATTTGGCGATGGGCGGCGGTCTGTTGCCGCCGTACGACTTTGCGATCCTCGATGAAGCGCATCAAGCGGAACGCTGGGCGACTGCGGCGCTGACAGCCACGCTCTCGCGGGCGAGTGTCGGACGGATGCTGCGCAAACTGCACCGATCGTATAACGTGCCGGGGCAGTTCGATTCGGCGTTCGATCAAGGCATGCGCGGCTTGGAGTCGGCGCTCGCGCGTGTGCCCGGCGACCGCTATCCGCTGCAGGCAAACGAGGCGGCGTGGCCGGCGATGGAGACGCTGCGCGACTCTTTATATAAGCTCGAAAACTGGCTCTACGCAAACTGGCACGACGGCTTAAAACGCCGGCCGCAAAACGACGGCGAGGCCGAGCGGCGGCGCGATTTGGCGATGCGGGCGATTCTCGCGCATCAAGCGACCATCGAGCGCGCGCAATCGCCGCAAGACACGGCTATCGCCTGGGTGGAACGCAACGAAGCGGATTCGCGGTATCAAGTGAACAGCGCGCCGTTCGACGTGGCGGATTTTTTGCGCGCGGCGTTATTCGAGCGCACGGCAAGCGTGGTATTGACGAGCGCGACGATCGCGCAAGAACCGACCGTCGATCGCGGCGCGTTCGATTTTCTGCGGCGCTCGCTCGGCGTAACCGAAGCGCAAGAGTTCATCGCACCATCGCCGTTCGATTATCCGCGCCAGGCGCGATTGTACGTCGCGCCTGCGCAGCTCAATCCGAAGACGCCCGATTTTGCGCGCCGCGCGGCGCCGCTCGTCGAAGAGTGTTTGGACCGCAGCCGCGGACGCGCGTTCGTGCTCTTTACGTCGTACGCGCGTTTGCGCGAGGTGTATGCGCTGGTGCGCGAGCGCGTGCCGTTTCCGATCCGCCTGCAAGGCGAACTGCCGCGAACGCAGTTGTTGGAATGGTTTAAAAAGACGCCGGGTGCGGTGCTTTTTGCGACCGGCACGTTCTGGGAAGGCATCGACGTTGCGGGCGAGCAGCTCTCGTGCGTCATTATCGATCGCCTGCCGTTTCCGTCGCCGGCGGACCCGCTGGTGCAGGCGCGCATCGAAGCGCTGGAAGCACGCGGCAAAAACGGGTTCGAACACTACATGATCCCCAGCGCGATCGTGCGCTTGAAACAAGGCTTCGGGCGGCTCATCCGCACGAAGACCGATCGCGGATTGGTTGCGCTGCTGGACGGGCGCGCGGCTTCGTCGCGCTACGGCTCCATGATCCTGAACGCGCTGCCGCCGGCATCGCGCATTACGCACCTCGACGAACTGACGGAGTTTTTCACTGCATGAAACTGACGATCGCCGCCGCCGCTCTAACCGCTGCTTCGCTTGCAGCAACGGGGACAGCCGCCGCGTGGGGCACCGCCGGTCACACCATCATCAACTCGATCGCCGCACAGCAACTGAAAGGCCATGTGCCCGCGTTCGTTACCGCGCCGGGCGCGCAGTTCGAGATCGCGTATCTCGGGCCCGAACCCGATCGTCTGAAAGGTTCGGGCAGCGCGTGGGACGCCGAGTACGATCAGGGACATTTCATCGATTTGCTTGATGACGGAAGTATTGCGGGTGCCGTGCATCTCGCGCAGTTGCCGCCGACGCGCGAAGCCTACGATACCGCGCTGCGCGCTGCGAACACCGATCAGTACAAGCAAGGGTATCTGCCGTACTCGATTCTGGACGGCTGGGAGCAGCTGCGTACCGATTTTGCGTATTGGCGCGCCGACGATTATGCAGCGACGCATGCGTCGTCGCCGGCGGTGCGTCAGCGCGAGATGTCCATTCGCGCGGTCGAAGAGCAGCAAGTGCTGATGGATCTCGGCATGTGGGGCCATTACGTCGGCGATGCTTCGCAGCCGCTGCACGTCACCGTGCACTATAACGGTTGGGGCGAGTTTCCGAATCCGAACAACTATTCGACGTCGCGCCATCTGCATTCGGCGTTTGAAAGCGAGTTCGTAAACAAGTACATCACTTCGGCGATCGTGTCGGCTGCGGTCAAACCGGATGCGTTTGCCGCACCCGCGGCGCTGCTCACGCAAGATCAAGCGATGGCGAACGTCGCCGCGTATCTGCAAGCGACGCTCGCAACGGTTCCGCAATTGTACGACATCGAGAAAGCGGGCGGATTCGACGCTGGCACCGCAGCCGCCAAAGACTTTGCGGCTTCGCGTTTGGCGGCCGGTGCGATGGAGATGCGCGACCTCACGGAACTTGCATGGCAAGATAGCATTCACGCCCGCGTGGGTTACCCCGGCGCGAGCGTGAATGATGTGTTATCCGGTCGTGCGCCCTGGCCTCAGGACCGGAAAAACTAGCCGGCTACGAGCCGCAGTTCGTTCCCACCGTATCGCCCCACGCGAACTCCATGACGGCGCCGTCACCGATGACCGCGCCGTTGACGGTCGTGGTGTGGTCGATGTGGAGATTCGTGCGGTACGGTGCCAGAATCGTACCGTTCACAACCGAGGTGAACTGCACCCAGACTTGGCCGTTTGAGCCGGGGAAGTTGAACGTCACGTCGTTCGACGTAATGCCGCCCGAGACCAGAATCTGCGCCGTGTTGCCGATGCGCATCTCGCCGGCGACGTTGATGACAAATTTGCTGCCCGCCGGAGCGTTCAGCGTAAGCGTCGTCGCATGGCCCATCTCAAGCGAGTCGAGGTTTATGACGTTGACGCCGCTCGTACCGTTGATCGTCTGGCTGGATTTATTGCCCATGTTGATCGACGAGATCGGCTGGGTTGCGGACATCGCTGCGTAGCCGGCGCTCAGGGTTTCCGCATTCGCAACAGCCGCGGCGACTAGAGCCGGGTTCGACGTAATGCCGCCCGTAATCGTCGCATCGTTTGTTTGGACGAGTTCTCCCGGAGCGGTAAACACGGTTCCGTTAATCGTCGCGTCGCGCTCGGTATGGAAGCCGGCCTGCGCTGCGCCGTTCATGCCGATGTCGCCGTTTTCAACCGACGTGCGATCGAAGTGCACGTTGGCATAGAACGGATTGGTGGAGAGCACTGAGAAGCGTCCGCACGCGACCGGTGTCGGCGTCGGGACGACTTTCGGAGTCGGCGCGGCGGTGGACGTCGGCGGAGCGGTCGGGTAGGTCGTCGGCGTCGGAATCGCGGTCGGCGGCACCGGCGCGGGCGTCGCGGTCATTCCGGTGACGGATTCGATGAAGAAGTTGTACGTGGTCAGCGGTTGGAACGCGAGCAGTGCGCTGGCGGCGAAGGTGAGTCCGGTGCCCGTGCTCCCGCTGGTTGCGGGGCCGTCGATGATGTACGGGCCGACGCCGCCTTCATAGGCCACGACATAGCATTGCCCGGGGCACGATGCCGAACTCACGAGCGTATCGACGGTGAGGTTGGACGCAGCCGGCACCGACAGTTGCGGCCAGTTCGCGTGGTTCGAGATTGCGCAAGGGTCGGGGCTGCCGCCGCAGGTGCTGCCGTCGGTTAGCGTCACGATGCCGCCGTTGACCGTAGCGTTCAGCGTTTCGATCATGGTGCCGGCGGTCACGGTCGCCTGGGTCGTACCGAGATTCGCGAGTTTTCCGCGAACCGGTTTGCCTGCATTTTGGTGCGCTCCGCCCTGCGTTGCCGAGCCGCTCGAGGTCAGCGGCATGACGCCGCTATTCGAACTACAGGCGGCTACGATCGAGCCGATGGCCAAAGCCGCAGCAACGGCTTTATAAAAGCGGTGTCCCTTCACAGGTCTCTCCCTCCTGGAAAAGCGCAAAAACCCGACCTGCCGCTATTCTTTTGGCTGCCTGGCCGCCCTGCCGTATCGGCGGCCGCTAGATTATCCCTGAGTTAACAGTTCGTAAGTCAAAGCTTGACAATGGGTTATGAGTCCTGGACGGGCTTATTTGGCGTCGCGGCGCTGGGCTTCGGCGGGCTCAGCCGTGCTTCGACGGGCTCAGCATGACACCAGGGATAGGCGCGGCCGGGGGTGCGCGGGCGAGAAGCGCAGGCTGCGGAGGCGGGGCCGGGGGACGATCGGGGTGGTTATCTTATTGTTACGTGTGGCGCCGCACGTAACAATAGTGATCTGGCCGCAAAAGGGTGTGGGCTTCAGCGGGCTCGACGTCGCGACGGCAACGGATCGGAGGGTGTCGATC
>DASSRQ010000159.1:0-13952 GCA_035701665.1 Vulcanimicrobiaceae bacterium
GGCCATCGTTCCGAACGTGACGATCTGCGCGACCCGGTCGTCGCCGTATTTTTCCGTAACGTACTTGATGACTTCGTCACGCCGTTCGACGCAGAAGTCCGTATCGATGTCCGGCATCGAGATACGTTCCGGATTCAGGAAGCGCTCGAACAGCAAGTTGTACTTGAGCGGATCGAGATCCGTAATCTTCAAGCAGTAGGAGATCACCGATCCGACTGCCGAGCCGCGCCCCGGGCCTACCGGAATGTCGTGGTCCTTCGCGTACTTGATGAAGTCCCAAACGATCAGGAAGTACGACGCGAAGCCCATCTTCAAGATGACGTCGAGTTCGTACTCGAACCGCTCGCGCAGCGCGGCATCGCCGGCGGCACGCTCGGCGCCGTAACGCTCGACGAGCCCCGCTTCGCAGACCTCGCGCAGGTACTCTTTGTCCGTCGTCTCGGGACCCGCTTCCGCCGGCACCGGAAAGGCGGGCAGATGATAGATCTTTTCCGGAATGCGGATGTCGATGCGTTTGGCGATCTCGACGGTGTTGTCGCATGCCTCGGGCAGGTCGGCCCAGAGTTCGCGCATCTCGGCATCGCTCTTGACGTAGAACTGATCGGAATAGAACTTCATCCGGCTCGTGTCGGAGACGGTCTTGCCCGTTCCGATGCACAGCAGCACGTCGTGGGCCGGCGCGTCCTTTTGCTCGAGGTAGTGCGAGTCGTTGGTGGCGACCAGCGGAATGTTCAGTTCGCGCGCGACCTTGACCAGGCCGGTGTTGATCGCTTCCTCTTCCGGCATGCCGTGCCGCATGACTTCGATATAAAAGCGATCGCCGAAGATCTGCCGGAAGGTGATAGCGGCGTCGCGGGACTTCTCGTACTCTCCGCGCAGCAACGGCGCCGCGACGAGCCCCGACATGCAGCCCGAGAGCACGATCAGGCCCTCGTTGTGCTCCTGGAGCAAGTCGAGGTCGATCCGCGGCTTGTAATAGTAGCCTTGCAGGAATCCTTTAGAGATGAGCGCGGTGAGATTGCGGTAGCCGGTGTGGTCGGCCGCCAGCAGCGTTACGTGCGCTTCGTCGCGGACCGTACGGTCGAACCGGCCGCGCGGGGCGATGTACGCCTCGCAGCCGATGATGGGCGTGAGTTTAAAATCCCGCGCTGTGTAGTAAAACTCCATGGCGCCGTACATCACGCCATGGTCCGTAAGGGCCACGGCAGGGCTTCCGTCCTCGGCGGACCGGCGGCACAGGCTGTCGACCCGGCAGGCGCCATCGAGCAGCGAGTACTCGCTGTGGACGTGGAGATGGACGAACGAACTCACCGGAGGGTGCGGAGCTCCTAAAGAAAACGGCGAATTGAGACGTTACAGTATAAGGTGGCTGTGAACCTGTCCGAAGAGACCGGACGAGCCGAGCTCCTGGCGGAGATCGATCGCTTGAAGTCGCGTATTGCCATGCTCGAAGCCGAGCGTGACGATTTTGCGCAGCAAAATGCCGAGCTCTTCGTACTGCAGCAAGTCTTCTCCACCATCAATTCGACGCTCGACATCAACGATATCCTTTCGATGGTGCTGCGCGGCGTCTGCGAAGCGTTAAGATTCTCGCGCGTTATTCTGTTCGACGTCGACGAGCACGGCACGATCATCCGCCGCCTCGAAGGCGATGCGATGGGCGCGGTGATGCACTCCGCGGAAGCGTTCGACTATCTTCCGAACTCGACGCTCTACGACGTCGCCCGCGGCATCTCGCAGATCGCGTTCGGCAGTCAGGACGATCACGACAAGCCGCTGCAGGATACGAAGCGCTCGTACTGCATCGCGCCGCTCGTGGCGCGCGACGTCGTGCGCGGCATGTTATACGTAGACGACCCGCCGGGCGAGGAAGTCACCGAGAATCAGCTGCGCGTGCTCCTGGATTTTGCAGCCCAGGCCGCGATCGCGGTCGAGAACGCGCGCTTGTACGAAGAGACTCGCCGCCTGCTCGAAGAGACGCAGCGTTTGGCGTTGACCGACGCGCTCACGGGAATTCCGAACCGCCGCGCGCTTACCGAGATGCTGGAGCGCGAGCTGCACACGTCGGAGCGCTACGACACGCCGTTCGCGTTCGTCATTCTGGACTTGGACGATCTCAAGAAGATCAACGATTCGGGCGGCCACAGTCTGGGCGACCTCGCCCTCAAACGCTTTGCGACGGTGCTTCAGAACACCGCGCGCAAGGGCGACATCGTGGCGCGCTACGCGGGTGATGAGTTCGTGCTGGTCATGACCAAGACGGATAAGGACGCGGCCCGCCGCGGCGTCGAGCGCATTCTGGCGGCCGTCCGCAAGAGCGGACTGCAGTCGTCCATCGGTGCGGCGATGTTCCCGATGGACGGGACCGACGGACAGACGCTCTTCTTTGCAGCCGACGAAGCGCTGTACCACGCCAAACAAGCCGGCAAGAACGGCTATCGCTTCTACGCGCGCGGCGGAAACAATCCGGAGACTCCTCCAGCCGGATAAAGCCCAGGCAACCGTGCCACTAAGGTCGGGGCGGCCTCTATACCAGCGTAGTATAAAGAGAGAATGATCAAGCACGACGTCGTCGTCATCGGCGGTGGTCTGGCGGGCATGCGCGCAGCTGTTGAAGCAGCCGAGCGCGGTGCCGACGTTGCCATCGTCAGTAAAATGCACCCGGTACGCAGTCACTCCGGCGCAGCACAGGGCGGCATCAACGCCGCGCTCGGCAACCGCGACGAGGACACGCCCGAGGCGCACGCTTTCGACACCGCAAAAGGCTCGGATTACCTGGGCGATCAGGATTGCATCGAGGCGATGTGCTCGGACGCGCCGCGCGAGATCATCTGGCTCGAGCATCGCGGCTGCATCTTCTCGCGTCTCCCCGACGGCCGCATCGCGCAGCGTCCGTTCGGCGGTGCCGGTTCGCCGCGTACGTGCTACTCCGCCGACGTTACGGGCCTGGTCATCCTGCACACGCTGTGGGAGCAGCTCGAACGCTTCAACGTTAAAGTCTACGAAGAGTACTTCTGCACCGCGCTGTGCGTCGAAGACGGCATCGGCACCGGCGTCGTCGCCTACAACATGCGCAACGGCGAACTCGAATTGATCAACGCGAAAGCGACGATCTTCGCGACCGGCGGCTGCGGACGCATGTATGCGAAAACGACGAACGGCTACGCCTCGACGGCCGACGGCTTGGGCATCGCGTTCCGCGCCGGCATCCCGATCATGGACATGGAGTTCGTGCAGTTCCACCCGACCTCGCTGAAAGAAAACGGCGTGCTGCTCTCCGAAGCGGCTCGCGGCGAGGGCGCCTATCTTCTGAACAGCAACGGCGAACGCTTCATGTTCAAGTACGCGCCGAATAAGGGCGAACTCGCATCGCGCGACGTCGTATCCCGTGCGGAATGGACCGAGATCCTGGAAGGCCGCGGCGTCGACGGCTGCGTGCTGCTCGACCTGCGCCACCTCGGCCGCGAAAAGATCCTCGAACGTCTTCCGCAGATCCGCGAGCTCGCGCTCGATGCGACCGGCAAAGACGCCATCGACGATCCGATTCCGATTCTTCCGGGCATGCACTACACGATGGGCGGTATCGAAACCGATATCGACGGAGCGACCCGTATCCCGGGCGTCTACGCAGCAGGCGAATGCGCCGCACCCAGCGTTCACGGTGCAAACCGCCTGGGCGGCAACTCGCTGCTCGAAACGATCGTCTTCGGCGCGCGTTCGGCGCGCCACGCGTGCGATTACATCAAGAAAGTCGGCAACATCAAGCCGTCGGAACGCACGCTTCAGGCAGAAAAAGATCGCCTGAACAAGTGGCTGAGCAAAGATACGGGCACGCGTGCTCCGGTCGCCCGCGCGGCCATGCAGAACGTGATGAGCGAGAACGTCTTCATCTTCCGCAACGAAGGCCAGCTCACCAAGGCGGTCGACCAGTTGCTCGACATCCGGCGCCGCTTCGACGAAGAAACCTACGTTATGGATAAATCCAAGACGTTCAACACGGACCTCGTCAACACGATGGAGACCGACTTCCTCATCGACGCGGCGATGTGCGTGGCGAACGGCGCGTTGGCTCGCAAAGAGTCGCGCGGCGCGCAGGCGCGCACGGATTATCCGGAACGCGACGACGACAACTGGATGGTGCATACGCTCGCGTGGCGCCAAGAGGGACAGAATCCCAAACTCGACTACTCGCGCAAAGTCACCATTACGAAGTGGCAGCCTCAGGTCCGGAGCTATTAAGCAACTATGGCTAACATTAAGTTAGATATCTTCCGCTTCGACGAAGCCGTCGATACCGTTCCGCACCGCGACGTCGTGGCGGTCGACATTCCGGAGACGACGACCGTTCTGGACGCGCTCGAAGTCGCGAAGTCCGAAGTCGACGGCAGCATCAGCTTCCGCCGGTCTTGCCGTTCGGCGATCTGCGGTTCGTGTTCGATGAACATCAACGGCGTTACCGGCCTTGCGTGCAAGACGCCCTGTAACTCGGTGATGGACGAGAGCGGAACGATCAAGATCGATCCGATGCCGAACTTCCAGCCGATGCGCGACCTGGTCGTGCACATGGATCCGTTCTGGGACAAATACACGCGGCTCAAACCGTATCTGCAGCCGGCGGACAAAGACTCGGATCATCAGACCGAGCGCCGCGTCAGCCCGGACGACATGAAGAAACTCGTCGACGTCGCGAACTGCGTCATGTGCGCGACGTGCTACGCGCTTTGCCCTGTCGTCAGCGTTGACCCATCGTTCGCGGGCCCCGCTTCCATTGCATACGCGTACCGCTTCATCGAAGACGTGCGCGACAGCAAAAAGGAAGAGCGCCTGGCGCAGATCAACGAAGATTATCTGTGGCTCTGCGCGCACTGCTACGCGTGCTCGTACTGCCCGAAACACGTCGATCCGCACGACCGCATCATCGACGTCAAACGCGCAACGGTAAACTCGCGCGTCATGATCAAGGAACGCGGGCCGCAGCACGCGCTCGTCGTGAACCGCACGATCAAAAAGACCGGTATGCTCGCGGAAACCGAAGTCATTCAAGGCACGATCGGCCGCTTCAACATCAAGGGTCTTCTCGCGGTGGCGCCGCTCGGACTGCGCATGCTCTCCAAAGGCAAGATGCCGCCGCCGTTCCTCAAACCGATCCCGAAAGTCGACGAAGTCAAAACCATTTACGATACCCTGGAGGTCCCGGTCACGTAATGAGCAGCACGTTATTGCCCGAAGAACGGGCGAACGATTCGCACAAGCGCTCCAAGAGCGCGCAGAGCAACCGGTACGGATTCTTCCCGGGCTGCGTGGCCAAAGAGTCGTGCAAAGAGCTTTTCAATTCGACGATGCTTCTGGCCGACAAACTCGGCATCGAACTCATCGAGTTGACGGCGGCCTCGTGCTGCGGCGCGTCGGTCGTTAACGACACGAACCGCGATATCGGACGCGTGCTGAACGCGCGCACGTACGCGCAAGCCGAAGCGCTCGGCCTGGACGACATCATCACGATCTGCTCGACGTGCACCGGCCACATGCGCTTGGCGAACAAAGAGCTGCTCGAGAGCGAAGAGCGTATGACGCAGGCGAACGCCATTCTCGGCAAGTTCGGCGCGAAGTACAACGGCGGCGTGATGGTTCGCCATCTGCTGTGGATGCTGATCGACGACATCGGCCTCGACAATCTCAAAAGCATGGTCGTGCGTCCGCTCAACGGTTTGAAGGTTGCGCCGTTCTACGGCTGCCATATCATCCGCCCGGAGAAAGTGAACGGCTGGGAGTCGGCACGTAATCCGCATTCGCTCGAAGATCTGGTCATTGCACTTGGCGGCGAGGCCGTCGACTATGCCGGCAAAACGCGCTGCTGCGGCTTCCACATTCAGCTCGAAAAAGAAGGCACCGCGGCGAACATGGTCGGGCAGAACATGCGCATGGCCAAGGAAAAGGGCGCGGAAGCCGTGCTCACGCCGTGCCCCCTGTGCCACCTCGCGCTCGACGGATATCAAGAAGACTCCGCCTCGCGCTGGGGCCGTACCGATCTGCCGGTCTTCCATCTTCCGCAGCTCGTCGCGTATGCGCTGGGCGTGCCGGCCGAAAAACTCGGTCTTAACAAGCACTTGATCGACCCGCGCGGGATTATGGTCGAACGCGAACTAATTGCGTAAGCGGTTGCGAACGCGATAAACTAATGCGAATGCGGCAGCCCAACCGGGCGCCGCATTTGTTTTTTCCTCTGTTTGCCCTCGCTTGCTTAGGGGTATTCTGACCGCAGCGTGCTCGACGTATCTGAGGAACTCTCCGCTTTCGATCCGGCCGTCTTCGAACTTATGGAGACGTCCCGGGAATCGCTGTGGCTCGGCTCGCCCGACGGCCGGGTGATCTATCTAAACGCCGCCAACGAACTGCTGTTGGGGCTCGCGCCGGAGCAGATCATGCAGCGCGGCTGGCAAGAGCTGATCCACCCCGACGATCTGGAGCGGATGCTCGGCGAGGTCACGCACACGCTGCAGACCGGCGAGCCCATGGACGTCGAAGCGCGTATGCGGGCAGCCGACGGCGAGTACCGCTGGATCCGCAGCCGTGCCGATGCCATACGGCGCGACGGACGCATCGTGGGCTTCTTCGGCCACAATATCGACGTCGACCGCTACGTTAAAGCCGAGATGCAGGCGCGCAGCGCCGAGTCGCGTTTGCGCCGCCTGATCGATTCGACGCTGGTCGGATTCGTGCAACTGTCGATGGACGGCCGCATCGTCGATGCCAACGAGACCTACGCGCAGATGCTCGGCTATTCGGCGCAAGAACTGCGCGATCTGCGCCTTCCCATCTCCGACTTGACGCCGCCGGAGTATCGCGGACACGGCCAGCAGATGCTGGCATCGCTCTCGTCCGCCGGCACGACGTCCCCGTTCAGCAAAGAATATTATCGCCGCGACGGGACGCGCGTGCCGTTCCTCATCATCGCGGCCAAAGATCCGGACGATCCGCAGCGGATCAACGCTTATACGCTCGACCTGTCCACCCAATCGGAGTATAAAGCCGCGCTCGACGCCGCGCGCTCCTTCAATCAAACGCTGATGGACACGATGCCCGTTATGCTGTGGGAAGCGGACGAAAACGGGAAAGTCACCTACTTCAACCGCTGGTTCTACGACTACACGGGACTCTCGACAGATGCACCGCTGGACGCGAGCGTCTGGAACTTACTGCATCCGGACGATGCTGCGCTGTACGCTCCGATGTGGCAGCGCGAGCACAAGGTGCCGGTCGGATCGGAACGCTACGTCCGGTATCGACGTGCGGACGGAAGTTACCGCTGGCATTTGATTCATTCACAGCCGATCACCGGAGCCGACGGATGCGTTCAGCGCTGGTTCGGCTACTCGATCGACGTCGACGATCAGCGGCGCGCAGCGGAACGCCAGTCGTTTCTGCTTCGTGCCACGGGAGCGCTCTCGCCGCTGCTGGAACCGCAGGCGCTTTTCAACCGTCTCGTCTACGAATGCGTACCGGCGATGGCGGATTACGCGCAGTTCTTTACGGTTGAGGGCGGAGAAGTCAGCCTCGCCGCGGTCGCTGCAGCGAGCGACGCGCAATTGGCGTTGATGCGCGAGTTTCACGAACTCGACCGCGACCAAATAATGGAAAACGTCGCAGCCGTCATTTACCGCAACGAGGTCGTTTGCGCCGACACCGCATCGTTGAACCAAAGCAAGAGTAAACGCGAAGGCCGCGCGAGAGAGATCGCCGACAGTCTTGAAACGGTTTCGGCCATTGCCATACCCGTTGCAGGCGAGAGTGGTCCGATCGGCGCGATCGTCGTGGCGACGGGATCGTCGGGACGCGTGTACGACGAAGGCGACGTGCAGACGTTTCGTCTGCTTGCCGAACGGATCGCCGTCATTATCGAAAACGCGCAGCGGTTTGCGCGCGAACACCGCGTCGCCGAAGCCATGCAAAACGCATCGCTGCCGCAGTCGCTGCCTTCGCCGCGCGGGATGCGCCTGGACGCGTTTTATGCAGCGGCCGCTTCGGAAGCGCACATCGGCGGCGACTGGTACGATGCCGTCGAGCTGCCGGACGGACGCGTCGTTCTTTCCATCGGCGACGTGACGGGGCGCGGCCTTGCAGCCGCGGTCACGATGGCGAACATCCGTCAAATTATTCGCGGCATCGCGCACGTCCATCCCGACCCGGCGCTGATGCTCGAGGCGGCGGACCGCGCACTGCGCGCCGAACATCCCGACACGTACGTGACGGCGTTCACCTGCGTGATCGATCCGATCGAATCGACGCTGGCTTACGCGGCGGCGGGACATCCGCCCGCCGTACTGCGCAAAGCGAACGGCAACACCGTTCTGTTGAACTCGCCGGGCTTACCGCTCGGATTGCGGCGCAAATCGGAGCCCGGAACGACTGCCGTGCCGATCGCGCCGGGCGATGCCATCGTCCTTTACACCGATGGGCTTACCGAAGCGCGCCGCACGCCGCTGGACGGCGAACACGCATTGATCGAATGCGCGCAGCAGGGCGACGTGCTGAACGGCGAACATCCGGCGCACGGTCTGTTCGAAGCACTCGTCGGCACCAATGCGCGCGACGACGTCGCGGTCCTGGTAGCAAAGATCGGCGAACTCGATGCGACGACGGCAACGCGCCGCCTGCGCCGCTGGCAGGCGAACGCGAACGACGAAACGCGCATCCGGAAGATTCGCACCGAGTTGCTCGAGGAGATCTACTTCACGCACCACACGGAAGAGACGGTCTTCCGCTGCGAGATGGTGTTGGGCGAGCTGATCGGCAACGTCGTTCGCCACACGCCCGGACCGATCGAGATCGTGCTCGAACGCCGCCGCGGTTCGACGGTCTTTCACGTGCTCGATAGCGGTGACGGTTTCCAATTCGTCCCGAGGCTGCCGCTCGACGCGTACAGCGAACGCGGCCGCGGGCTGTACATCGCCGCGCAACTCTCGGACGACTTCTCGGTTACGCGCCGCCCGCACGGCGGCAGCCACGCACGGGCACTGATCCAGCACTAAGATCGCGCGCCGCATGGATGCGGTATACTAGCTGCGTGCAAGACCTCGCCCGTCCGGTCGAACGCGATCTCGAAACGCTCGGCGCCGCAAAAACGGCATGGGCCGGCCTCAGCATCGAATTGAAGATCGCGCTGCTGCATACGCTCAAGCGCAACGTTTACAACGTGGCGCACGAGTGGACCGCCGCCGCATGCGAGGCGAAGGGCTTAGATCTCAACTCACCGCTTGCCGGCGAAGAATGGATCTCCGGGCCGTGGGCCGTGCTTTATGCGATCGAGCGGTATATTCGAACGCTCGACGAGATCGACGAATACGGCACGCCGCGCCTGCGTGCGGTGCGCGAGCGCGAAGGACGCACGGTTGTCGAGGTTTTCCCGAACGATCTGTACGACCGCCTTCTTCTCACGGGTTTACGCGCCGAGGTGTGGATGCAGCCCGGCGTAACGCCGGAGCAAACGCGGGAGCGCGCGGGATCGTTTTATCGCAAACCGCACGCCGGCCGCGTTGCGCTCGTCCTCGGCGCCGGAAACATCTCCAGCATCGCGCCGCTCGACGTCTTATACAAGTTGATTGCGGGCGGCTGCGTCTGCATGGTCAAGATGAATCCGGTCAACGCGTATCTGCAGCCGATCTTCGAGCGCGCATTCGAACCGTTTGTGCAGGCCGGCTTTGTGCGTTTTGCGTCCGGCGGGGCAGAAACGGGTGCGTATCTCTGCGGACACCGCGCTATCGACGAGATCCACGTCACGGGCAGCGAAGCGACGCACCGCGCCATCGTTCGCGAAGCGCCCGGCAAGACGATCACGAGCGAACTTGGGAATGTCAGCCCTACGATCGTCGTTCCCGGGTCCTGGAGCGCTGCCGATATCCGCTACCAAGCCGAGCATATCGCAACGCAGAAAGCGCACAATGCCGGCTTCAACTGCATCGCATCGCAAGTTGCGATCGTTCGGAAAGGCTGGGAACACGCTGCCGCGCTGAGAGCGGAAGTGCAAAACGTGCTTCGCGCGATGGAGCCGCGGCCGGAGTACTATCCCGGTGCGGCACAGCGCCGGGCGGAACTAGCCGGAGAACACGCGCAGATGCGTACGATCGTCGATGTCGGTGCAGACGACTATGCACCGCTTTTCGAGCGCGAAGCGTTTTGCGGCGTCCTCGCGTGGCTGGAACTCCCGTGCGAGGAGCACGATTTCCTTGACGAAGCGGTTCGCTTCGCGAACGAACGCCTGAGCGGGACGCTCGGGGCAAACATCATCGTGCACCCGAAGACGGCGCGCGCACACCCGGCGGACCTCAAACGCGCGATCGCGGGTCTGCGCTACGGATGCGTCGGCGTCAATGCGTGGACCGGCACGGGCTACTTCATCTGCGAGACGCCGTGGGGCGCTTATCCCGGTCATACACTGCGATCGCCGGGCAGCGGTATCGGCGTCGTGCATAACGCGAGATTGCTCGAAGATACCGAGAAGAGCGTTGTCTACGCGCCCTTCCGGACGTTTCCGAAGCCGGCGTGGTTCGTCACGAACGAGAACGCCGGCGCAATCGGCCGCGCGCTCTGTACGTTCGAGATGGAACGTTCACCCGGCGCGTTTTTGCGCGTTGCGGCGCAAGCCTTGAAAGGTTAGTGCACGCCCGCCGCGTGCAGCATCTTCAGCACGTCGTCGTGCGGTAATCCGTACGCGGTCACGCCGCCGCGGCCCACCGTCGTCTTGGCGCTAAACAAGGCATCGTAAATCGCGCCTTCCGTCGCTTCCGCTGCAGCGAGATACAGCTGATTCATGACGTCTTCGTTTTGCAGCACTTGCGTTTTGGGCGAAGTGATATCGAACGACGGCGTGCGCTGGAAAACATACCCGGTGCTGAACGAGATGATCAGATCGCCGCTCCCGAGCGAACTGTATAATCCGGTACGCGCCATGCCCAGTGCGGCGCGTTCCGAAAGGGCGCGCAGCTGCCGCGAATCGAGCGGCGCGTTCGTCGCAACGACGATGATGATGCTGCCTTCGGCCATCCGGCCGCGCAAAACGACGTGGTGCGGAAACTTGATCTTATAGCTGTTCTGCAACGCTTCGCCGACGTGCACGCCGTCGATGGTCAACGACCGGCGGGCAGAGCCGCTGCTCGTATTGTCGTTCACCAAAACGCCGACGGTGTAACCGCCCTGCGCGGCCGGTATGACGCGCGAGGCGGATCCGATGCCGCCTTTGAAACCGAACGCGATCATGCCGGTCCCTGCGCCGACAGCGCCGCGTTCGAACTGTCCGGTCTTCGCGCTGTCCAGCAGACGGACGACGTCGCCGGCGCCGACGGCGCGCGCAGTGATGTCGTTGAGTAATCCGTCGTCGCATTCGGCGGTAACGGGCAGCGGCACCGTATCGCTCTTTCCGATCTCCGGATGGTGCTCGCGCATCCAACTGATCTGCCCGTCGTCCGCGCGGCCGATGTCGAGTGTATCCGTCAAGACAATCGGCGTCTCGAGAAAGCCGGCTTCGTTGACCCAATGCGTGCCCGTCATCTCGCCGTTGCCGTTCAGAGCGAACGATGCTGCCGATACCTTGTGCACCCACGGATCGGCGTTCGGAAGGACGGCCGTCGCGCCCGTTCGGATCGACGAGCCTTCGACTTTTGTCAGATTCGCGACGCGCACGCCCGGGACGTCCGTGATGCCGTCGAGCGGGCCGGGCTTCAGAAAGCCGAATTGAAAGGGCACTGCAGCACCCGCATTCGAAGCGGCGGCCAGCGCAAAGGCGGCGGCCAGGGCCGCAAAACGACGTTTCATCGCGCAGCTGTTTAGGGCTTCCGGTACCGCCGGCCCTTCCCGGCATGACAAATGACACTTTTTCGCTAAGTCAGCGGCATACTACCATCTCTCTTATGGGGATTGCGAGCATACTTACCGTTCCTGAGCAGGTGAAAGCCGCGCATATTTTCGAGAACCTTTCGACGCCCGAGCTCATCGAGCACGCGCTTGCGCGCGGTGAAGGCGTCCTCGGCAGCGACGGTCAGTTTATCGTCGATACGCGCCCGCACACGGGCCGCTCGCCGAAGGATAAGTTTTTCGTCAAAGAGCCCTCGAGCGAAGGCAACATCGATTGGAACGATGCGAACCGCGGCATCGCGCCGGAGGTTTTCGACGCGCTCTGGGATCGCGTCAACGCGTATCTCTCCGAGCGCGACGTCTACTCGCTGGACTGCTACGTCGGCGCCGACGAACGGTACCGCTTACCGGTACGCGTCGTCACCGAGTTCGCTTGGCACAACCTGTTCGCGCGTAACCTCTTCATCTGTCCCGAAGAGCCGCCCAAGAACTTCACGCCGGAGTTTACCGTCGTCGACGCGGCGCTCTTCCAAGCCGATCCGCAGCGCGACGGCACGAACTCCTCGACGTTCATCATCGTCAACTTTGCAAAACGGATCATTCTGATCGGCGGCACGCGCTACGCGGGCGAGATCAAGAAGTCCGTTTTCACGATCATGAACTACTTGCTGCCGCTGCGCAAAACGCTGCCGATGCACTGCTCGGCCAACGTCGGCGCGCAAGGCGACGTCGCGATCTTTTTCGGTCTGTCCGGAACCGGTAAAACGACGCTCTCCGCCGACAGCACGCGCCCGCTCATCGGCGACGACGAACATGGCTGGTCCGCCGACGGCGTGTTCAACTTTGAGGGCGGCTGCTACGCAAAAGTGATCCGGCTCTCGCAGAAAGCCGAACCCGAGATTTGGGCGGCGTCGCACCGTTTCGGCACCGTGCTCGAAAACGTCGTGTACGACGAAAACAGCCGCGCGCTGGATCTCGAAAGCGACGCGAAGACCGAAAACACGCGTTCCGCGTATCCGATCGAGTTCATTCCGAATATCGTTCCGGGCAGCAAGGGCGGCCACGCGGGCGTCATCATCATGCTGACCGCCGATGCGTTCGGCGTGCTTCCGCCGATCTCGCGCCTGACCAAAGAGCAGGCGATGTATCATTTTCTTTCGGGCTACACGGCCAAGGTCGCCGGCACGGAGCGCGGCGTCACCGAACCGACGGCAACGTTCTCAACGTGTTTCGGCGCACCGTTCATGGTTCACCATCCGACGGTGTATTCGCGTCTGCTCGGCGAGCGCATCGACGCCCACGACGTCGAATGCTGGCTGGTTAACACTGGCTGGACCGGCGGTGCGTACGGCGTCGGTAAACGTATGTCGATCGCGCACACGCGCGCCATGGTCAACGCCGCCATCGAAGGCAAACTCAGCGACGCGACGTTCGTAAAAGAGCCGTTCTTCGGACTGCAGATTCCGCAAGAAGTTCCGGGTGTTCCGTCCGAAGTGCTCGATCCGCGCGCAGCGTGGGTCGATGCCGCCGCTTACGACGCGCAGGCGAAGAAACTGGCCGGGCTGTTCGCCGAGAACTTCAAGAAGTTCGAAGCACAAGCCGCCGAAGGCGTTCGCGCAGCAGCGATCAAGCCGTAAAACGTTTTTAGCCCACGCGGGTCAGGGAGTATTTATGCGCAACAAAGTTTTTGCCATAATTCTCGCGGAGGCGTGGATAGTAGCAGGCGCAGTGCCGTTATTCGGGGCCGTGTCCAGGCCTGCGCCAATCCCGGCATCGCCCCCCCCAACGAATGTCCCCGCAGTGAGTCCAACGCCGTATCCGATGGCCACTGAAAATCCGTCCTACTTTAACTCGGACAAATTTTATTATAGCGCCGAAGACAACAACCCGAAGCAGCATCCGGTCCCGCCAGATGTGCAAACGGGTCCTAGACGAGGTTGGAAGATCCGGTGCCTGGACTGGTACCGTTTGCCGCGCGGTTTGAAGCGACCGCCCAAGCATAGCGATTGGAAGTATTTTGTTACAACGTGCGAGTGCTGGTCGTCGGATGCGCTGCACAATTGGGGACTACACCGCCGCAGTTCCGAGCGCCTTAAGGAGAATAC
>DASSRQ010000160.1:0-2031 GCA_035701665.1 Vulcanimicrobiaceae bacterium
GCCGCATCCCTGCCCCGTTCGTGGATGCTCGACAAAGCCGCGCAGCGCCGCGTGCACCTCGCCGTGCATACGCTGCGCACGCATCCGGATACACTTGCATGCGACGAAGCGACGATGGCGATTCTCGAAACGCTCGCACGCACACCGCAGCCCGCGCGCAAACAAAGCCGCGAAGTGGATTGCCTGCGCGAACGCCTCGCCGCCGATCCAAGCGATCGCGCGAATCTGCAGCAACTCGCGCGCGACGCCGGTCTCTCACCATTCGAATTAGCGCGACGCTTCCGCGCGCAAACCGGCTCGTCGATTCATCAGTACCGGTTGCGTTTGCGGCTATCGGCCGCGCTCTCGCGCCTTCGCGACGGAGCCGGCGACATCACCGCCCTCGCCCTCGACCTCGGCTTTGCAAGCCACGCGCATTTTTCGACGGCATTTCGCACCGCATTCGGAATGACGCCCCGCGCAGCAGCCGGCCTTGCGGCGAAACAGGCACCCCGCAGCACTTCCAGAATCGATATTTTATGAGTACGTGTTGTGCGTCATGCGGCGCCTCTTGCGCAGCTTCAGCAGCTGCGTGCGCGGCATGCGGCGCTTCCATGGCCGGCGTGATAGCAGCGGAGGCAGCCGCATCTGCCGCAGCAGCCCGGTCACGCGGCGAGACACCCGCCGAAACCGCACCCGAATCGAAGACGAAGCTTCTCGTCACGCTGCTGCTGCTAGGCGCTCTCGCAGTCGTGATCGGCGTCGTTGCTTTGAACGCGCACTAATTGCGGCTTGCATCAGCGCCCGCAGCGATGCGGCGCGGCACTGCGAATCTACATGTCGTCTTGTTGCTTGGAGCCCGATACGATGCCCCAACCGACACGCTCCGAGATATGCGGCCGGCCGGTAAGTGGAATCGCATATACCGACGTTCCGTTTGCAACGACCAGTTTGTTGCCCGCAGCGATAGGCGGACTGACGGAAAACGGTTTTTTGAACTCGCGGATCTCGAGCAGCTTCCCGTCGCGCGTATCGAGCGTGTAGAACATGCCGGCGACGTCGCCAATGTACAGCCGTCCTTGCTTTATAACAGGACTCATCTTCGCCGGACCGGACGTGTGGAAGCGCCAGCGAATCTTGCCGCTGTTTGCATCGAACGCGATCAACTCGTCATCGAGCGGCGCCGGCTGATAGTACGTATTGTCCGCATACGTTCCGGCGACGGCGACTTGGTCGGAACCGACAATGCTCCATAAGCCGTGCGATTTTCCGCTATACAGCCACGCGGTTTTGCCGGTCTGCGCATCGAGCGCCGCCACAATCGTCGTTTTGCGAAGCGCCATATCGCCGGGAAGCACGTCGTTGACGAAGACTTTGCCGTTCCCGTACGACGGCGTCGAATCGCAATGGCCGTACTCCGATCGCCACAGCAGTTTGCCGTCCGACGGATCGAGCGCGACGCTCTCCGTAGCGATGCCGCCGCTATGCGGCGTACACACGCCGAAGATCGCCACGTCGCCCGCCATCAGCGCGTTCGACATCGTGGACATGCCGCCGACGTCGGTAGACCACACCTGTTTGCCGCTTTTCGCGTCCAGTGCATAGGCATGGAAATCGCCGTTCGCAAAGATCAAGCGTCCGCGATCGTACATGGCCGAGGGCATATCTTCGCCGACCGTTTTAAACGTCCAACGCGGTGCGCCGGTGCGCAGATCGAACGCTGCAACTTCGTCGCCGCCCGAAACGCCCCACACGTCTTTTCCGGCAAATTGCACGCGCTGCATCGCGTTGCGCTTTAAGACGCCGCTCTTTCCGGTACCGATAAAGACCATGCCGTTCGCAACGATGGGCGTGGACATGGTGATGTTCGGCAATTGGACGTGCCACAGCTCGTGACCGTCGCGGACATCGAGCGCGACCAGGCGCTGCAAAAATGTTGTGAACAGCAGCGTATTGCCCGTGAGAGCAAAGCCGCTGTTGATGTTGCCGGCGTTATCGTACGACCAATCGTCCGGAATCGTATAGCCTTCGAACACGGCATTTCGATCCGGC
>DASSRQ010000161.1:0-6770 GCA_035701665.1 Vulcanimicrobiaceae bacterium
TGCGGACGATCGCGCCTTTCGGGTGCCAGAACACGAGGCCCCCGCCGGCATCGTCTTCGATCGAGAAGAGATCGAGCTCGACGCCGAGCTTGCGGTGATCGCGTTTGTGCGCTTCTTCGATCTGATGCAGGTACGCATCGAGATCGTTCTGTTCGTACCACGCGGTTCCGTAAATCCGCTGCAGCATCGGGTTGTTCTCGTCGCCGCGCCAATAGGCGCCCGCAACGCTCATCAATTTGAGCGCGCCGATCTCCCCGGTCGTATGCGCGTGACCGCCGCGGCACAGATCCGTAAACTCGCCGATCGTGTACAGCGTGATCGGCTCGCCGTCGGGAATGCCTTTGGCAAGCTCGACCTTGTACGGATTGTCCTTGAACCGCTCGATCGCTTGTTCGCGCGTGACCTGTTCGCCGGTCATCTCGTAATTTGCGCCGACGATCTCGTGCATGCGCTTTTCCAGCCGCTCGAGATCTTCGGGCGTGAACGGATGCCCGCGATCGAAATCGTAGTAAAAGCCGTTCTCGATAGCCGGACCGATAGTCGGTTTGGCTTCCGGAAAAAGATCTTGCACGGCGTAGGCCAGCACGTGTGCCGCGGTATGCCGGAGTTCGGGTAGGGTTGCCACGGTCCGGCCTTTTCTGCCGCCACTACGCGCGAGCCTCGTGCGAACCGTACGAACCAAGGGAGGAGGGGTTCCCCTACCCCGGTTCGGCAGCGGCGCGGGTACAAGCCGCTTATGGATACGAAGGCCAGGCCTGCAACCGCAGCCGGATCGATAACTTTTGGTGACATGACCGTAAACCGCATGGGGTACGGCGCCATGCGGCTGGCCGGTCCGGGCGTTTGGGGATGGCCCGACGACCGTGAAAACGCACTGCGCGTCCTGCGGCATGCCGTCGACCTGGGCGTAACGTTTATCGATACTGCCGACGCGTACGGTCCGGAGATAAACGAAGAACAGATCGCGCAGGCGCTGCGGCCCTATCCCGGCGATCTCGTAATCGCAACCAAGGGCGGCAACACACGTCCGGGTCCGAATCAGTGGGAACCGGACTGCCGGCCCGAGCGTTTGAAGGCGTGCTGCGAGGCCAGCCTGCGCCGGCTCAAACTCGATGCGATCGATCTGTATCAACTGCACACCGTCGATCCGAGAGTTCCGTTTGCGGAACAAGTGGGCGCATTGCGCGATCTGCGTGCGGAAGGGAAGATCCGGCACGCCGGCCTTTCGAACGTAACGCTCGACCAAGTAGTAGAAGCGCAGAAGATCGTCCCGATCGTTTCGGTCCAGAACCGTTACAACATCGCCTATCGCGGTGAAAGCGAAGGAATCATCGATTACTGCGAGCGCGAGGGTCTAGCATTTCTGCCCTGGTTTCCGCTGGGAGCAGCCTCCAGCGATGTCGACGACAACACCGAAGTACAGATCGTCGCGAAAAACCACAACGCGACGACGCGCCAGATCGCGCTAGCGTGGCTTCTTGCGCGTTCGAAGCAGATGCTGCCGATTCCGGGCACGTCGTCGATCGAACACCTGGACGAAAACGTCCGCGCCGCAGCCATCGATTTGGACGGCGAAGATCTCGTGCGCCTCGGACTGCGCACGCCGCACAGCACGCACCATGGGGAACACGATGAACGATAAAGACATCCATTCGCATATCGAACAGCTGGTCGCAGAGGAACACGCACTCTTCGAGAAAGGCTCGACGCTTACGCCGGCGGAGCGCACGCGCCTTGGCGAGTTGCAAGTGCAGTTGGACCGTTACTACGATCTGCTGCGTCAACGCCGCGCCAAGGTCGAGTTCGGCGAAGATCCGTCGGACGCCGAGATGCGTTCGCCGAAAACTGTCGAGGGCTATTTGCAGTGAACGCGTTTGACGGCGCCGTGCGGGGCGTACTTGCCGGCGCCGCCGGAACGGCAATGCTCAATGCGGTTACGTATGCGGACATGACGATCCGCGATCGTCCGGCGAGCGAACTCCCTGGGAAGATGGTCGATAAACTTGCGCAGGAACTGCACGCACCAAAACCGGCCGGGAACCGGCGCCAAGGCTTAGGCGCGATGCTCGGCTATCTCGACGGATTCGGCAGCGGCGTGCTGTACGGAATGCTGCGGCCGCGCATGCGCGCGGTTCCGTGGTCTGTTGCGGCGGTTGCGCTTGCGGCGTTCACCATGGCCGCAAGTGAGGGCAGCGCGGCTGCGATAAAACAGACCGATCCGAAGCAGTGGAGCGCAGCGGATTGGATTGCCGATATCGTGCCGCGGCTCGTCTACGGTGCCGTAACAGCGTACGCATTCGATATCCTTGCGCGCGAGTGAGCGCTAAACGACCGCTCGAAGGAAACTACGCTGCAACGATCGGCGTAGCCATTGCCGCGATTGCGCCGTTCATCTTTTTGGGAACGGCGCTGGAACTCGCGGCTCCTTCGATCGCGCAGACGCTGCAGGCCGACGCGACGACCCTGCCGGTGATCTCGGGCCTCGCGATCGCCGGTTACGCGTTCGGCGCGCTGCTCGGCGGCGATATCATCCGCCGTTTCAAACAGCGCACGCTGTTTTTTATCTGCGAAACGCTCTTCATCGCCGGCTGCATCGTCGCGGCGACCGCGCAGAGCATTCAGCAATACGGCGCGGGCGACGTCCTCGCCGGTCTGGCTACGGGGCTGCTGCTCGTCATCGCGCTTCCGCCCGTGGTGCAGCGGTTTCCGGCCAAGAAGATGCCGCTGACGTCGGCGTTCATCAACATCGGGTTTTTCGGTGCGGTTACTGCCGGTCCGCTGATTGGCGGAGCGATCGCAAACAGTCAGGCGTGGCGGCTGCTTTACTTCGGACTCGCGTTTGCCGGGCTAACCGCGTTTGCATTCGCGACGGTGACGCTTCCCGACAACGAGCCGCAGCAACCGGATGCGCGGTTCGATTGGAGCGCAATACTCCTGGGATTTTGCGCGACGTTTCTGCCGTTTTGGGCATCGGGCGAGCTGGCCGTAAATGGATTCGGTTCGCTCTGGTTTTGGGCTCCGCTCGTCGTAGGTTTGATCTGTTTTGCGGCAATGATTGCGAGCCAGCTGCGGCAAGAAGAACCGCTCGCTCCGGTAAAGCCGATGCTGCGAACGATTCCGTTTTGCGGAATTCTCGTTGCAACGTTCGGCGGCGGCGTGCTGGTCACGCTGATGGATCTCGCCGAACGCTTTGAAGTGCAAATCGCACCGAACGGACCGTTTGGAGCGGGAATGCTGTTTTGGCCGGCTGTAGCCGGAACGCTGCTTTCGGCCGCTGCGCTCGGCGTCTTGGTGCGAACGCGTTGGCTTCCGCTGCTTGCGCTCGGCGGGATGGTGCTGCTCGTCGTGTGCGCCGCGCTCATGCTGCTCTTGCCGCAAAGCGGCGCGCCGGCGCTGATGCTGTTCGTATCCGCATTGCTCGGCGTGGGCGCAGGTGCCACCGTTGCACCGGGCTTGTGGCTTGCGGGATTCTCACTGCCTTCGACGTTGCTCGGACGGCTTTTTGCGCTGATCGAACTCGTGCGATCCGAGGGCGACTTTATTATGGCGCCGGTGATCTTGCAGTTCGCCCGATCGGCTTCGGCCGGCGTTACGACGACCGTGAACGGCGTGCACGCAGCAGCGATTGCGACGCTCTGCGTTGCCGTGTTAGTTTGCGGCGCGGTGGTGTGGCTGTGGTTTGCCGGGGGCGCGAAACTGCAGGACCCGGATATCGAAGGCTGGCTCGATCAGAGCCAGCCCGATAAACTTGCGCTCGAGCCGGGAGCTCGCGCGGCGTAAGGACGTTACTGCTGGTCGCCGCCGGTCGGAATGCGCAGTTCCGCACCGAGCGGCGCAAACGACGTCGACGACGATGTGAACGTTGCCGCAACGTGCGCAAGCGAGAGACGAACGCGGCGTCCGCGGTAATCGGCGTTTCTTACCGTCACTTCGACGGTTTCGCCGATCTCGTACTCTTCCGGATTCGCTTCGCGATCGCTGACCGTACCGGTGATGCCCGGAGCGATCTCGACTTCCAGACCGCGCTCTTTTCCGACGACTTTGCCTTCCAGCGTTTTGCCGCGCTGAAGAACCGATGCGTGATCGCGCCAGGGATCCGCGAGCGCGCCTTTGCGCGAAACCGCAATCTTTTTACCGCCCTGATCGATGCGCAGAACGCGCACTTTGAGCTGTTCGCCGATCTTGACGACGTCGCCGGGTTTCTCAACCCGTTCGAATGCGAGTTCGCTTGCCGGAATCAGCGCATCGATGCCGCTGCCCAAATCGACGAATGCGCCGAAATCAGCGAGCCGTACGACCGTTGCGTCGCGCTCTTCGCCGACTTTGAGCGATTTAAGCAAATCGTTGCGCGCATTGCGGCGTTCTTCTTGCTGCGCGCGGCGGTGCGAAACGACCAGGCGCTTACGCGTTTCGTCGATATCGAGCACTTTGAGCGCGACGGTCGTGCCGACGAGCGATTCGAGCGGCGTTCCTTTTGCGACGCCTGCCTGAGAGGCCGGAAGAAAACCGCGATAGCCCTCGATATCCACGAGCAGGCCGCCTTTGACCGGCGTCTTTACGAGTGCCTGAACGAGCGCGCCCGAGCCTTTTGCATCCACTAGGCGCTGCCACGTCGCCTGCGCTTTCTGACGGCGCTCTTCGTTCTCGCGCTGCTTCTGCGCAGGATCGACGGCCGTTTTTTCCGCCTTCGGTTCTTCCGGCGCGGGAGCGGGCGTTGACGCGGGAGCGGGAATTTCACCAACCGGCGTCTCTTCAGCGCTTAAAGCAGAGGGCTGCTCGGGTTGCGCTGCAACCTCGGCATCCGCCTGCGGCTCTGCAGCGGGCGGCTCCGGCTGCTGCTCGAGCGCCTGCTGTTCGTGCTGATCTTGCGATTCTTGCTGATCTGGCTGCTGCTGCTGATCTTGCTGCGCTTGCTGATCTTGCTGCGCTTGCTGATCGTGCTGTTCGTGCTGATCTTGCTGGTCTTGCGCTTGGGGTTGGTCGGAGCCGGTCGGCGTCGGTTGGTCGTTCATGGCGGCTTGGGGGTTTCGCCTTCGGGGCTAGGACTGACCTGTGGCCGTTTGATAGAGAAATATCGCAGCAGCAGCGGCGACGATGCCCGTCGTGGCCCATCCGGCGATTTTCAGGCGCGGGTCGAGGGGCTGCTCTTTGACGATGCGTTTGTCGGAAGCGGCCAAAAGCATGAAGGCCAGCGAGACCGGCGTTGCGATGCCGCTCGCTATGGACGCAACGAACAAAAGTTTGATCGGCGCAATGCCGGCAAATGCGATCGCGCAAGCGGCGGCGGCGGTAACGATCATGACGAGATAAAACCGGCGCGCTTGAAAAAAGGTCGAGTCGAGTCTTCCCGTCCAGCCGCACATTTCGGCGAAGATGTACGCGGAGGTCGCCAGCAATACGGGCAGTGCGAGCAGCGCCGAACCGAGCAGACCGACACCGAACAAAGCAGAAGCAGCGGCGCCCGCTACCGGCCGGAGCGCCGCTGCAGCATCGCCTGCCGTCTGCACGGGATGATGCTGCGCGCCGAGTGTCGCGCCGGTTGCGACCATAATGAACCAAAACGTCAAGCCGGCCAACACCGCGCCTGCCGTCGCGTCGATCTGCACCAATCCCAGACGGCGCAGCGGCGGCGGCCGTTCCGCCGTTTCGATCTGCTGCCACACGTACGCGTACGCAGTAAGTGTCGTACCGAGCAGCGCGATCGCACCGGCGACAAACGCGTGCGATGCTTGCATGTGCGGAACGAACGAATCGCGCAGCACAGCACCCCAATCCGGGTGCGCGAATGCCGCGGCGAAGACGTATGCGAGAAACGCCAGCGGTACGTAAACCAGGATCCGCTCCACGACCGTGAAGTTTCCGCGAATCAGTAAGAACAGCGCGATCGCGGCCAACGGCAAGACGAAGACCCGGTAATCGATATGCGTCAGCAACTGCAGCGCCGCGCCGCCGCCTTCCAGGTCCGCGGCGAGCGTCAAGACGTTGACGAACAGAATCGAAACCAGCAGCACAAATGCTGCGCCGGCTCCGTAGCGGCGCCGGATAAGATCTTCGAGACCTTCTTTGGTGACAGCGCCGACGTGTGTTCCGATGGCTTGAACGACGGCAAGCAGCGGTATCACCAGCAGCACGAGCCACCCCAAGGCATACGTCGTTGTCGAGCCGATGACGGCCAGCGTTGCGACAGTTGTCGGATCGTTGTCCGATGCACCGGAGATCAATCCCGGGCCGAGCGCCTGCAGCCGCCGCAACCACACCTGCCTGCGCGCATGTTGCATGCTAGGCCTTTACCCACAAAGCGGGGAACCTCCGGAAGCGATGACTCAACACTTACTGCTCGCGAATCCGCGCGGCTGCTGCGCCGGCGTCGATCGCGCGATCGCCGTTGTAGACCGTCTGCTGGAGCAGCACGGCGGGCCGATTTACGTGCGAAAAGAGATCGTTCACAACCGCGAGGTCGTGGAACGTCTGCGCGCGGGCGGCGCGATTTTCGTGGAAGAAGTGGATGAGGTTCCCGAAGGCTCGATTTTAGTCTTCAGCGCTCACGGAATTTCGCCGGCGGTGCGCGAGATGGCCGCGGCACGGCAGCTGCGCGTCGTCGACGCGACGTGCCCCCTCGTTTCGAAGGTTCACTACGAAGCGATCAAATTCGCAAAAGCGGGTCTGCACGTTCTCCTCATCGGTCACGCCGATCACGACGAAGTAATCGGAACGATGGGAGAGATTCCCGGACAGATCTCGCTCGTGCAGGACGCGCAAGAAGTTGAGAC
>DASSRQ010000162.1:0-27995 GCA_035701665.1 Vulcanimicrobiaceae bacterium
TCAGCGGACGATTGAACGCTTCCGATTCGACCCACGGTAAGAGCGCATCTTCGATAGCGCTTGCCGCCTCGTGCGAGATGTGCTGCGCAGCGGCGTCGGGCCAAACGAACGGCGAGGATTCGCGCCGGTCGAGCATCGGCATCGCGACTTCAATGAGCGCGACCACCGCGATCGAGTCGCCCTGCTGAAAGACGCAGTCTAAAAAGACGGTGCCTCCGGGCACCGGCTCGATGCGCGCCGCAGTAAGATTCGGAAGTGCAACGAGATCACGCACGCGCGCCCCGGAACGCGGAAAGCTCAGCGCCGCATACTTGCGGTGGCTTCTCACCGGATGTTCTCCTGAAGGATCCGGCGCAGCGCGCTCGGACTGCGTTCTTCGAGTTCGGTAACCGCAAGCGTTCGTTTCGCGGAAAACGAGGACTGCCAATCGCGCTCGTCGTTCGTATCGCAGACGTCGATATCCGCGCAAGTATCCAAATCGATGCCTTCGCGCTGCGCAAGGCGTTTGATCCGCTCGCCGATCGTCAGCGCATCCGGTTCGCCGAACGCCGCTATGGCAAGCATGACGGAACGCTCGGCTGCAAATGCGCGCAGATAGCGGCGAACGAACGCACCCGTGTCGTCCCAATCGTTCTCGCCGCGCACCGCGGCAAAAAAGACCGCATCGTATTCGCGTGCGGAGCGTTCGCCGTTTTGCGGCGACGGCAATGCGACGTAATGCCGGCGCCGGTCGAAGCCGCCGCGAATTGCGATCGCGGGAATATAGCCGCCGTTTTCCTGCTTCGGCGGAAGGCCCCACTTCTCGGCGAACTTCGACCAATTCTCACGCATCGTCGCGGTCCAATCGATCTTGTTGGCGGCAAACGTTTGCGAGCCGAAATGATGGATAAAGACGTCGTCGCAAACGAAGATGCGGTAGCCGGCGGCGCGCACGCGCATGCAAAAATCGTCGTCTTCGAAATTGCCGACGCCGAAGCGTTCGTCGATGCCGCCGATCTCGTCGATGACGCGGCGGTCGATGCACAAACAGAGCCCGATGGCGCGATCGGTCATGTAGCCTCGATCGCGGTACCGCTCCCGTCTCGCATTCGCATAGACGTGCATCTGCGCGATATCCGCGTACGATGCGTCGACGACGATCTGATCGCCCGCAATCTTATTGCTGCGCGGGGCAGAAACACCCAAACCGGGGATACGATCGAACGCGTGCAGGAGCCCGTCGAGCCAGCCTTCCGTGACGATCACGTCGTTATTCAGCAGCACGATGTACTCACCGCGCGCCGCTGCCAGGGCTTGATTGTTGCCGCCGGCAAACCCGCGGTTTTCCGCGTTGTAAATAACGCGCGCGCGGTCGCCGAGCGTCTTCAACCACTCGACCGTATCGGGATCGGAACCGTTGTCTACGATGACGATCTCGTAGTCGCCGGTCGTGAACTGCTCGATGGATTCCAGCGCGAGTTTCGTAAACTGCGGCGCGTTCCAACTCAGCATGACGATCGAAACGAGGCCCGCTTTACGTCCCGGCGTACGCCGGAACGCGGCCTCGATTGCATCGCGTCCGGACGCCAGCGCCTGGGCCAACGGCATGCCGTGACGCGATTCGAAAAACTCGTCCGCGGCGGCAGGCGGAACGTCTCCCAAGACCTTGGAGGCAGAGCGCGTTCCCGTCCTAACATCGAGCGCGCGAATGGTGAGATCGGCGACGGCACCGTCGATCGTCGCAAACGTTTCCAGACGCAGGTGTTGCGGAAACTCGGAAAGCCGCAGCAGCGTGCAGCGGGCGCCGGCCGCGTACGGCACACTATCTTCGCCGGGCGGCAACTCGGGCGTATACGTCGCCGCACCGGTATTCGGAGCGTACTCGACTTGACGCGCTAACTCATCGAGCCACCCCTCGCGCAGCTCGCAGCGCGCGTCCACGAACGCTAGGTAGCGATCGCCGCGCAGTTCCATGAGTTCACGGGCTTTACCGGCCGCTTCTTCCGCCGTTGCAAACACGACGGCTGCCGGTTGAATGGTGTTGGCGTGCAGCGATGCTACGAAGGCATTATCGCTGCTGCGATCGCTGCCGTGCACGAAGATCGTCACCGGCGGCATGGGAACTGCGGCACGCTGAACGACGCCGTGCGCCATGCGGATAGAGCGGAGGATCTCCATTCGGTTACGTTAGCGCGGCTTCCGCAACGCGTTTCGCGTCGTCCAGGCGGCCTGCCCGTAAATACAAGCCCGCAAGTTCGACGGCGATGCGCGTGCGCGCATCAGGCATCGCCTGCATCAGCGTCGTCTCCGCATGAGTTACTTCGCCAAGCGATTCGTGCAGCGAAGCCTTCATTAGTACGGCATCGATGTTCAACGGTTGAAGCTCGCGCACGCGTACGAGCGCTTCGAGCGCCTGTTGCGGCTGCGCCAACTCGCGCAGCAGCGTTGCCTTCAAAAACCACGCGTTGCCTTCTTCGGGCCCCGGCGCAATCGTGTGCAGCCGCTCGAGCGCGCGCTCTTTCCGGCCCTCGCGCGCATCGGCCAGCGCCGACGTGTAGGCGTTAGCCTCGAACGCGCGTTTCGCTTCCAGCGCCTGCTCGTTTTCCGGATCGACGCGAAGCGCTTCCTGAATATAGCGCCATCCGTCGCTGCCTCGCCGCTGCTCGACGCTGGCCGCGGCAAGAAGCATCGTCGTTCCGGCGATGGTGGAAAAACGCGCGTACACTTTTTCGATGAGCGCGAGCGCGAGATCGTCTTTTCCGCGGCGCAGATAGAAGTTGACGAGATCGACGGCCGAGAGTTCGTCCTCAAAGTCGGCGAACAGCGACTCGAAGCCCGCTCGCGCTTCGTCGAACCGTTCGAGCTGTTCGAGCGCTTTCGCGCGATTTATGCGCAGCGGTTGAATAGCGGGCCGGTTCGCCATACCTTTATCGAACCACTCGAGCGCGCGCGCGTGATCGCCCTGTTCGGCATACGTGCTGCCGATCTCGCACTGCGCCTTCCATTGCGGAACCTCGTCGTCCACGACGAATTGGCGCTCCAGATATTGCCCGTCGTCGATAGCCTTCAGGTACATCTCGCGCGACTCGTCGTAGCGCTTGAGCAGAAAGTACGCTTTACCCGCAGAAAAATGCGCGTTGGCATAACGCGGGGACCGCTTCAAGCACTCGAGCGCGTACGTCAGCCCCTTCTCCGGATCGCCGAGATGCTCGCTGTACACATCGGCGAGAATCTGCAAGCCGTTCGCGGTAAACGCGCGCATGCCGTGCTCGAGGCACAGCTCCCACATCTTCTCCAGCGCCGGCGCCGCGCGCTCGTTCTCGCCGTTGAGATGCGCGGTCATTCCCAAGTTGTACCAATGGAACGCGTCGTCCGGATGGTCCTTGACGCTCTGTTCGATGATCTCCATGTTGCGCTGATATTTTTTACGGTCCGCAACGACGTCCGCAAGGTAGCCGTGATGGACGATCTTGATGGGCGCCACGACGGCCGGCATCGAGAGCGGAGAGTCGTCGACGCTCGGAAACTCGTGGATCGATCCGTGGAAACGCACGCGCGGATGATTCGGAAAGATGCGAATGATAGCGTGCGAGATCGTGCCGCCGCCGCGATAGCGATCGGAGGCGTTGATACAGCGCAGCCAGACACCGTGCAGATGCGACGGCGCGGAGGCAATTTGCCGTAGCGCTTCGATGGATTCGGGCAAGAGTTCTTCATCCGCGTCGAGTTGCAAAACCCAACGCCGCGTCGCCATGTCCAGCGCCTTGTTGCGCGCCCAAGCGAAGTCGTTTCGCCATGCATGTTCCTGCACGTTTGCGCCGTAAGCGCGCGCGATCTCGATCGTTCGATCGGTAGAGCCGGTATCGACGATGTTGATCTCGTCGACGGCGTCTTTCACGCTCGCCAGGCACTGCTCGAGAAACCGCTCTTCGTTCTTGACGATCATGCACAGGCTGATGCCGGCCGGCTGTTGCGGCCAGTCGCGCGGCGGCCGCGGCAAGCCGAACGGAAGCGCAGCGCTGCTCGGCGGAGCGGCGGCGCGCGCGGATCGATTGGACCGGACGGTCAACGGCATCGTTTCAGTATTCGGCCCACGACCTGTTTCAGGTTAGCCGCTTGCCCGTCCGAGAAAGCAAAAGAAAAGGCCGCCCTCCGAAGAGAGCGGCCTTCCCTATTCCGCGAAGGTTTAGCGGAAGAGACCGACGACCGACTGCGCGTTGACGTTCGACTGCGCCAGCACCGAGGTACCGACCTGAACGAGCACTTGCAGTTTGGTGAACTCCGTGGTCGCCTGGCCGACGTTGAGGTCGCGGATTGCGGACTCGGACGCCTGCAGGTTGACCGATGCGATGGAGTTGTTGTTCGCGTCTTCGTTGAGGCGGACGATGACCGCGCCGAGCTGCGCGCGCTGGCTGAGCAGCGTCTGCAGGGCGTTGTCGATCTGGCCGACTGCATCTTCAGCGGCGAGCACCGGCGAATTGGTGTTCGCGATGTTGATGTTCGAGATGCGAAGCGTTTGTGCGTTCGTGGCTTGGATGCCGATCTGCACCGTGTCGCCTTCGGCCGAACCCGACTGAATCGTGAACGGACCCGAGGACGAGCTGGATGCCGCAACAGCCTGGCTCACTTTGATGTATGCCGTCGTGCCGGCATCTGCGACCGTGACGTTACCGATCGAGATCGTCAGACCGTCGACGTTGACCGTCGTGTTGGCGCCGGCCGCCGAAGCGTACACCGTTGCCGAACCCGCCGCGCCCGCCGCGCTGCTGAAGAACTGCACTTCGACGCCGACCGTCGTGCTGCTCGTGTTGACCACTTGCAGTTCGATCGTGCCGTCGACTGCGCCGCTGTTCGTCGTATCGAATACGACGCCGCCGCCGCCCGTCGTGGTGTTCTCGCTTACGCCCGCAACGAGGTTACCGCTGCCTGCCGTCGTGCCGGCCTGCGCCAGAACGGCGTTGTTCGTCGTCGAGTACGAAGCAGACGTGTACGGCTGGAAGCCTGCGTGGCTGCCGTCGAGGAGCGGCTGTCCGTTGAACGTGACGCTCTGCGAGATGCGGTTGACTTCGAGCAGAAGCTGCGAAACTTCCGACTGCAGGTTCGCGGTATCCGACGAGCTGTTGATCGAGCTCGATGCTTCAACTGCGAGGTTGCGGATGCGCTGCAGGATGTCCGTTTCGGTCGCCAGTGCGCCGTCGGCAACTTGCGCTGCGTTGTTGGCGTTCTGAACGTTCTGCGAAGCGGTGTTGAACGCGTCGACCTGCGTCTGCAGGTTCGTCGCGATTGCCAGACCCGACGGATCGTCAGCGGCAGAGTTAATACGCAGACCGCTGGACAGCTGCGTAACTTGGTTCTGTAATGCGGATTGGTTCTTGTCCAGGTTGTACTGGACGCGCGATGCCAACAGATTGTTGGCGATACTCAGACCTTGCGACATGTATCCTCCATGACCACACGCACGTGTGAATGACTATAGTCGAGGGGAACGTCCTGTCCCCACTGTTGTTATATCGGCCGCCTTCGTCCCGACTTTAGTGACCTTTAGTGGTTCTTGAGCGGTTTTTTCCGGGGTGCCAGCGCCGCAGGCCCGATGGCCGGTGCGGGGCCGGTTTTCGGCACCTCCGCCGAAGCGGCGGCCGAACGGTTTGCCCGCTGGATCTCTTCGTAGATCTCCGAGCGGTGAACGGCAATCTCGCGCGGTGCTTCGATGCCGAGCTTGACCTGATCGCGGTCTACTGCGACCACCACGACGCGGACATTGTCCCCGACCATGATGGATTGATTGATTTTTCTGCTAAGGACAAGCATTTTCGCCCTCCGTGGCTATGGCTTTCTTCCTTGAAAACTTTCTACGCGGGCTGCGGTGCGCCTTGCGTTTCTTGCGCTTGCTTGCGCGGTACCGGCTGCCGGACCGAATAATTCGAGTTCTCGAGCATGACCTGGCGCGCGCGGCGCGTCTTGAGGTTCACCACGATCGGCGCCATCAGATTCATCGTCATCTCGGCGGCATCTTTAGTGACGACGACTACGCACAGCAGCGTAAAGTCCTCAGGACCGCCAATCTCGAGCGTTTCCGACGCGTAAGCGGGCAAGCGCGGGTCGTAGTCGGCGAAGATTGCCCACGGGTCGGCGGCCGGCAGCGCGATCGACGGATCGTCGACCGACTGCAGCCACACGAAGTTCGGCTGCTCGGCAAGCGAGAGCGCGAGAAAGCGCCGCAGGTCCGAGAAACCGGGCAACCCCCACGGAAACTCGATCGTGTCGTCGACGGTGTATGATACCTCGCCGAAACGGACGGTCGATATCGTGGACTGCGCAGCGGACTCCATCGTGCTTTGCATGCCTCCTTTTAAACCTCTACTTCTCTATTGCAGATAGTCGAACAGCGATTTGCCTTCGAGCCGGGTGGTAGTCCCGTAGGCCGCCTGCAGTGCCGTTTGCGACTGCGAGAACTGCGAGATTACCTTCGAAATATCGGCATCTTCGATGTTCGACTGAACTTTAGTGTCGTTAACTACTTGTGAACTCGTGGTTTGGCCCAGCGCCGTAAGGGATTGAATGGTGCCGCCCAGCGACGAGCGGGTGGTGAGCATCGACTGCGTCGCGTTGTCGATATCGGCCAGCTGCCTGGAAAGACTCGAGGTCAGGTCAGCCGAGGTCTGCAGCCGGAACGCTGTTGTAAAGTTTCCGGCCGACGGCGCGCCGGCGCTTGCCACGTCGCCGAGTTGGAAATTTCCGGACGCCGAGGTCAGCACTAACTGCTGCCGGCGGTAATCGAACGACGCGCTGACACCCGTCGCTGCGCTTTGCGCATTGATGGCCGCAAGCACGCCGGGAACGGTCGAGGTGGCGGGAATGGCGATCGTCACGCCGTTCGGTGCGCTCGTTGACGTGATCGAGATGTTGACGTTGCCGTTTGCGTCGGCCACGAGCGGCGTCGCGAGAATGCCGGCCGTGTTGATCGGCTGTGCTGCGGGCGCAGGGCCCGCGCTGAATGCCGTGTTCGTCGCATTGACGCGCGCAGCGCTCTGCGAGGTCACGGTATCGTTCTGCAGGGAGTTGCGCAGTGCGATGAGCGTCTGAAACACGTCGGGCGAACCGTCGGCGCTGTTAAAGTTGAACGCCTGTTGGAGCGTAACGCCGGTCGTGACCGAATCGCCGTTATACAGCTTCTGCGTCTGCCGGCTCGTGTTGCCCGCGAACGTCACGCTCGAAATCGGCTGGCCGACCGCGTTGACCGGCTGCGTCGAAGGACCCGCGCTGCCGGCGAAAACGAACTGCCCGGCATACTTCGTGTTGGCGAGGCTGACGGTTTCTTGCAGCAGGCTGTCGACCTGACTCGCCAGTGCTTGACGCTGGGTCGGATCGACGAAGCCCGATGCGCCTTGCACGGCGATGCTGCGAGCCTTGGTCATCACGTCGCTGAGCGACGAGAGCGCGCCGTCGACGGCGTTGAGCTGGGCGGTCGCGTTCGTAATATTCTGCGAACCCTGGTTCTCTTGCGCGATCATGTTTCCGACCGCAAGATCCTGACCGATTGCCGACGGATTGTCCGAGGGCACCTGCAGTTGTTTGCCCGACGAAAGTTCGGCACCGTACTGCTGCTGCTGCGCGGTGAGATTGTCGATCGCGTTGATCTGACTGTCGTAGATACTCGAAGTTGCGATGCGCACGATTCAGCCTCCCTGCCTAGTGACCCGTTCCGAGCGTGTTGATGACGGTTGAAAGCAGCGAATCCAAGACGTTCATGGTTCGCGCCGCCGCCTGGTACGCGTTCTGATACTTGATCAGATTCTGCGTCTCTTCATCGAGGTTGATGCCGTCGATGCTCTGGCGCTGCTGATCGATGTTGCTCGCAAGCGCGGTTTGCGACGCTGCGCCGGCGATCGCCGTCTGCGTGTCCACACCGACTTGCGTTACCAGACCGCCGTAATATTGTCCGAGCGTCTGCACTTGCGCGGACGATACGGAGAAATTCGCCGCGTGCGCTTTCGCGAACGTCGCGGTAATCGACTCGACGCCGGTAACGGGATTGATGCTGACCGCGCTGACGACAACGTTTTCTTGCGGGCTTGCTCCGCCGGGTTGCGCATCGATGGTCAGAACGTCGCCCGGCCGAATCGAGGTGATGCCGGCGGGAAGCGCAATCGTCTTGATGCCGGGCGCGGCGATTGCCGTCGCGACGGCTGCCTGCACGGGCGGGACGCCGACGTTCGAGCTGAACAGCCCGAGCAGCGCATTTGCGCCGCTGTTGTCGTTGGAACCGAACGCGTTGGATGCGTCTTGCGTTGCGCCTTGGATGCCCGAGGCTCCGAGCGCGCCGAGCAGCGATGCACCGGGCGTTGCCGGATTGTTGCTGTCGGTAATCGTGAACGTCGGATCGGTCGGCGATCCGGCGGCTTGCTGGGCCGCGCGATGAACGAGATCGATATTTGCCGGGTCGCGCGTGAAGACCATGCGCTGGCCGGCCGCATCGAACGATGCGCTCACACCGAGATGCTGCGCGTTGAAGTGATTGATGAACGAGTTGACGCTGCCGTCAGTCGAGTTCGTATCGTAGTTGAACGTCTGCGCGACGCCGTCGACCGTAACGGTCAGCGTTCCGGCGATACCGGCGGCGGCCGGCGGGTTTGCCAGCGAACCGTTGTTGTTGATCGCCGCCGACGTGTCCACCATGTTGTTGGCGGAGTTCATATTCGTTACGAGCGAGCCGGCAGCGGTCGATGCGAGTGCGACCGGCAGCTGTGAGGCTGTCGTGATCGCGACCGTAATCGTCGCTGCCGAGATCGGCTGCGACGCTACGCCGGACGCAAACAGCGCGCCGCCTGCGACGCCGTTTTGGTCGTACGACGCACCGGTGATGCGGTTGACTTCGCCCGCCATCGACGACGCAAAGTTGTCGAGCTGTTGCCCGTACCCCGACAGTTTGTTGTTATACAGGTCGGCGAGCGCGGCGAGTTGGCCGCTTCCGAGCGGCAGTTTTCCGCCGATCTGGAGCTGAGCGATGCCGTTCGCGCCCGTTACAACGGCAGGCGCGGCGATGTGATAGGCGATCGAGTCGTTCACCAGCGCTTGGCCGCCGACGCTTACCAGCACCGAGCCGTCTTTCTGCACCGATGTCTGGGTCGAAAGATACGTCGAGAGCTGATCGACCAGGTGATCGCGCTGATCCATGAAGGCATTGGGCTGATCGCCCGCTGCCGTCGATGCACGGATTTGACCGTTGAGCGAAGCGATCTGGTCGAGGATGCCGTTGACTTTATTGACGAGCGTTCCGGCCTGCGAGACCGCTTGATTTTTCTGATTCGAAACCGCGTTCGAGGCGTTGTTGAGCGCCTGCGTCAGCGTTTGGGCCGCAGCCAGCACGTTCGCGCGTGAACTGGTCGCGTTGCTGCCGGCCTGATTGACGAGCTGCGAGATCGCGCTCTGAAACGCCGTGAATGCAGCGCTGACGCCGTTGCTCGGCTCGCCGAGCTGTGCCTGCAGCGCCTGCAGCTGCGTCTGTTGGGTCGTCGCGTAGTTTTGCGAAGCCGTAGCACCGCGGAAGAGCGCATCGTACGAATCGTCGTGAATGCGCTGGATCTCGGCGAGCATCGTGCCGTTGCCGAACAGTCCCGGCGGCGTGGTCGTGCCGAACGAAGCCGCGGCCGGCATCTGCGTGATGTTGACGTTCTGACGCGACGCGCCGGGCGTGTTCACGTTCGCAATGTTGTCCGACGTAACGTTCGTCGCTTGCTGGAACGTGTCGAGCGCGTTGCCCATGAGGCCGAGGCCGTAAAACGATCCGAGTCCGCTCATACTTGACTGCTCATGATGACGCTTGCTCCTACCGGTGCGACCATGCCGCGCCGTTTATACACGCCCGTCCGCTCCGTCATGCGTTCCTGGAGCTTCGAGGTGACCTTCACCAGCCGGTCCAGCCCCGCCACGATCAGCGACTTGTTGTTCGCGAGCGTGATACCGAGCGAGATCGAGCCGTACGTCAGCTCCGCAATGCGCTGACCGAACTGTGCGGCCAAGTGCCGCGGCACGTAGCCGTAAATCTGCTGCAGCGTCATCGTGCCGAAGCCGCGTGCCTGCATGCCGCGCCGCTTCGAAGACGCCGCGGCGTGAGCCGTGCGCGCGTCGTTAAGGCTGCGGTCCGCATCCATGATCGCGTCGGGCGATCCGTCGATCAGCACTTGCGTCATCTGCAAAGCGCTTGCATTCAAACGCGTGAGCGCCGCGCACTCGTCCGCGAGCATGCCGCAGAACACGTCCCACGAGTCCGCCTGCGCAGCTTGCTGCGGTGCGGGCGCAACGGCGATCACGGTTCGAGATCCTTATTGACTTGCGTTTTGGATTCGCGTTTGGCGTCGCTCAATACGCTGCTCTTCAGTTGCTCTTCCAGCACGCGCGCAATGCCGAACGATCCGCTCTTCGCGACGCTTTGCGCGCGCTGTTCGTCGAGCATCGACTGGAACGTCTGGGTCGCATTATCTTGATCGCCGTAGATCGACGAGTTTCCGACGGTGTCGCGCATAGCGCTGAACAGCATGTTGAGAAAGACGCCTTCCAGCTGCGTGGCAGCCGTATGCAGCCGCGAGAGCGCTTGCTTCTGCTCCGGCGTGTACTGCGTTTGGTTGACTTTCTCGATGCTCATGTGGTGCTCGTACCCTACTGAATCTCGAGGTCGGCCTGCAGCGCGCCGGATTCGCGGAGCGCCTGGACGATGGCGATAAGGTCGCGCGGCGTCACGCCCATGGTGTTGAGCGCACTTACGACTTCCGAGAGCGTCGCATAGCCCTTGAAGAACGTCAGCTGTTTCTTCTGTTCTTGGATACGGATGCGCGTGTTCGTCTGGCTGCCGCCGCCGGTCTGGCTGAACGAAGCCGGGACGAACTTGTTCTCCTGGCTGATCACGACTGAGAGGCTGCCGTGCGCAACGGCGCACGGTGCGAGTTTGATGTCGCCGCCGAACACGATCGTTCCGGTACGCTCGTTCATGACGACCTTCGCGAGTTCGTCCTGGTTGAGCGAGACGTCACTCGCATCCGCCAAGAACGCCACCGGATTGTTCGTGTAGCCGCCTTGCAGGCGCACGTGCACCGTCTCGGCGTCGAGCGCGCCCGCCGTACCGCCGCCGAAGCGGTGGTTCAGCGCGGTCGCAAGATTTGCGGCCGTCTTGAAGTCGGGCGTCGTGAGCACATAGTTGAATCCGTCGCCGGTTTGAATCGTCGTCGACATGTCGCGCGCAATCACCGCGCCGTTCGGAATGCGTCCGGCGGTCGGATGATTCTTGGTGACCGTCGTTGCGTCGAAGCCGGCCGTGAAGCCGCCGATCGAAAGCGGGCCTTGAGCGGTTGCGTACACTAAGTCGTTCGCCGCTTTGAGCTCGGTCAGGATGAGCGTGCCGCCTTGCAGGCTGCTCGAATCGCCCATTGCCGAAACCGTCACGTCGACGTTATCGCCCGAATGCGCGAACGGAGGAAGGGTCGCGGTTACCATCACTGCGGCGACGTCGCGCGTGCGCACTTCGTTGCTGTTGGCATTGACGCCGAACGATTGCAGCACGTTCTGAATCGAGTGGCTGGTGAAGACCACCGACGTCGAGTCGCCCGTGCCGTTCAAACCCGTCACGAGGCCGTAGCCGACGAGCTGGTTGCCCGTGACGCCTTGGACGTGCGCGATATCTTTCACGAGCACGCTGTTGGCGTTCGCCGGAATTGCCATACCGCTCGCGAGAACCGCCGCGCAGAGTATCGAGCCGATCGTCTTCTTCATCAACCTTACCATCTTAGAACAGGAAGTTCAGGACGCGGCGCAAGAGACCGACATTTTTCTCTTGGAAGTTGCCGCTGAAGTTGCCTTGCACGTTGGCGATACGCGTCGAAAGAATCGTATCGGTTTGATCGATATCTTCCGGACGTACGTAGCCGGTAACGTGCAGTACTTGGTTTTGGCCGTTGACGATCAAATGCTGATCGCCCGCGATCTCGAGTGCGCCGCTGGGCAGCACGCCGACCACGGTGGCTTCCATATCGCTGATGAACGACGTCTGACCGTTCTCGGTCTTCGCGCTCTGCGTGCCCGTTTGTCCGCCGAGCGAGGTCGGAATGCGCAAGAATCCGAGCGAGAGATTTCCGGTGCCGCCGGGCGATCCCAAGCTGAACTGCTTGCTGTTGTTCACGACATCCGAGCTGGTGCTCTGAACCGCGAAGTTGAACTGCACGTGAATCAAATCGCCGACTTGGCTCGCGCGGTGGTCGGGCCCGAGGCGCAGCGGATGGCCCGGTCCTACCGCCGGCGGCGGTGCGACGTAGAGCGTATCCGCAGCGGCGGCCGCCGGTGCGAGCGCGCAGATCAGCGCGAGTGCTGCAAGTGATTTCACGGCGTCGATCCTTCCGTTATGTCGAGTTCGACTGCATTGGGGCCGGTGACGGTCCCCGTAAGTTGTTTGTGCGTCTCGTTGTTGAAAACGATGACTTGGTCGCCGATGCCGCCGCCCGTTCGCGCGGTGGCATCCGCACTGATAACGACGCCGCCGTTACGGATCGTGAACACGACCGTCGAACCGGCCTTGACGATTTGATTGACCTGCGTGTCGTTCACCGTTACCGGCGATCCTTTGGAGACCGTTGCCAGCAGACGGCGGCCCACGAGGACATCCGTCCCGTTAGCGGGGCGCCCGTTGAGCGGCAGTTTCGCGAGTTGCACGTCGTCGGCACTGATAACGGTGCCGGGAGCCAAATCGTGCGACGCAACGGCCGTTTCGGCCAGTTGCTGTACGCGGTAGCCCACGAGCACGGTGCGATCGAGATGGCCGTCCACCTCGATCTGCACCGGCACGTTGACGAACTGCGGCGTTCCAATCGGCGATTGCGCACGCAGATGGACGCGTCCGTCCGAGACAACCTGATCGGCAACCTGCGAGACTTGCGTGTAGTTCGCGTCGGGGTTGCGGGCGAGCGATGCGATCTGCTGCGATGCGAGCGCGGCGATCGTTTTGCCGCTGACTTTCTGCAAACCGATGCCCGATGCGTTCGCCGCAAGCGGCGCGCACGAGAGCAGAACGGCAAGCAGAAGCGCGGCGGTACGCATTAGCCTTGCTTCATCGCGACGGCGGTGTTGAGCATCTGGTCGGCGGCCGTGATGGCCTTCGAGTTCGCTTCGAACGCGCGCTGCGCGACGATCATGTTTACGATCTCTTGCACGACTTGCACGTTCGAGTTCTCGAGATAGCCGCTCTGAATCGTGCCCGCTCCGTTGAGTCCCGCTTGCGAGACGGCCGGGGCGCCCGACGCGCCGGTCTGCGTGTACAGGTTGTGCCCGCCGACGGGAGAGAGGCCGGCGGGGTTCACAAACCGCGCAATCTGGATTTGGCCGAGCTGCTGCGGCTGCGCGGAGCCGGGAACCAGCGCGGTGACGGTACCGTCGGCACCGACATTGACGGATTGCGCATTTTGAGGAATCGTGATCTGCGGCTGAACGAAGTTACCGTCCGCGGTAACGAGCGCGCCGTTCGCGTCCTGTTTGAACGAACCGTCGCGCGTGTACGCGGTCGTGCCGTCGGGCATCGTTACTTGGAAGAAGCCGTCGCCTTCGATAGCGAGATCCAGCGGGTTGCTGGTCTGCATCAAGTTGCCTTGCGTGAAGATCTTCTCGCTCGATCCGACTTTGACGCCGAGACCGACTTGCTGTCCGACCGGGACGACGCTCGCGCCGACCGGCGTTCCGGGCGCCTGGATCTGCTGATACACCAGATCTTGGAAGCGCGCTTCGTTGCGGCGGAAACCCGTCGTATTGACGTTCGCGAGGTTGTTGGAGATGGTGTCCATGTCGTACTGCAGGGCTTCCATACCGCTGGCAGACGTGAAAAGTGCTCGCATCATATCGGCTCGTTACTCCTACTTATTGTCCCGATGAGCGGCCGACGTTCGCAATTGCGTAGCCGTTCGCAGTGTCTTGCGTTTGAATGACTTTTTGATTGGCATCGAACCAGCGCTGCGCGGTGATCAAATCGACCATCGAGCGCACGACGTTCGCGTTGCTGTTCTCGAGGAAGCCTTGATGCACGCTCGTCGCCGTATCGAGCTGCGGGTTCGCCGCGCCGGTATCCGCAAACAGGCTGTCGCCTTCGGGACGCACGGCCGTGGGGTTTTGAAACTGTACGATGCGCAGCGTATCGACAACGCGGTTGTTCTGCATGACGTCGCCGTTTTGGGCGACCGTAACGTCGCCGTTTCCGAGTTGGATCGGGCCGTTGCGGCCGAGAACGCGGTTGCCGTCGAGCGTTACGAGCAGCCCGTTGTTGTCGCGCGCAAACTGACCGTCGCGCGTGTAACGAACGCCCGCGGGCGTTTGCACGGAGAAGAATCCGTTGCCCATCAGGGCGGTGTCGAGCGGGTTGCCGGTGCTCTTGAGGCTGCCTTGTTCGAAGACGGCCGGCGTATCGCCGACCTCGGCGCCCGTTCCCAGGCTGCCGACGTAGCTCGAACTCGACTTGGCCGTCAAATACACGTCCATCGGGCGCGCCGACTGCACTTGCAGCAGCGTGCGCTTAAAGCCCGTCGTGTTGACGTTGGCCAGGTTGTTGGCGATCGTGTCTGCCTGCGCTTGTGCTACAAGCGCGCCCGATGCCGCGGTGTAAAGTCCCCGTACCAAAAGCAAAACCTCCGCACAAGTTGGGTGTGCTCGGCAAGTGCCTTGCACTGCGGAACCTTCAATCGGTCCAGTTCCGCTGCGGCTCCCACCCGTGCGAAGGGTAGACCAGCCGCTATCACTTCAATCTATCGGCAGGGCTTCTGGTTACTTTAGCCCTCTGTGGGCTCCGGGCGCGGTAGCCGCGGGACGGCGGGGGCCTCTCCGCGGAAACGCTGGCAGTTTTTCGCATCGTGCGAAAAACGGCCGCTGCGAACTGCAGCGCTCGCACCGACGGCATCCGTGCCTGCGCGAGTGCTGTCAGGCGCTTCCGCGGAGAGGCCCCCGCCGTCCCGCGCCATGCGCGCCCGTCGCGTAGCGGGTCAATTCGTAACCGAATGCGCTGGCGATGGATGTTCCGTTCCTTGATCGGGCGTTTGGTTTAAAGATGGGATTGCGGCGAGGCGGCATAGGAAGACGATTAGCGTAAGCAACGCCGTCGGAACGATGACGACCCAAGGGGCGACTTCGATATTGGACTCGCCGTGCACAAGCATGTTGCCTAGGGTCGGCTGTGGCGGCTGCACGCCGTATCCCAAGAAATTGACGACCGCGTCTGCAAGCAGTATGGGCACCGCAACGTCGAACGCCGCTTCTAGTACGGAACGTTTTCGAAGCACCGCACCGGCTACGAGCGGCCACATGAAACACCCGTAACCGATCGCGAGGGTGAACCAACTTGATGCCGTGCTGTCTCGGCCGGTTGTCGCGATGACGAAGAGCACGGCGATTATCCAGAGCGGGAACGCAATAAAGCCGTTTGCGATGGGTGCTACCCATCGCCTCGCGCGGCCGGATGCTGCGACGCCCGCAAAAAGACCGATTGCAAGCGCCATGGCAACGTTCGTTGCTGCCAACTCCAGCGCCAAAGCCGTGCCGGCGAAAAGTCTTGCTAAAACGTCGCGGCCGTTCTCGTCCGTTCCTAAGAGATGGCCGCCGCAACTGTGAGCGTCGATAAAGCAAGGCGGTAGTGGATTTCCAGCCCAGTGCACGTTGTCGATCGTAAAGGCGGCATCCGATTGAAACCGGGCTCCGATCGCGCATATTGCAAAGAGTGCGACAAGCGCGCCTATCGCGCCCCATCTAAGACGGTTCAAGTGCATCTCCAGTCAGGACGCCGGCGGCAAAGCGCGCGGCGACCGATAGCAACGCTGCGAATAGAACAGCGCCCGCAATCAGAGGATAATCTTGCTGCCCCAGGCCTTGGTGAAAAAGCCGTCCGACGCCGGGCCGAGGAAAAAACAACTCGACGATGCCGAGCACTGCAATGAAGCGCGGCAGCTCTCGCGCGGTTGACCTAACAAATGCCCCAAGCGGTGTTCTCTTAGCCTCAGCGCGGTAGCTTCGATTGAAATCCCAGAACAGCGCAATCGCCGATACAAACCCCGGCAAAACGAGGTCGGCTAAAGGCGAATGCAGGTGGCGGGTTGCCGCTACATAATCGGCCGCGAACGGCGAAACAAAAAACGGCACGCTCGAGGCGGCGCAAATGAGAACCGCAACGCCATTAGAAATGCGGCGGTTCCGGATCGCGGAAATTGCGAACGTAGCGATCGCGACCAGCGCCAGCGTGAACGTGAAGAGCTCGATGCTCGGCAACAAGCGTTCCACGATTGCCGTGAGAACCGGCTCGGTGTTTGACAACGAGTGCCCCCACCGCCCGATCGCGACGTGCCATATGAAATATGGAATAAACCACCAGTCGATGGTGCGGCGGTGATAGGTAAGTTCGAGTAGCGTCAGGGAGGACGCCACGATCGCCGTCGCGACAAGCGCCTCGGCGACGGCCGAGACGAACAAAATTGCAACGCGCGAACGTCTGAGGGCCGCCCACATCGGGTGCAACGTTCAAGCGAGCGCCCGCCGAATCCTTAGTTACATTCCGCCGAAAGCGTAAGAGTAATTTTTGAGTGAAGGCCAGATGGATGCGAGTGGCGCTTTTGGCGAACGCAGGATCCAGATCGGGAAATCGTTTTCGTAAGGCATGCCTGTCGGATTGTGGAACGTGCCGGCGCGCGTTACCGTGCGGTAGTTCCGCAGCAGCTCGGGGCCGTTGACGTCGATGACGACCTGCCCGGATGCTCCGTGCGTTCCCCAGATCCAATAGTTGTTGTTGCCGCTCAATGCCGGCGGGAGCCGGTCGGCGCGGCCGTAGAGATCGATCGCGGAAGCTTCGCCGAAGTTGTGGGCGTAGATTGCGGCGTGCGCGCGCTCTGCCGGGCTTAGTCCGTCGTAGGCCTGCGCCACTTGGGATTCGAGTTGCGGCCAGCCCGTCATGTCGCCGTAGTATTGGATTGGAATACCATTGCCGCCGTTGTCGATGTGAAACTTGATATGGAACAGATTGCCGAGGGCGACCTGATACTTTAAATACGTCGGCAGCGGCACGACCGGCAGAACGAATGGAATCGACGGAACGGCGAACGCCGTGATCAGCACCAGCATCGCCGTGCGCCAGCGCTTGCGCACGCCCGTCCAGTCTTCGATGGGCACGGCGCCGGCGGCGATGAGCACCGGATAGACTGCTGCCGGATAATACGCCTTTGCGTCGAGGGTCCACATCATGCCGATCAGCACGATGTACGCGAGTCCCAGAAAGCGCATCTGCGGATGCTTGAGCACCCACCACAAGCCGGCGATCCAAACGATCGAAAGCAGCGGGCTCATCACCATGATCTGCTGGATGGGAAACGGCGGCCATTTCAGCATGAACTTGTCGTAGTCGTTGTGCAGCAGCTGCAGCATCGGGAATCCGTAGTGCCACTGCCAGAACACGTTCGGCGCCACAAGCAGAACGCTGAGCGCTGCTCCGGCGGCAAACCACGGCGAGCGCAGCACGTGCCGTTCGCGCGTAAACGCAATGCCGGCGATAAGCGAAACGGCGAAGAACGCGACGCTGTATTTCGCCCAAGCGCCCACCGCGACGAGCAGCGCGAAGACCATCCATAGGCGCGCGTCGGCTCCGCGTACGATGCGGTATGCGACCAGCGCCATAAGCGGCCAGATCAGCATCTGCACGGTGTCGGGAGAGAGTCGCGCACCGAAGGCCAGCATCTCGGGCGCGACGATCGTCACCAGACCCGCTACGAGCACCGCGAACGCGCCGCCGCCGAACTCGAGCGCCAGCACGCACGCAACGTAGGTTGCCAGCGCGGCAAAGACGGCGGGAACGGCGCGCAGCGCAAAGAGTGATATCCCGCCGAGCTGCGAGAAGGCAGCCAAGAGCGGGACGAGCGAGGGCTGGTCGACATATCCAAAGGCCGGCCGCCGGCCGCAGACGATGAAGTACAGTTCGTCGCGGAAAAAGCCGTAGTGCGCGTTTCCGAAAAGGTGCAGCAGCAGTGCCCCGGCCGCGCAGATGAGCGGAAGCGCCCTCGCCCACGCGAACGCACCCTCTCGCACGCCCGTGCGGGAGCCGCCGGCAAGACGCTGCAGCGGGCGATCCAGAAGCACGGTCAGGTTCATACCCGCCTTGCTTGCTCGTTACCCGCCGCGGAAAACAAAACGGCGCCCTGAGGCGCCGTTCGGTTCTATGCCGTGCGGACGGCTAGAGCTGCATCCGCGAGACTTCGGTGTACGCGTCCAGCAGTTTGTTGCGGACCGCGAGCGTGAACGACATCGCCAAATTGGCTTCTTCCACCGACGTAACGACCTTGCTGACGTCGTTGGTCTTGCCCGTCGCGAGGTCGCGCGAGAGCTGGTCGGACTGATTGACTTTGTCGCTGACGCCGCTCAGCAGATCTTTGACCGTGTCTTTGAACGAGGGCGCGTTCGAACCGCCGTCGATCGGCGACGACGCAGGCGCACCCGCTGCCGAACCGATGTCGGGGACAAATGGATTGATCTTGTTGCCGGTGTTGATATCCAACGTTTAGTTCCTAGCTGCGCAGCAGGCCGAGCGCTGCGTTCGACATATTGCGCGACTCTTGAATTGCGGTGACGTTTGCTTGATAGGCACGCGACGCGGCCATCAAGTCGACCATCTCTTTGACGATCTGCACGTTCGGATAGTGCACGTACCCGCGCCCGTCCGCATCGGGATTGCCCGGGTCGAACACGAGCCGGTCGGGACTGTTATCCTGAACGATTCCGAGCGCTTCGACGCCGCCGCCGGGCGCATCGCCTTCGCCGGCATCGCCGGTTTGGCCGTTCTTCTCGGAGTACACGACCAGCTGGCGTTTAAACGCGCCGCCTTGCGGCGTGTGCGTCGTATTCGCGTTCGCGATATTGTTCGCGATCACGTCCATCGCCAAACGTTCGGCCGAAAGACCGGACGCGCTGACGTCAATGGAAGAGTTCATATCGGACATTAGTGCGTCTGCTCCGTAATCGCCTCACGCAGGCGCGCGAACTGCACCGAAAGCAATTGGGACATCGTCTGCGAGTACCCCGAGTTTTGCGAGAGCCGCGCCATCTCGGCGTCGACGTCGACATTGCTGCCGTCGGGCCGCATTTGATCCGTGTCATCGGTTTGCACCGCCGGCGCAAACGATGCCGCTTGGCCCGCGGGCACGCCGCCGGACGCGATCTGCCGGTCGTCGTTCGTGTCGAGCGTCAGCGAATCGCCGTTCGAATCTTGTTCCGCGGCGGCAAGCATGTCTTTGAACGAAACGCTTTGGCGGCGGTAGTTCGGCGTGTTGACGTTGGCAATGTTGTTGGCAATGGCCGAGTGCTCCAGATCCGCACCGGATATGGCGTTGCTCAGCATGTCGACGGTATTGCCGAAGCCGACGGCGTTTATGTCCATCACCTATCGGTATCGGCCGCTGCGGCGGATTATTAAGGCCGCCGCCTACGCGAACTGCGTAGCGTGCAGGCGTGCGTACGGCCCGCCGTTCGCCAGCAGCGATTCGTGCGTGCCCATCTCGACGACGCGGCCCGCCTCGATATAGAGGATGACGTTCGCCCGCCGGATGGTGGAGAGCCGGTGCGCGATAATGAGGGTCGTCCGCCCGGGAAGCAGCCGGTCCAGAGCCTGCTCGATAAGCACTTCCGAGTGGCTGTCGAGCGCGCTGGTCGCCTCGTCGAGGATCAGAATCCGCGGGTCGCGCAGGATGGCGCGCGCGATAGCGATGCGCTGGCGCTGTCCGCCCGACAGGCGCGAGCCCCGCTCGCCGACTTCGGTGTCATACCCCTCGGGAAATCCAAGGATGAACTCTTCGGCATTCGCCTCGCGCGCGGCGGCGCGCACTTCTTCTTCGGTGGCGTCGAGCCGCCCGTAGCGGATGTTGCGTTCGATCGAGCCGCGGAACAGCATCGGGTCTTGCGGCACGATCGCGATCTGCGAACGGAGATCCGACAGTTTGACGTCCGCGAGATCGATGCCGTCGACCGTAATGCGCCCTCGTTGCGGCTGATAAAAGCGCGGCACCATATTGACGATCGTAGTCTTGCCGGCGCCCGACGGGCCGACGAACGCAATGATCTGTCCCGCTTCGATATCGGCGTTGAAGTTGTTGAGGACCGGGCCTTCCGCTTCGTCGTACGCGAACGTGACGTCCTCGAACCGGATGTGACCGCCGATGCGCGGCAGTGCGACAGCATCGGCTTTGTCCGCTGCTTCGACCGGCAGATCCAGCAGGGTGTATACACGCGTTCCGCCGACGAGCGCTTTGCTGATGTCGCCGACGAACGCCGCGAGCCGGTTCATCGGGTTCACGAGATTGACGAGCAAAAGATAGTACGTGAACAGCTTTCCGGCATCGAGGCGCCCGACCAGCACTTCGCGCATCGAAAGCCAGATGATGACGACGATCGCGGAGGCCATGAGGACCTGTAACACCATCGGCTGCGTCGCGACGAACTGCGTCATCTTCATGTACGCACCGACGTACGCATCGCTGCTGCGCGCGAAGCGATCCACTTCGTAGCGTTCGCGTCCGAAGGCTTTGATGACGCGTTGCCCGGCCACCGCTTCTTGAAGATTTGAAGACAGATCCGAAACGCGCTCTTGCGAGCGAAGCGTCGAGCCCGAAATCAGTTTCTGGAAGCGCGAAACGGCGAGTGATACGACCGGAGCGACCAACAGAATGGTCAGCGTCAGCAGCCAATCGATCTCGATCATGTAGCCGAACGACGACAAGAACGTAACGGTGTTCGTAATGAGCTGCGGCGTCGAAACCGTCGCGGCATCGCTCATGTACTGCATGTCGGCGCCGAACCGCGCAAAAATATCGCCGGGGCGCCAGCGGTCGAACTCCGCAATGGGCAGATGCAGCACGCGTTCGAACAGCCGCGTGCGCAGACGGGCAATTAAGGATTGTCCGCTTGCGGCAAAGAGATACTGGCTGCCGTACTGCGCGATAGACGCGACGACCAGCGAAACCCAGACCGCTCCCAGCACCACGTAGAGCACTTGCTCGTCGGGACGGGCACCGTGCGCGGGCGCGACCACTTTAGAGATCAGTTGACCGAAGCCCCACGGCGGCACGAGCGACAGCAGGCCGGCAATCGTCCCCAGCACGATGCCAAGGACGATGCTCGGAATGAAAGGCCGTGCGTCGCGGGCGAGGCGCCTGAGGAGCTGGCTTCGAGTCATCGGCACTTCGCTTGTGTCGGACGGCGCGCGAAACCTCTTGCCTCCTGACAAGTACATGTGCGTAGAAAGCCTGCCGGGAGAACATACGTGGACTGCTATTTTCACTCGAACGTTCCGTCCGTCGCACCCTGTGCCGATTGCGGAAAACCGATCTGCGCGACGTGCCGCGATAAAGCGGGAACCTGCCCCAGCTGCCGCCTTGCGGCAAAGATCGACGTGGCCGGCGCGAAACGCCAAGCCGTAGCGGGCGAAGTTCCGCCGCGCTCGCAGCAGTGGTGGAATGCGCAGCAGCAGAGCGCGCAAGCACCGCCGCCTCCGCAGCCGCAAGTCCGCGCGCAAGTCGCGGAACCGGAAGATTCACAAGAATCGCGCGTCTTGGTCGCGCTCGGTTACCCGCTGTGGCCGCTCGCTCTGCTCTCGCTCTTCGATCGCAAACAATCGAAGCGGCTACGCAAACACGCGTACCAAGCCATCGGGTTCAACTTTGGAATCTACGCGGTCTGGGCTGGGCTCACGTTGATCGCGAACATGCCCTTCATCAACTGGACGCCCCTGGGCTGGAGCTCGGATATCGTGCTCGCGCTGATGATTCCGCTCTTCGTCGTAATGTCGGTGGTGTACGGCATCAAGGCGTGGCACGGGGAAGACGTCCGCGTCCCGATCATCAGCGACTGGCTCGACGACCGCCTGCAGACGAACTAGCGCGCAGCCGGTTCGACGAAAGATTGATAGCGCTTAAGGAACTCGCGCGCCGCCGCTTCGTGATCGACTACCGGCGCCGGATACTCTGAGGATGGAAAGAGCGGCAGCTCGATCTGCGGCGTCGCGGACTGCGCGGCGCCGATTGCGCCGGCCGGCAGATGCGCGAGTTCCGGAATCCATCGTTTGATATAAACCGCGTTCGGATCGAAGCGCCGCGCCTGCTTGCGCGGATTGAAGATACGCGGATACGCCGCCAGATCGGCGCCGACGCCGGCTATCCATTGCCAGTTGCCGACGGCCAGCGCCGGTTCGTCCTCGACGAGCAGCGCGTCCCATTCTTCCAAGCCGACGCGCCAATCAACGCCGAGATCGAAACAAAGAAACGAAGCCGCAATCGAACGTACGCGCGGATGCATCCAGCCGGTCTTGCGCAGTTGCGCGATGCCGGCATCGACGAGCGGGTAACCGGTCCGGCCGGAACGCCAAGCGTCGAGCGCCGCGTGCGAACGCGCGAATGGAAACGCGCGCATCTTCTCCTGGAGCACGTCTTTGCCGGTCTGCGGATTGTACCAGGAGAGTTGCAGAAAGAAGTCGCGCATCGCGATCGACCGCAGAAACGACTTCAGCGATGCACGCTCTTCGGCAAGCAAGAACGGATCGTCGATGCGTTCGCGCGTACGGCGCACGATCGTGCGCGCCGCAATCGTGCCGAACGACAGATCGGCGCTCAGATGCGAGGTGCGATCGTCCGCCGGAAGATTGATGGCGAACGCGTACTGCAGCGCATCCCCGCTTAGAAACGCTTCGAACCGTTCGAGCGCCGGACGCGAACCCGCCGCCTGCGGACAGGCCGCCTGCGAGCCGAACTCTTGCGGTTCCGGCAGTGGTTCCGTCTGCAGCTCGCTTTGCGCGAACGCAAGCAGCAGCGGCAGTTCGTACGAAGCCGGCTGCAGATCTTTCCACGTTTCGTAGTACGCGGGGAACGAGAGATATCCGTCGCCGGGTGACGTCCGCGCAGCAGTCGTTTCTTCCGGAGCGAGCGCAGGCGCATCGGGTACCACCATCGCGCGCAGACCGGTCTCTTCTAACTGGGACTGCAAATGTTCGTCAGCCTGCATTCCCGCCGCATCGAAGCTCGCCGCCCACGCGACGGCCGATGCGTTCACGGCACGCGCAAGGTTTTTGAGCGCCTGCGCGGGCGTACCGCGCCGTACGATCAGATGCGAACCGCGGGCGCGCAGATCGGCGTCGAGCGATCGCACCGCTTCGCAGAAAAACGCGGCTCGGCGGGGAGATGCCGCAAGGCGCGCATGCAAAACGCGATCCAACACCAAGACCGGCAGCACTTCGCCGGTTGCCGCTGCGGCGGCAAGGCCCGCGTGATCGTCCAAGCGGAGATCGCGAGTGAACCGGTAGATGGCGCGCACTACAGCGTTTCCACGTATCCCGAAACGTCGCGCACGTCTTGCTCGGTCAGGCGCGACGGAAACAGCTTCGGCATCGGCGGCTGCGGATCGCTTACGAGCGAACGCACCGACTCGAACGACCGGTGCGCGTGTTCGTTACGCAGACTCGGACCCACCGGACCGCCGGAACCGTCCGCACCGTGACAGGCCAAACATTGCGCTTCGTATACGGCTTTGCCGTGGCGCACGTCGGTACCGTGCGTTACATCCGGTGTCGCACGCGCAGGCGAACCGCGGTGCATAGCGCATGCGCCGCAAAGCAGAGCGGCGAGTAGCGCGCAGAGTCGAAGCGGAGCGTGCGGCATCCGCGCGTTTTTTGCCACAAGGGGGCGTTACTCCCCGCTTTGGCGTATCTTTGTGGCCGTGCACTCACGCCGGAAGATCTTCATTCGGTTCGCCGTCCAAGCGGACGTGCAGCGCCTCGTGCTCGACGGCATCATCAAAGGTCCGGCGCCCAAAGCCCAGACGTGGCCGCAGCGCATTATGAAGTGGCTGGCGGAACAGCAGGCCGGCCGCCGTCTCGTAATCGTGGCCGAAGACGAATCGGGACTGCTCGGCATGGTGCAGATCGTGTTTGCGTTTCCGCCCGGCTACTCCGATCCGGAGTCGGCCAACGGTATGGACGTCGCAATGATGGAGACCTTGCGCACGCGCGACGATGCGCCCGGCGAAGTCGGTAACAAACTCGTCGAAGAAGTTCAGCGTATCGCTTCGAAGCGGAACATCAAGACGCTCACGTTCTGCTTACCGATGTCGGCGAACCGCGCGCTGCATCAAGCGAAGGGCTGGGGATTCGAAGAGTTTCGAATCATGCCCGAGCCCAAAAAGATGCTTGCGTTTTTTCGGAAGTCTCTCGACTAGCCGTTATGCGGTTTGGCTCCCGGCACATCGTGCGGGATGCCTTCGATCGACGGATTGTCCTGCATGCGGAATGTGAACGCGTCGCGATAGACGCCCGCAACCGCCCGTCCATCCTGAACCTTCGGCAGATACTTCGCTGCCATCGCGGCCTTGCAGACGGCGTTGTCGAGTACGAGATAGCCGCTCGATTTCGTAATGACGCACTTGGTCGGCGAGCCGTGTTCGTCGACGAGCACTTCGAACGCCGACGTTCCGCTCGCACCTTCATCGTAGGCAATCATCGGGGGCTGCGGATTGATCGCCGTGTCTCCGCCGACGACGCTCGTATCGCGATCGTGGCGCAGCGGACCGAACGAGATCGATTCGGCGTTATGCGTCAGCGTCTGCGGAGCGGTCTCTACTTGCGAGGTCAGCGTCGTCGTCGCGACCGTGCGCCATGCCGGCGCGTTTTGCACGAGCGGCTTGGCGGCAGCGCCGCTCGTTTGCGGTTTCACGACGGCCGGCGCTTGCGGATGCACCGTTACCGACGCTATCTGGCGCGGTTCGGCGATCGTCGCGGAGGCTTCGTGTCTCGCAGCAGCGGCAACGGGTGCGCGCTGCATGCTCACGACGTTGTGCATGACGACCAACTGCCGCTGCGGCGTCGAAGCGGTCTGCGCAGCCGGCGCCTTTGCCGTACCGCCGCGCTGTTCGAGTACGATGCGCGTCGTACCGACATCGAAGAACGTCTGCGTGTCGCTCCGCATCTCCAGCGGTGTAACGCCGGTCGCAAACACGGCATGCACGCCGAGCGAAACGGCGACGCACAATCCGGCGATTCCGAATCCGTACTGCCATTTCTGCGCGCGGCGGCGCATGCGCGCTGCAACGACATTGCCGAGATCCGGCTGCCACGTTTCGCTTTCGCGCGCGTCAGCAACGACGCTCGCGGTGCGTTCCAACTCGTGCTCGCCGCCGAGACTTTGCAGGCACGACGAACAGGAAGAAAGATGCTCGCGATACTCTAAACGTTCGGCATCGGTCGCCTCGCCGAGCGCAATAGCGCCGGCAAGCGACTCGATCCGGTCGTGGATTCGATTCACCGCGGATCCGCCATGACCGCGCGCAGCGTACGCATCGCGCGGCAGACGCGCTGACGCACTGCATCGGCGGTAGTACCGAGTACGGCGGCAGCCTCTTGCGACGAGTAGCCGGCATAGCTGGTCAGCATGACCGCCGCGGCTTGGTCGGACGGCAAGCGGCTCATTGCGGCCTGCAGATCGATCGAGGCGGCACTGCGCTCGTCAATGCGCAGCGAGCGGAGGTCCGCATCGCGATCGAGGGGGAGGAAACGAACAATCTTCTTTCTCCGTAAGTGTGAGATCGCCGTGTTCGTCGCCGTTTTGTACAGCCAGCCGGCCGTGAGCGGCCGTGCCGGATCCGCACTGAGCGTCCGGTACGCGGCGAAAAAGACATCCTGCGCTATATCCAGCGCGATGTCGGCATCGCCCACCATGCGGCGCACGTACCGTGCAAGCTTCGTCTGATGCTCGCGAACCAGCTCTTCGACTCTGGCTTGCGCGAGATGTGCATCCGTGGCGGTGAGGTAGACCTGCTCCACTATTGGGCCCCCCTTTGCCTGGTAACGCCAGGCGTACGGGCTGTGTGACGGACTCCCTAGATTTTTACGGTCTGCTTCCCGATTGCCGGAACTCGTCGACCGCCCGGCGCATGCCGCGAAACTTGCCTTCCAAGCTCGTGACCCGAACTTCGAGATTCGTTAGCCGGCCTTCAACCCGGTCGAGGCGGCCTTCCACCTTTTCGAGGCGGCCTTCCACCCGGTCCAGGCGCCCTTCGACCCGGTCAAAACGCTCGCCGACGTACATCTTAAGATTTACCAGCTCGGCGAGAGTTTGAGCGGACATATCGTCTTAATTCATGGTGGGTCTCGGTTTATCCGCCGATTTCGGAAAAAGCCCGCATGCGGGACGACGTCTCCCCGAGTTTGAGGTGGTGCCGCTCCGGCTTGATGAACATGGCCGAACGCAGCAGCCCCGCCAAGGCTTCTTCGTCCGCGCCCGCCCGCACGGGCGTGCGCAAGTCGATGTGGTGATCGCCGAACAAACAGAGGCGAAGACGCCCGTCCGCCGTGAGGCGCACGCGGTTGCAGCGGTCGCAATAGTCGTGCGAAAGCGGACTGATCACGCCGACCGCGCCCGGCGCGCCGTCGAAGGCGTAGTACCGGGCCGGCCCGTTTCCGCCGGGGCCGGACGCCGGCCGGAGATCGCCGATCCGCGAGACGCGTTCGAGAATCTCGTCGGAGCCGATATACGCATCGCGCTGAATGCCGAGATTTTCGTGCACGGGCATGAGCTCGATAAAGCGCACGAACACTGCGCGCTCGCGCGTCCACTGGGCAAACGCCTCGAGTTCGTCGTCGTTCTCGCCGCGCATGACGACGACGTTGATTTTCACGGGTTCGAGGCCCGCTGCAATCGCCGCATCGATACCGGCAAGCACGCGCGCGAGTCCCGGCCTGCGCGCAATCCGCTCGAAGCGATCTTCGCGCAGCGTATCCAGCGAAACGTTCACCCGCCGCAGACCGGCTGCGGCGAGCGCATCGATCTGCTCTTCGAGCAAGAGCGCGTTCGTGGATAGCGCGATATCGTCGATACCGGGAACGGCGTCGATTGCGGCGACGAGCCGGTCGAGACTGCGCCTAATCAGCGGCTCGCCGCCGGAGATCCGGATACTGCGAACGCCTGCCGACGCCGCCGCGCGAACGATGCGCACGATCTCTTCATATGTCAGCAGATCGGCTTTCGGCAGCCACGGCAGCCCCTGTTCGGGCATGCAGTAGACGCACCGCAGATTGCACTTGTCCGTGACCGAGATGCGCAAATACGTAATCGGCCGGCTGAACGAATCCGCCAGCGGCGCCTGCGTCAGGTCGATCGTAGGTGCGCTCACTACCGGGGATATTCCCCGCCGGCGCTAGTTCTCCGCGAAGACCGAGTCCGGAATGGCGACGTTGAGTTTGAAGTCGCTGAACTTGGACGAAAACTCGGCCGAATAGTGCGGCACGTCAACTTTTCCGGTCTGTCCGCTGATGAGTTCGTGACCCTGGACGTTCGTGTAGGTCAGATCGGTCGAAGCGTAGCCGCCGTCCGAATAGTTCCATCGCAGCGAAAGCAGTTCTGCGGTACGGTCGTCGACTTTGGCATCGATGTGATCGACACGGCCTTGCTTGCGCGGGACGAGTTTGAACGTCGTCTGTCCGTTTGCGCTGCTCTCAACGCTAATAGTGTACTTTTCTTTCCAAACCGAAGCGCTGTCGATGTGCGGATACAGTTTGCTGAACTGCTGCGCGACGATCGGCATGCCGGACGTGTACACCACTTTATTTTGATCCGGTTCTTTGTGGTAATACGTGCCGTCCATGGACGGATTGAGTGTCAGAAAAGCGTGGACCGACGCATCGGTGTGAACCGTTGCCGTATACGTCTTCACGCCGTTCATGTTCGCACTCATGCGAGCGATCAGCGCGTCGGACGACATCTGCGCGCCCGCGGGCGCGGCCATGGCAAGCAAGAGTACGGCAGCAGCTAAATGCTTCATGTCCGGATTAACGGGCAGGCGCGGCGTAGGGTTCCAGCGCTGCCGCGATCTCCGAGCGCACGCCCGCATCTTCTTCGGCGCCGGCCGCATCGCGCAGCGCGGCGAGAGCCGGCTCCGAACCGATACGGCCGAGCGCCCACGCGCTGTGGCCGCGCACCATCGGATGCGGATCC
>DASSRQ010000163.1:0-5484 GCA_035701665.1 Vulcanimicrobiaceae bacterium
AGCGCGCGGCGGCAATCGACCTTGCCGGACGCAACGTGCTCGAAGCGCTGCAGACGTCGGTCAATCCGAAGGTCATCGAGACGCCGATCTTTCAAGGCGTTGCGCAAAACGGTATTCAGCTGAACGTCAAAGCGCGAATCACGGTGCGCAGCAATTTGGATCGCTATGTCGGCGGTGCGGGCGAACCGACGATCGTCGCGCGCGTCGGCGAAGGCGTCGTTTCCGCCGTCGGTGCTGCGGTCGATCACAAACAAGTGCTCGAGTATCCCGACCGCATCAGCAAAACGGTGCTTGCAAAGGGGTTAGATGCGGGGACGGCGTTCGAGATCGTGTCGATCGATATCGCGGACGTCGACGTAGGCAAGAACATCGGCGCCGAACTGCAGATGTCGCAGGCCGAAGCCGACCGCCGCATCGCGCAAGCGAAAGCCTCGGAACGCCAATACGCCGCAATGGCCGCAGAACAGGAACAGAAAGCGCAGACGCAGGCGATGCGCGCCAAAGTCGTCGAGGCGGAAGCTTCGGTGCCGCTGGCAATCGCCGAAGCGTTTAAGAGCGGCAATCTCGGCGTGATGGACTATTACCGGATGAAGAACATTCAGTCCGACTCCGATATGCGCGGTTCTATCTCGCAGTCGGTTTCCGGCAACGCGCCGCCCGACGCGCCGCCGCCGACGGCGAAAGCGTAACGCGTGGACGACATCTTCGCGGTGCTCGAACTCGCCGCGGAACAGCGGCGCAAACAGCTGCAAGCAAAGCAGGGCGCGGCTCCGGCCGCGCCTGCGGCGCCTGCGGTGGCCGCTCCGGTAGCGCCTGCCGCACCTGCGGCTCCGGTTGCGCCGGCGGCAACGGCGGTGCAGCCGATCGCGTCGGTCAGCGATGCGCCGGCGTTGCCCGATCCGGTAGAAGCGCCGCAGCCGCAAACCCCGGTGCAGCCGCAGGTTACGGCTGCGCCGCGACCGGTGCGCCGTCCGGCAGCGCAGCCGCTGCAGGGGATGTTCGAGGATGGGAACACTCTCTTACGAGCGGTTATCGCTAGTGAGGTCTTGGCGCCGCCGCGAGCGCTGCGAGGGGAGAACGCACTCTGGAGTCTACAACCGAACGAGCCATAGATTTAAGCGGACTCAACGATCATTTTCGCCTGTTCGGAAAGTTCGACCAGAACCTCTCGACCCTTGAAGAGACTCTTTCGGTAACGCTGCACGTCGACGGAAACCGGCTCGTGGTGCAGGGCGCGCAGCCCGCAGTGGAGCAGGCGCACGACGTGCTCGAACGCGTCTTGGAAGCCGCGGTTTCCGGCGCGCACGTCACTCCGGACGACGTCGTTCTCGCTGCCTCCGACGTGCGCCGCGGGCGCAAACAAACGCTCCCGCAGACGCTGTACCGCTCGCACCGCGGACGCGAGATCCGTCCGAAAACGCCCGGACAACGCGCGTTCGTCGAATCGATCGAACGCAACACGCTGACGTTCGGCATCGGACCCGCCGGCACGGGCAAAACCTTTCTTGCCGTGGTCATGGCCGTTCGCGCGCTGCGCGCTCGCGAGATCTCGCGCGTGATTTTATCGCGTCCCGCGGTTGAAGCCGGCGAAAAACTCGGCTTTCTGCCCGGCGATTTGAAAGAGAAAGTCGATCCGTATCTGCGCCCGCTGTACGATTCGCTGGGCGAATTGCTCGACGATTCCATCGTCGAACGGTACATCGAGCGCGGCGTGATCGAAGTCGCGCCGCTGGCGTATATGCGCGGACGCACGCTTTCGGAAGCGTTTATTATCTTGGACGAAGCGCAGAATGCGACGCGCGAACAGCTCAAGATGTTCTTGACGCGTTTGGGCGCTGGTTCGAAGATGATCGTCAACGGCGACATCACGCAGATCGATCTGCCGTCAGGCGCGACCAGCGGACTGCTCGAAGCGCAGCGGCGATTCGAAGGCATCGACGACATCGGCGTGGTGACGCTGAACGAAACGGACGTCGTGCGCCATCCGCTCGTCGCGAAGATCATTCGCGCGTACGCAAGCGGATCGTGATCCATTATTCGAATGCCGTGCGAAAAAGCGGCGTGGACGCGCGCGCGCTCAAAACGACGGCGCGCGAACTGCTCAAAGCGGTGGACGAAGAAGGCGCATCGCTGTCGATCGCACTGGTAAACGACAAGACGATCGCGGAGATCAATCGCGATCACCGCGGCAAAGACAAACCGACGGACGTGCTGAGCTTTCCGCTGGAACCCGATGCGACGGCCGGCCCGGAACGGCTGTTGGGCGATGTGGTGATCAGCATCGACACGGCGAAGCGTCAAGCCGCCGACTACGATGCGACGCTGCAGCGCGAACTGTACCGGCTGCTCATTCACGGATTGCTGCATATCTTGGGACACGACCACGAAGAGCCGGACGAGCGGCGCCGCATGGAGGCCGAAGAACGGCGTCTGGCGCAAGCTATCGGCATGCCCTGGCCGTATGACGATGCAAGAGCCTAAACGGTACGTTCCGATCGAAGAGGTCAAAGTCTGGCGCTCGTTCCACTACGCGCTGGCCGGCATCGTGTATTGCGTGCGGACGCAGCCGAATTTCCGCATTCATTTGATCGTTGCGGCGCTCGTGATGATCGCGACGCTGTATCTGCATCTGGAGCGGATCTATCTCATCGCGATCGTTTTGGCGATCGGCTTCGTGCTGACGCTCGAACTGCTGAACACCGCCGTGGAGGCAATCGTCGACCTGGTCTCGCCGCAGATCCACCCGCTTGCGAAGACGGCGAAGGACGCGGCTGCGGGCGCTGTGTTCGTCGGTACGGTCGCGGCGATGATCGTCGGCTACTTGGCCTTCTACCAAGGCATCCAGCAGGGCGGAACGCGCGTCTACGACGCGGTCGCTCAGATACCGGCCAACGTGGTGCTGGTCATGCTGACCGTCGCCCTTATCGCGTCGCTTTTTGCCAAGGCCATCGCCGGAGACGCCCCGCGGTCGATGATTCAAGGGGGGCTTGCCTCCTCGCATACGGCTATGGCGTTTGCGGCGGCCACCGGCCTCTCGCTAATCTTTCAGCGGCCGCTGGTGGCGGTGCTCGCCTTCTTCCTGGCGCTGCTTGTCGCGCAGAGCCGCGTGGAGGCGCGGATCCATACGATCCTCGAAGCCGTGTGGGGTGGCATTATCGGCATGCTCGCTGCGGTTCTCATCTACGTCTTGGTGCGCTCGCACCTTGTGCTATAATGGCCTGCGTCATTGGAACCGCTAAGTAGTCAGCCGACCGCCCACATGCTCTCGGGGCCCGAGATCCTCGCGCTCGTCGTCCTCGTGGTGTTGGCGGCGTTTTTTGCCGCATCCGAGGCCGCCCTGGTCGGCGTTTCGCGCATCCGCGCCAAGGCGATGGTCGAACGCGGCATCAAGCGTGCCCGCGCCGTCGTCGAACTCACGGAAGACCGCAACCGTTTTCTGACCTCGATCCTCATCGGCAACACGATCGTGCTGCTGGCCTCGGATTCGGTCGCCACGTACCTTTTCATCAAAGCGAACCTTCCGAACGCGGCGCTGCTTTCGACCGTCGTGATGACGTTCGTGCTGCTGCTGTTCGGCGAGATCATACCGAAGACGATCGCCGTTTCGGACAACGAGCGCTGGGCGCTGCGGCTTGCGCCGCAGATGCGGTGGGTCGCGTGGTTCCTCACGCCGCTGGTGTGGCTGTTCATGGGGCTGACGAACATCATCGTGCGCCCGTTCGGCATCAAACACGCGCATCAAATCTTCGTAACGGAAGAAGACATCCGCGCGCTGGTCAACGTCGGCGCCGAGCAGAAGGTGCTCGAAGAACAAGAGCGCGAGATGATCCATTCGGTCATCGAGTTCGGCGACACGATCGTGCGAGAAGTGATGACGCCGCGTCCGAAAGTGGTGGCTGTATCCGCCGATGCATCGCCGCGGCGCGCGCTGGATTACGTCATTGCCGAAGGCTACTCGAAGATGCCGGTCTACGAAGAAACGAAGGACGACATCATCGGCATCGTGCACGACCGCGAGCTGCTGATCGCGCTTGCTGACGGTTCGCTGAGTTCGACGTCCATCCGGCGCTTGATGCGCCCGGCAGTGCACGTTCCGGAGAACAAAAAGATCGCCGAACTGCTGCGCGAGATGCAGCGCGACAAGTTCACGATGGCTGTTGTCGTCGACGAATACGGCGGCACGGCGGGCGTCGTAACGATGGAAGACCTGCTCGAAGAGATCGTCGGCGAGATTCGCGACGAGCACGACGAAGGCGAAGAAGAACCGCTGCGCATCATCGGCGACCACGAAGCGATCGCGGATTCGGGCGTCAATATCGAAGACGTCAACGCGAAACTCGGCACGCATCTGCCGCACGAAGAGTTCGAAACCATCGGCGGGTTCACCATGGGGCTGTTCGGACGCTTGCCGCACGAAGGCGAAGAGATCGACGCCGACGACCACACGCGTCTGAAGGTCGAGCGCATGCGCGGCCGGCGCATTCTCGCGGTTCGCATCATGAACGGCGGCCGCCCACAGGAAGAACACGCAGAGCAGGCAGCCGATGAAGCAGCCCACTGACGGGGTGATGGATCGCGCGCGCGAGGTTCGAACCCGCGCGTACGCTCCGTATTCGAAGTTCGGCGTCGGTGCGATCCTCGTAACGCCGGATGGTACAACGTTCGGCGGCTGCAACGTGGAAAACGCGAGCTACGGGCTTGCCATTTGCGCGGAACGAAGCGCCGCGGTTAGCGCGGTTTCCGCGGGCTACCGCGAGTTCACGGAAGTGTACGTTGCGGGTCCTGCAGATGTCGCGGTGACACCGTGCGGCGCATGCCGGCAGTTCTTGAGCGAGTTCAATCGCACCATGACCGTGCATTGCACGACGCCGGACGGTATTCAAACGACCACGCTGGACAAGCTGCTTCCGGGAGCATTCGGGCCGGACGATCTCTCATGAGCTCGACGCCGCGCGTCTATAAGACGTCGGCAATCGTTCTGCGCGGACGCGCATATGGCGAAGCCGACCGGATCCTGACGCTGTTTACAACCGAGCGCGGCAAAGTCGATGCGATCGCCAAAGGCGTGCGCCGTACGAAGAGTACCATGGGCGGACGCCTGGAGTTTTCGAACGAGGTGCAGTTGACGATGCACCGCGGACGCAATCTGGACGTCGTGTCGTCTGCCGAGATCGAACGCGCGAACTGGCTCGGCATCGTTCAGCCCGAGCGCTACGCCGCGGCAAACGTCGTGATCGAGTTGATCGACGGATTCAGCGAGCCGGATCTGCCGCTGCCGGACGTTTACGACTTGCTTTCGCGCGTCTTGATCGCGATCTCGCGGAGCGACGAGCCGTTGGGACTGCTGCCGCGCTTTTCGCTGCGGTTACTCGACGCGCTGGGGCTTGCGCCCGCGGCCGACGTCTGCGCGCGTTGCGGTTCGTCGCTCGATGACCGGGACGCATGGCTGGACCTCGAGCAGAGCGGCTTTGCGTGCGAGAAGTG
>DASSRQ010000164.1:0-9920 GCA_035701665.1 Vulcanimicrobiaceae bacterium
CTCCTTTTAGATCACCGCTACCGAGTTAGCGTTTATTTGACGGGTTGCGGCGTTGTACGTACCCTGAATCGAGACGTTTTCACCGGAGCGGATGTTGGTTTGCGTGGTCGTTACGTGCACGTGGCCGTAGTAGCGCGTGCGCACGCCGATCCAGCCGTTACCGACTTCGTCAACCAGGCCGGTCACCGTGATTGCCGGATGGTAGAGCGACGCGTACGACGAGGCGTTCTGCGCGAGCGTCACTTCGTTTGCGTGGAAAGCGCCTTGGCTTTTGATGAAGCAGCCGTACACACCGGTGTAAACGCCGTTCTGAATGTTCAGACCGTTCGCGTTCATCCGTGCACCTTTATCGTACACGTGGATGTTGCCGATCCGTCCCGTGGTCTGCAGCGTGAACTCGACGCCGTTGTTCCAGACCTGCGTTACGGTGCCGAACAGGCTGACGTGACACGGACCGACCGTGCCTTGATTCGCGATGGTTTCGGCGGTGCCGTTGCTGTTCAGCGACTGCTGATAGGCGGCTTGCGAGGGCGCGAGCGTTACTTCACTTGCGTTGAACGAGCGCATGCCCGTTGAGAAGCAGCCGTATGCACCAACGTACGTTCCGACCGCTAGGTTGGCGCCGCGCGTATTGACACGTGCGCTGCTATCGTAGACGTGAATGCTGCCGACGCGCCGGTTATCGACGCGCATAGAAAACTCCGTGTTCGAGATCACTTGCGTCACCGTGCCGGTCAAACTGACGTGGCAGGCGCCCGATTGCGCGACCTGTTGCGAAAGCGGCGCAGCCGATGCCGCGGCAGGGACGGCAAGCGCTGCGATGCCTATCGCGGTGGCGCTTGCTAGTAGCTTACGGATTAGTTGCATTAAAATACCTCCGGAAATCGATTGTTTCCAGAGTGTAAACGAAGCCAACATCTCAAACGGCTCGGTGAAACAGCACCTCTGCGGCAGTTTTTAGAACGATTGCAGTATCCAACAGCACGGTCGAATGCTCGACGTAAAACAGATCGTACGGCAGTACGTCCGGCTGGTCCGCGGGCTGCAGATTGCGTTTCAGATACACCTGCGCCCAACCCGTGATGCCCGGCGCAACGATGCTGCGCTGCGTATATGAAGGAAGCGCGCGCGCGAACTCGGATGCGAATGAGGCCATCTCGGGGCGCGGTCCGACGATCGACATCTCTCCGCGCAGCACGTTGAACAGTTGCGGCAACTCGTCCAAGCTGGTCCGCCGCAGGAACGCTCCGGTGCGCGTAATCCGGTCGTCGCCGGGCTTGGCCCATTTGTCGCCGGCGTCCACGCGCATCGTGCGGAACTTGAAGATGCGGAACACGCGGCCGTTTTTGCCCACGCGATCTTGCCGGAAGAAGATCGGACCGCCCGATTCGCGGTAGATTGCGGCGGCTGCCGCCAGCATCACCGGTGAGAAGAGCAGCAAAGCGAGCGCGGCTGCCGCCGTGTCGAAGATGCGCTTCGATACGTCGAAGTACGCCTGCTCCCGATCGTGCCACGCTCCGTACGTCACGGCGGGAATTCCGGCGTAGATATCGCGGTCCGGCCGGCGTTCCATATGGATGCGCACCCGCGCGGCGCTCGTTCCGACGGCTGCGAAGATGAGCGCGATGACAACCGAATACGTCGGGAGATCGCCCACTGCGCTGAGCACGAGGCCGACCGGGACGGCTGCGAACAGCACGCCCGCGCACGCGTAGTAGATCTCGTCGCGGGGATACACCGCGTACGAGCGCCGGTAGAAGCCGCAGAGCCAGAAGATACCGCAGATCACCGCCGCCATGGCGACGGCCGCAGCAATCCGGCTGCCGTTGCCGCCGTTGAGCGCGACCAGCGCCACCAGAAAGACGACAGCGGCATCCGCGCCGGCGAGAATCGGCCGCCAATTCGGCGCAATCCGTTCGGGGATTGCGGACAGACGCGCCGCCGGCGCGGGCTGCATGGGTTCCGGCGTGGGCTGAACGTCGACGTCGACTGTAAGCATATGCACCTCTACGCTCCCGCGTTGGCGGCGAGCACGCGCCGCACGCTGGTGTACAGTTTGTAGGGCGTGCGCGCGAGTTTCAGTTCGCGGTACGCGATCTCGCGTGCACCCAAGTTATCCTTGAATTTGGCCACGCCCGGCAGGCCTTCGCTGGAACCGAGATTGTAGTAGAGCATCCCGCGCGCGGCCGCCGCACGCATGAGCGCAAAGTTGAGCGCGTTGCTCGGACGCAGCTTTCCGTACTCCGCGTCCATCGCGGCGCTCCAGAAGAAAAACTCCTGCGATCCGTAAAAGACGACGCCGCCGCCGATGTTGCGGTCTTCGGCGCGCGCAAACCAGATCTCGACATCGTTGCCGCCGTGTTGAACGAGTGCTTCGATCAACGACTTCGAGATCGCCGGTTCGCCGATGCCCCAGCGTTTGGCGGACGCGCACAGCAGGCGGTAATATTCGTCGACGGCATCGGGCTCGCGCGACGGTGCGCACGCGACGCCGCGCCGTTCCGCTTGACCGGCCATGCGCCGGAAGATACCGGCAACGCCGGCCATTGCCGCATCGATTCCGCCGCTTAAATCAACGACGGCCGTCTCGTGTTCCGCACCGCCGGCTGCGTCGGGAACGTCGGCCAGCGGCCAGGGGACGAGCGTAACGGCATCCGCAAACGATCGCAGCAGTGCGACGGCGCGGTTGCACTCGGCGGAACTCGCGAGCGTACCGTCCGTTCGCAGAAAACACGTGTACGCCCCGAGCGGAAATCCCCAGTACTCGCGCCAGCGCAGCGTTCCGCCGGCCATCTGCATGAGCGGAAGAATCAGCGCGGTTCCGTCCGGCAGCGTAATGCGGAGCGGAGCCGGGCGCATCGCCGGGTGCGCCTGCGCGAGCGCGAGCGCCCACGCCGGACGTGCGAAGAACGTCGGCGCAGGATGCTGCGCGTCGAAGATCTGCCACTCGTCCAAACTCAACCGTTCGATCATCTTGCCTCCATTGCGAGCCGCGGACTCGATGGCGTGTGGAGTGCCTGCGCCCACGCATCCGCGATCGTATCCATGCATTTTTCAGGGTTGTACTGCTGCGCGATCATCTCGGCCGCCGCAAACTGCGGCTGCAGGGTTCCGTTCAGATGCGCCTCGAGCAGACCGGATATCTGTCGTTCCATTCCGGCGAAGTCGTGAATCACGTGCGTGTGCGGAAAGTCTTGCGTCCACAGCACGTGACGTCCGAACGAGAGCGCCTCGAGAACCATCAGCGAAAGGCCGTCGCGCGGCGTGAACCGGATCAGCGCGCTCGTTTGTTTGTACGCGTCGGTGAGCGTGTCGCGCCAGCGCAGATTCTCCGCGTCGATGCCAGGCGGGATGTTGATGTCGCCGCCGCCGACGATGAGATAGCGGATCGGTTTGTCCGCCATTTTCTGCATCAGCCGTTCGAAGTCGCGGCGCCCGTAAAAATCCGTGCGCGTGCGCGGCACGTACAGCATGACCGTGAACTTCTCGGGCAGCGGAACGGGGCCGCCGGTGAGGTGGCGCGGCGGAAGCGGCGCGATACGCGGAAGAAAACCGACTTCGCGCAGCTGTTCTGCGGTCCAATTGACTTCGGCCAGATGCGAGATGTGCGGACCGGCGAGCAGCTTGCGCAGCGACTCGTCTTCGGCGAGCCACGCGATATCCGAGCCGACCCAATGGATAACGCGCGGTTTGCGCATGATCTTTGCCGCGCGCGCGAGCCAGCGGTCCGTGATCGGACTGCCGATCGAGTACCACACGTCGCTCGTCGCGAGCGTCGCGATCGACGTCAGCACGTCCAGCCGCGAGTTGGTGCGCAGATGGCGCGACTCCCACTGCGGTGCATACACCTTGCCGTACTGAGCGATCTCCGCGCAGAACAGACCAAGGCCGCTGATTGCGACGCGGTGACGCGCTTCGGGCGATGCGGCCCGCCATTGTTGGATGCCGTCGGTTAGACGCTGCGCGAACCGGCGCGCGACGTCGCCGCGCGCGAAGTTCTGCAGCACGAACGTGCGGCCGGTATGGTTCAACTCCAGACTTCCGCGCGCGTGCCGCGCTCGAAGATCCTCGAGGGCGCGAACCGCTTCCTCGAATCCGCGCGCAGCGTGCACGCCCGGGAACGGATAGTTCCACACGACGTGCCGGGCGCGCGCCAGTGCTTCGAGCACGAGCATCGATTTGCCGTCGTGTTCGGGTTGCCGCAGCAAGACGGTCGAGTCGTCGATGCGATCCTGCATGTCCGCAACTTTGCCGGCAAAAAACACGTTGGCCGGCGCGCGTTCGTCGCGATCGCCGGGACCGACGACGGTAAACGGAACGTCCGGCATCGCGCGCGCGATATCGTAAATCAGCGGCGCGCCGTAGAAGTCGCGGCGCGGTTCGGGCAGATACGTGAGAATCCTGAACTGCCGCGGGAACGGCTTGACGGGACCTCCGCATTTAACGGCCGTCAGCGGAAGATACTCCGCGCCGATGCCGAGCGTGCGCAACTCGTCGACCAGCCACGGGCCGTCCGAGAGATTGATGAAGTGTTCTTGTTTGGTGACTTCCAGACTGAACGGATCGTCCTGGGCCTTGATCACGTCGCTGCCGGCCCAGATGACGAAGACCGGAATGTTGCGCCGGCGCGAGGCTTCGATCAGCGCCGCGGTCGGAGCGGGTCCGCCGAAGCTGATGAGCGCGTCTGCGCGGCGCAGCGCGTTGATGGCGCGAAGCGTCCCGATGCGCGAGCTGTCGTAGGCGCGCATGCGCCAATCGTCCGTCTCGCTGTTCATCATATCGGCGAGGAACTTGGCGTAGTAATCGAATCCGACGACTACGGCGCGTCTGCGTTTCATCCGGCGCTCGCCACCGCGTTCATCAACTCGCGCATGTCGGCGTTGTCGAGCGGACCGCTGCGCTCCCAGCGAATGACACCGCTGGAATCGATCACGATCGTCGTCGGAATAATGCGCGCACCCAAAACGTCGTGCGTTACGTTCGTTTCATCTACGTACACCGGATACGGCACGGTGAAATCGCGCGCGAACGCCGCGACGGCGGAGACCGGCTCTTGCTGGTCTATACCAACGACGTCGATACCGCGCTGCTGCAACTGCGAGGCGAGCTTCGCAAGCGCCGGCATCTCGGCGCGGCAGGGCGGGCACCACGTCGCGAACACGTTGAGCACTTGCGGACGCCCCGCGGGTACGAGTGTTGCGTTCGTCCCCTCTAAGGAAGTGACGGCCAGCGGCACGATGCGGTCGCCGGGCTTGAGCAGTTGCGGACGGGCAAAATGGTGATGCACGGCGACCGCGACAGCGAGCGCCAGCAGACCCGCGCCGGCCGCGAGCCGGCGTGCGTACGCAAATCTCATGGCTTGGTTGTATCAAATAATGTACGGCACGCACGTGGCCCAGGCGAGCAAAAAACGTTGGGACTCTTGCACCAACGTCGCGCCCCAGGGACGACCTTTTGCTCAATGCCTCGGGACAATGCCCACTCTCGCCGCCCCCCTCCCTGCGATTAAGATGGAGAAAATTCGAAGGAGAGTGGATACACCGTGTTCCGACATGCCCGCTTCGCCGCCACCCTGGCGATCGCACTAACCGCAGCAGCCCTCGGCATCGCGCCCGCAGTTGCCGACGGTACGACCATTCATCCGGGCGATCAATTAAGCGTGCAAGTGTACGGCGATCAAACGCTGACACAGACGGTGACCGTGCTCAACGACGGCACGATCGCTTATCCGCTTATCGGTCAAGTGCCCGTAGCCGGTAAGACGCCCGCACAAGCAGCGGCAACGCTGAAGACGCGTTTGCTCAAGTTCGTGCGGCACCCCGTCGTCACGATTGCGATAACGCAACTCGCGCAGCCGAACATCATGGTGCTCGGCGATGTGAAGAACCCCGGCAAATATCAATTGCGGTCGGATGCCCGCTTGTCCGACGCGATTGCGGCGGCCGGCGGCCTGAGCGATCAGGACGGCAACTATCCGCTCGCTCGCATCTCCTCGCCGCAGGGCGACATCACGCAGGCCTCGCTGCAGAAACTGCTGCGGCAGGGCGACATGAGTTCAGACGTGCGGTTGGGCGAAGGCGACGTCGTCTACGTTCCGGGTCCGGTGCAGTTCTTCGTCAACGTGACGGGCGCCGTGGATCATCCGGGTCCGATTCAAGTGAATCAGGGCGACGGTTTGGCCGTGGCGATTGCTAAGGCCGGCAACAGCGCGAACGCGCAATCCGATCTCAATCACGTGCGCCTGATCCGCACGGGTCCTGACGGCAAACAGCAGAGTCAAGAGATCAATCTGTATCAAGCGCTGGAGAGCAACGACAAACAGGCCAACGTCGCGCTCCAAAAAGGCGACACGGTTTACGTCCCGCAGACTCGCCAGAAGAACTCCGGCAACCTCTTCACCGGTCTGATTTACGTCCTCTCGCGTCTGATTCCATAACGGGGGAATAGCTATGTACTCGTTGCCCTCAGGGCAAGCCAGCATCACCGGCACCGTGCCGGAGTCGCAAGCGCAGATCGGCGGCATCGTCCGCACGCTGCAGCGGCGCGCACGGCCAATGCTCGCAATCTTTCTCGGCTTCATCGCGCTGGTGCTGATCTTCTCGCTGCTCGTGCCGAAGAGCTACACCACCGAAATCAAGGTGATAGCCGGAAACTCGAGCGCGGTTCCGTCCGCCGGCGGCGACAACAACAACAGCCAGCTGCCCGTGCTGAACGCGCTGCTTGCGGCCTCGGGCGTGCAGAGCGCAGAGACGTACGTCGAGCTGTTCCAAGAAACGCCGGTCGCGCAGCAAGTCGCGCAGAACTTGGGCCTGAACATCGGGCCGCACGATCTGCTGCGTCACGTCAGCGTCAAACCGATTACGAACACGTCGATCATCGACTTGTCGGTGACGTGGTCGAACCCGAAGATGTCGGCGCAGATCGCCAACGAGTTCGGTTCGGTCGTCGTCGACCGCCAGCGGCAGCTCGTTTCGGCGCAGGCGCAGCAGGCCATCAGCTTCCTGAGCAAACAGTTGCCCGCGGCGCAGAAGCAGATGCACGACGCGCAGGGTAAGCTCGCGAGCTTCGAGGCAACGCATCACATCGCCGACATCAACGCTCAGACGCAAGCCGACATCACGGCACTGGCGACGATGGACGGAAAGATTCAGTCGACGCAGGCCGACGAGCAGCAAGCGAAAGCGCAGCTCGCCAGCGTGAACGGCCAGCTGGCGCATACGCCGGCAGTCGTCAGCAACGGCGGCACGGTTGCGATGAATCCGGTCGTACAGCAACTGCAGACGCAGCTCTCTCAGGTGCAAGTGCAACTGAAGACGGCCGAGCAGCAGTACACGGATCAGCATCCGCAAGTCATCGCGCTCAAGCAGCAAGAGGCGCAGATCCAGAACGAGATCGCGCACCAGAACTCGACGGTCGTCGCCAACCAAAATACCGCCGCAAACCCGGTCTACCAGCAGCTCCAGCAGCAGCAGGCGCAGTATCAGTCGCAAGTTGCGGCGGATCAGGCGCAGCTCGGCGTCCTTACGCAGCAGCGTAACGACATGAACCCGAAACTGCAGGGCTTGCCGGCGCAGGCCGCGGTACTGGCGGACTTGCAGCGCAACGCGCAGTCGGCGCAAGACGTCTACACCGCGCTTCAGCAGAAATACAACAACGCGAATATCGCTAAAGATACCGCACTCAGCGACGTAACCGTGACTCAACCGGCGACGCCGAACACGGCGCGCGTCTCGCCGAACCTGCTGTTGAACTTGCTGCTCGGCATTCTGCTGGGCGCGGCCCTGGCAATCGTCGGCGCGTTCATCATCGATTACCTCGACGGCAGCATCAAAGACGACCGCGAAGTGGAAGAAGAGCTGGCGCTGCCCGCGCTCGCGCAGATTCCGCTGGTTCGCATGCGCAACGGCGTCGCGGCGCTCCCCTGGGTCCGCACGCTCACGATCGAATCGTTCCTGCAACTGGTCACGTCGATCAAATACGCGAGCGACTCGAAACTCGAAACGCTCGTGGTCACGAGCCCCTCGCAGGGCGACGGCAAATCCACCGTTTCGGTGAACGTCGCGCTCGCGATGGCGGAACTCGAACCGCGCGTGCTGCTCGTGGATGCGGATCTGCGCCGCGCGTCGATTCACACCAAACTGCACATGAAGAACGAACGCGGACTCTCCGACGTGCTCGTCGGCCGCGCGAAACTCACCGAAGTGGTGCAGAAAACGAAGTATCCCGGTCTGGATATCCTGACCAGCGGGACGCCTACGCCCAACCCGATCAAACTGCTCGAATCGCAACGCATGGACGACATGCTGCGCGACGCCTCGGAGCACTACCGCTGCGTGATCGTCGACACCGCCGCACTGAGCGTCAATCTCGACGCGGCCGTCGTCTCGCGCAAGGTGGACGGAACGGTGGTCGTACTCTCCGCCGGTCAAACGGATCTGCGTGAAGCAAAAGGCGCGCTGCGCCGCTTGCAGCAGGTCGGTGTCAAGAACATCCTCGGCTTTGTCCTCAATCGCGTCGTGCCGAAACGTTCCGATTACGGTGCGTACGAGCTCGGCCCGGGCGAAGGCACGGTCGAAGAGGAGCCCATGATCACTGCCTAGCGGCAGCGCTACCGCTACACCACACACTACTATTGATTGTGACGACTGAGCATCGAACGAAACACGTGAAAGTACACGTCATAGAGCCGCAAGAGCTCTTCGTCTCCAGCCTGACCGAGGTCTTTGCGGGCCTCGGTCTCCAGGTGGATCGTTTTTCGAGCGAGCCGAACTTCCGGCTCCTGCTCGAAGATCCGCCGGACTTGATGTTCATTGACGTGGACTTCACCGCGCAGGAGCCTCTAAAATTCATCACGCTGCTGCGTACGCTGCTGCCGAAGGCGCTCATCGCCGTCTACACCAGCATGCGCAGCGCGGAATGGGCCAAAGCGTGTCACTTCTCCGGCGCGAATGCGGTACTGACGAAAGCCGCAGACGGAAAAGAGATCGTTGCCGGTTTGCGGGAGATGCTCGAAACAGGTGAGTTTACGGACGTTCGGTTGAGAGCTTAGCGCGAAGGGCCTCCACCGGCGGGCGGTCAAACTACCTGCCACCGTGAGCGACCTCCCCAAAAACTACGACCCCAAGGCAGTCGAGCCGCGTACGTACGCGCGCTGGGAGGCTGCAGGCTACTTTCATGAGGAGGCCGACCCTGCGCGGCCTCCTTTTATCATTCCGATGCCGCCGCCGAACGTTACGGCCCGCGCGCATCTGGGCCACGGCTCCACGTACACGCCGATGGACGTGCTCACCCGGTATCACCGGATGCTGGGCGACAACGCGGATTGGCTGCCCGGAACCGATCACGCGGCGATCGCAACGGAAACGGTGCTGCTGCGGCAGCTCGCGGCCGAAGGACAGACGCGCGAATCCATGGGACGCACCGCGTATCTGGAACGCGCGTGGAAATGGTCCAAAGAAACGGGCGGCACGATCGACGACCAGTTTCGCGCGGTCGGGTTCGGTCCGGATTGGGATCGCAGCCGCTTCACGATGGACGAGGGACTCTCGCGCGCCGTGCGGCGCGTGTTCGTCGAGCTCTATAACCAGCAGCTGATCTATCGCGGCAAACGCCTCGTCAACTGGGATCCGAAAGCGAAGACGACGATCTCGGATGCTGAGGTGGAGCACGAGGAGCGCGACTCGTTTTTATGGCGGATTGCTTATCCAATAGCTAATGCGGCGCCCACGGGGAGCGAACAAGATAGCAGTACGTTGAGGCGCCGTGAGGTCATGGGGGCCCCACGTAGTGAGGGGCGCGGAGGCCAGGCCGCAGCGCCTTTTCAAATAGAAATTGCCACAACGCGGCCCGAAACGATGCTGGGTGACGTGGCGATTGCAGTGCATCCGGAAGACGAGCGTTACAAGCACTTGATCGGCACG
>DASSRQ010000165.1:0-4829 GCA_035701665.1 Vulcanimicrobiaceae bacterium
GTCGGCGGCGCTTTGCGTTCGAGAACCGTCTTACGTGTACCGCGGCGGCGCGCTTCTTCGTCCGAGAGCGTGACCGCGCTGATGCCGCCGGCGAGATCCGAGAGCGTCGGATTCATCAGCAGGTTCTCGAGCGTCTGGCCGTGCGCCGTGCCTATCAGCGCGACGCCGCGTTCGGCGATCGTGCGGGCGGCTTCGGCCTCGGCCTGGGTGCCGATCTCGTCGATGACGATGACCTGCGGCATATGGTTTTCGACCGCTTCGATCATCACCGCGTGCTGCAGGGCCGGATCCGGAACCTGCATGCGGCGCGCGGTACCGATGCCGGGATGCGGAATATCGGAGTCGCCGCCGATCTCGTTGGACGAGTCGACGATGACCACGCGTTTGCGATCCTCGGCGAGCACGCGCGCACATTCGCGCAGCATCGTCGTCTTACCGACGCCGGGACGTCCCAGCAGACAGATGGACTTCCCGCTGCGCAGAATGTCGAGCAGTATATCGATCGTTCCGTACACGGCGCGGCCGACGCGGCACGTCAGACCGACGATTTTTCCGGTACGGTTACGGATCGCACTGATCCGGTGAAGCGTTTGTTCGATGCCCGCGCGGTTGTCGGCTCCGAACGTCGACAGACGCGAGCATACGTGGGCGATATCTTCCGGTGTTACGCTCGTATCGGAGAGATAAACAAAATCGTTTTCGAAACGTGCCTCGGGGGGACGCCCCAAATCGAGCACGACCTCGATGACGCTTTCAAGGTTGGGAAGACGGACGAGCGACTGCCGGATGGGAAGCGGAAAGATATCGAGGAGTTGCGTCAGCTCCCAGTTGGGAGCCATGGATTCGGCTTTGACCGCCAATACTGACCCTCGCATTAGCCGCCGGCGTTTATGGCGCGCGGCGTTGTTATTTTACTTTTTCCCACTATCGGGCAAGGGCCCTGCTACTTTTATAGCTGAACGACGCGAATCGTCTTGAGCTCCTTGTCGAACGGTCCTTGCATGCGGACACCGGCCTTCAGTTCGAGCGAAAGATAGTCGATAATTTGGTCGGTTATCTCTTCGCCCGGCGAGATCACGGGGATGCCCGGCGGGTACGGCGAGATCGTCTCGGCGCAGATCCGTCCTTTACTCTCTTTGAACTTGACGAACTCCGTTTGAGCTAAGAATGCGTCACGCGGAATCATTTTGATCGGCGGGATCTTCGGCAACTTGTACGTTCCGGTTTTCATGCGCCGTTCCAAAACGCCCGACGGCGAGAACAAGTCGATCGCACGATCCTCACGCGCGAGTTCGGAGACGCCTTCGACCAAACGATCCGCCGCGTCTTCGGTCGTCCCGATCGTAAACAGGGCGACAACGTTAAAAAGATCTGCCAGCTCTACCTGAACGTTGTAGCGGCGGCGCAAAATTTCCGAGGCTTCGTAACCGGTGTATCCGAGATCTCTAACGGTAATCGTTACTTTGGTTGGATCGAGGTCGAAAACGCCCGGACGTCCCTGCATCTCTTCGCCGAAACAGTAGACGCGATCGATCTGGTTCAGACGTTCGCGCGTGCGTTCGGCAAGCGCGATCGTCCGGGAGAGCAGCGCCGCGCCTTCCGTGGCCATCTGCCGCCGCGCAACGTCGAGCGATGCGACCATCGGCAGATTCGGGGACGTCGAAAGGAACATTTTGAGGACGGCTTCGAGCCGGTCGACGCGAACGCGCGGCCCGGTCTGATGCAGCATGGCGCACTGCGAGAACGCCGAGAGCATCTTGTGCGTCGAGTTGATGCACAGGTCGGCGCCGCACTGCGTGGCCGAGAGCGGCAGCGCGGGATGGAATTGGAAGTGCGGCCCCCACGCCTCGTCGACCAGCAGCAGTTTGCCGGCGTCGTGCGCGATGGCGGCGATCGCTTCGAGGTCGGCGGCTACGCCGTAATACGTCGGACTGACGACGTACACAGCCTTGACGTCCGGATGCTCTTCGAGCGTGCGCGCAACGGTCTCGGGCGTAACCGTGTGATCCATGTGCAGCGACTCGTCGACTTCCGGCTGCATGTACACCGGGTGCGCGCCGCTCATCACCAGACCGCCGAGCATGGATTTGTGCGAGTTGCGCGGCACGGCGATCTTCTCGCCGGGATTTACCGCGGTCATCATCATGCACTGGTTGCCGCTGGTCGAGCCGTTGATCAGAAAGTACGAGCGGTCTGCTCCATACGCTTCGGCGGCGAGTTGCTGCGCTTCTAAAATCGATTCGGTGGGCTGCAGCAAATCGTCGATGCCCGGCATCGGCGTGAGGTCGATAGCGCAGATATTGTCGCCGACGAACTGACGGAACGCGGGATCCATTCCGATGCCCTGCTTGTGGCCGGGTGTGTGAAACGGAATGACGCCTGAGTCAACGTATTCGAGCAGCGCCTGGAAGTAGGGCGCCTTGGTCTGATCCACCGGTTACGCGAGAACCTCGAATCCCAAACGGTCGAGCATCGCGAAGTCGTCTTGGTCTTGGCGGCCCGACGTCGTGAGATAGTTGCCCAGCACCAAGCCGCTCGCGCCGCTTCGCATGCCCAAATCTTGGAGGCCCTGAAGCGTCACTTCGCGGCCGCCGGCGAAGCGAATCAGCGCCGAGGGCAGCGCGAGGCGCGCCATGGCGACAAAACGCAGCGCTTCGGTCGGTTCGACCAGCGAACGATCGCCGAACGGCGTTCCCGGGCGCGGGTTGAGAAAGTTCACCGGTACTTCGTCCGGACCGAGCAGTTGCAGCGATTCGAGAAAGTCCAGACGGTCGTCCAGCGTTTCGCCCATGCCGATGATGCCGCCGCAGCAGAGTTCCAGGCCCTTTTGCTTGACGAGTTGGCACGTCTGCCAGCGCTCTTCATATGAATGCGTCGTGCAGACGGACGGAAAGTAGCGGCGCGACGTCTCGAGATTGTGGTTGACTTTGTCGACGCCGGCTTCGGCGAGTTTGATCAACTGATCTTCGCGCAGAATGCCGAGCGAGACGGCGACGTGCAGCGGATACTGCTGCTTGATCAGACGTACCGCTTCGCAGACGCGATCGAGCAACTTCGTCGACGGACCGCGCACCGCAACGACGATGCACAGTTCGCCGGCACCGCGTTCGTGCGCGTCACGCGCCGCTTCGAGAAAGCCTTCGACCGTGCTCAGCGGTTCGGCGTCGACGTCGCTGGCAAAACGCGCGCTCTGCGAGCAGAAGTTGCAGTCTTCCGAACAGCCGCCGCGCTTGGCGTTGTATAACACCTCGACGTTCATGCCGTTGCCGCAGTACTGCTCGCGCACTTTGTCCGCCAGCGCCAACAGCTGCGGCACATGCTCAGCGGGGAGCTGCGCCAGCTCGAGCAGCAATGCCCGGTCGGCCGGCTCGCGGCGAGTCAGCACGCGTTCGCGCGCGGCTTCTAAGGTCGGGTGATTCAAAACGTCTTGCCTCAAAGGTTCGATAATCTTCTGACTAGAGCAGCGGAACGAATACTTGCGCGCCCTGCTCGACCGCGGACTGCTCGTCCGGGTCAAACGGCAGAATGCCCAAAATCTGAACTTTTCCCTGCAGAGCGCGGGCGACGTCGGCCGCGTACGCCTCGCCGGCGTCCTGCCAGCGGTGCACGAGCACGGCTCCCGCAACCGGGATGCGATGCTGCTCGCAAAGCACGAGGGTGAGCAGCGCGTGGTTGATGCAGCCCAGGCGCAGTCCGACCGTCAGAATCGTGCGCAACTTCGCAAGCGCCGCAACGGACGCGAAGTTTTCGTTTGCGTTGAGCGGCACCGCGAGGCCGCCGGCGCCTTCGACGACGACCGAGCCTTTGACGGCGTCGATCGCATGCGCGAGATCGCTCGCGTACACGCACGGCGCAGGTTCCGCGAGCGCGGCGGACCACGGGTCGGCCGGTTTGCGAAAGCGCGCGAGTTCGAGATGCCGCACGCCGGCAAGACGCGCTGCGTGCGCTGCATCGCCCGGTTCGCCGGGTCCTAGGCCCGTCTGAACGACCTTCACGATCGTCGGCGATTGACCGTCGATGCGCAGCGCGGCGGCAAGCGCGGCGGTGACGCGTGTTTTGCCGACCTCCGTGTCGGTGCCGGTTACGAAGTAACGGTGCACGCCAAAGCGTCCATGAGCATATCGAAGTGCTCGCGCGAGTGATCCGCGCGAACCGAAATCCGCAGGCGCGAACTATCCGCCGGAACCGTCGGCGGCCGGATCGCCGGTGCGTTGACGCGCTTCTCGCGCGCATGCTGCATCGCCGCGAGCGCTGCGGCTTCGCTTCCGAGCACGATCGGAACGATCGGCGTCGCGCGTTCGGGGACGGCGACACCTGCGGAGCGCAGCGCTTCGCGCAGATACTCGACGTTCGAAAAGAGTCGCGCGCGGCGATCGCCGGCCGAACGCGCGAGCATGATAGCGACGCGCGAAGCAAAGGCTAAGCCCGGCGGCGGTGCCGTGTCGAAAACGAATGTGCGCGCCGCGTTGATTAGCACTTCGATCAGCGCCGAAGGGCCCGCGATAAAGCCGCCCGCCGTGCCGATCGCTTTGCCGAGCGTGCCAAGAATGACGATGCGCGGATCGTTCAACTCCCGCGCAAATCCGGCGCCTTCCGGACCGAACACGCCGAGCGCGTGCGCTTCATCGATGAGAAGGATGTCCCCGTCGTTCAGATCGGCTGCGTAAGCTTCGACATTCGCGATGGTTCCGTCCATGCCGAACAGCGACTCGCTAACGATCAACGCCGGCGACGTACGTTGCGAACGCGGCGGGAGCGCTGCGTGCGCAAAGATCTCTCGCGGCTTGCCGCAGGCGCGGATGCCGTCGATCAAACATGCGTGATTCAGT
>DASSRQ010000166.1:0-3479 GCA_035701665.1 Vulcanimicrobiaceae bacterium
ATCAAGCAAGCGATTCTGCTCTACTTTCAGCGCCGCGAGAGCACGGCGTTCGAGTCCGGACCGCTAACGTTTTACGATAAGCTTCCGACCAAGTCGAACTATGCCGAGCTGGGCGCGCGCTGCGTGCCGCCGGGCGTGGCGCGATACGGCAGCTTTTTGGGGCGCGGCGCCATTCTGATGCCGGGATATGTGAACATCGGCGCCTACGTCGACGAGGGCACGATGGTCGACACCTGGGCCACCGTCGGGTCGTGCGCGCAGATCGGCAAACACGTGCATCTTTCGGGCGGCGTCGGTATCGGCGGCGTACTCGAGCCGCCGCAGGCAGCGCCGGTAATTATTGAAGACGGCGCGTTCGTCGGCTCCCGCTGCATCGTGGTCGAAGGCGTTCGCGTGGAGACGCAAGCCGTTCTGGGGGCGGGCGTCGTTTTGACTGCGAGCACGCCTATCGTCGACGCGCGCGGCAGCGAACCGCTGGTGGGCAAAGGCGTCGTTCCGGCGCGCGCGGTCGTCATTCCGGGGACGATTCCCAAAGCGTTTCCCGCCGGAACGTTCGGCGTTCCGTGCGCGCTCATTATCGGAACGCGCAGCGAATCTACCGATCGCAAAACTTCGCTCAATGCGGTGTTGCGCGAGTACGAGGTCGCCGTTTGAACCCTCGGGTCAACGAGATATCCGCATCGCTGATTCGCGAGATCGCTGCAAGGCGCAAACCGGGGTCGATCGATCTGGGATTGGGCGAACCGTCCCTGATGCCGGAAGCAGCGCATCTGCGCGCAGGCATGACGTTTGCGCTCGAGCGCGGCTTGCGCTACACGGCGAACGCCGGCGATCCCGAACTGCGCGCCGCGATCGCGCGCCACTACGCGTATCGCGGGCTCGAGGACGCCGAGAACGTCTGCGTGACGACGGGATCGCAAGAAGCGACATACGCGACGATCAAGGCGCTGCTGGATCCGGCGAAGGACGAACTGCTCGTCGTCGAGCCGGCGTTTCCATCGTACGCGAAGATGGCCGCGCTGGAAGGTGTCGCGGTGCAGCGCGTTTCGCTTGCGGAAGCGGACGGATTTGCCTTCGACGCACAGCGCATCGCCGCTGCGCTTACGCCGCGAACGCGAATGATCGTCATCTGCTCGCCCTGCAATCCGACGGCGCGTGTGATTACGAACGAGCAGATGCTCGCGCTTGCCGGCGTGCTGCAGCAGCGTGACGGCGAGCCCGTCTGGATCCTCCACGATGAGATCTACCGCGAGCAAACGTTCGTACAGAACGCCGGTTACTTCGCGTCCGTGTACCCGCATACGATCGTTACGAATAGCGTTAGCAAGAGCAATGCGCTTACCGGTTTACGTCTGGGCTGGGCGCTCGGGCCGAAAGAGGCGATAGCGGCAATCGTCAAAGTCCACGCGTGGCTTACGTCTTGTGCAGACACGTTTTCGCAGCAGACGGTGCTGCACGTGTTCAAGGAAAACGCGCTGCGCGAACATGCCGGATGGTATCAAACACGCGCCTGCGAGATTACGGATGTTCTGCGCGAAAGCGGCATGCGTCACATCGCGCCCGACGGCAGTTTTTACGCGTGCGTGCGTTTGCCGCAGGGAGCGAACTCGCTGCAGGCGGCGCTGGATTTGGCGGACCGTTATGACACGATCGCGATCCCGGGTTCAGCCTTCGGTGCGTCGTTCGAAGGGTGGCTGCGGTTATCGTGGGTCTCGTCTTCCGAACAGTTCCGCGAAGGCGTACAGCGCATCAAGGACTACGCAGCCGCAAGTTAACGCCCCGGCGCTACATGTGGCGCTTGCTTTTAATGCAACACCACTATATACGTTCCATTAACATCGCGGCGCAATCTCTTCACAATTTGTTCATAGGCCGCTTGCCTGCAGCGCTTTACTATCGAAACATGGAGTGCAGCCTTGCAGGCGCCCCACGCCTTGCACCGTTGACGGTTATCCGTCCGCGTCTCGACCGTTGGATGCACGCGTTTTCCGGCTATCCGGCGCGGGTCATCGCCGCGCCGTCCGGCACGGGAAAAACGACCATGCTGCTCGCGTACGCTCGGAGCGCGCAGGGGCAGCTGGCGTACTGTGCGCTTCCCGAAAACTGCACGCCCGCGGCATTTTTCGCGCGGCTGGCCGAGGCCATCGGCGCGCACGACGCGCCGGCCGGAGCCGACGAAGCGATTCAGCTGTTGGCGCGCGCGTGGCGCGGGCGCGAAGTCGTTATCGACGACGCCGACAACGCAACGCCCGAAACGATCGACGCTCTGCTGTATATGGCGCGCGAGGGCGAGAACGCGATCGTTCTAGCGGGCCGGTCCGCGCGGCGGTTGCGCTTAAAAGAGATTAGCGAGGGCGGCTACGGCGTCGTTTTGGACAGTTCGCAGATGGCGTTCGACGACGTCGAAGCGGCCGAACTCGCGGGTACGTTCGGCGTTTCGTGCGCGCAAGCGCACGTTGCGCAACTGCTCGAACAAACGGATGGATGGGCACTCGCCGTCGCGGGTGCACTGCGCACTGCGCAAGCAGAACAAACCGGCGTGCTGCACGGGCTCGTGCTGTGGCGCGAGCGTTCGGATGCGTTTTTGCGCGACCTCATCGAAAACGAAGTCGCGCGCCTGCCGGTGTTCGAACGCGATCTCTTCTGGCGTGTTTATAGCGGATCGATGCCCGCGCAAGCCTCGCACCTGGACGATCTTCGCGAGCACGGACTGCACGTTTTACCCTGCGCTGCACGCGTTTTTCGCCTCTACCGGCCCCTCGATCCGCGCTTTAAAAGTTCTGCCGAACAGCCGCCGGCGCCGACGCCGCGCATGACGGTGCGGTTGTTCCGCCGGTTCGACGCGCAGATCGACGGGCGTCCGATTCCGTGGGTGCGGCGGCGCGATCGACAGATCTTCAAGTATCTGCTGCTGGCTCCGGGTGGACGCGCTACGCGCGAGCAGCTCGCAGCGATGTTTTGGCCCGGAACGCCGCGGCATAAGGCCTCGCAAAGCGTGCGCACCGCGTGCAGTACGATCCGTAAAGCGATCGCTGCAGCCGCGGGTACGGCAGCAGCGGAGGCTTACTTCCGCACGTCTCCCGACGTCGGCATCGTCTTGCAGAACGTCGTTTGCGACGTACGGCGTTTCAACGCGCACTGCGATGCGTCGCAAAAAGCTATCGCGCAGAACGACACGGCGCAGGCAGAGATGCATCTGCGCGCATGCACGCGTCTCTATGCAGGCGCGCTGCTCGAGTATGAAGGCGTGCAGCCGTGGTACGCCTCGCAAGTGCAAGCACTTGCGGATCGCTACGCATTCGTTTTGGAGTCCCTCGCCGCGATTGCAGCGCAGCGGGAAGACTTCGCGCAGGCGCGCAGGCTGGCGGGGCGAGCCCGTCTGCGCCTTGCGAACGGTCACTTTCTGTCCGCTTGACGCCTGGGCGTAACACCGGACGTAGAGTCATGTGCAGGGCACTTTACGGTAATGTTAACGGCGC
>DASSRQ010000167.1:0-6395 GCA_035701665.1 Vulcanimicrobiaceae bacterium
GACTATACGCAGCGCCGGTTTATCACCGCGCGCGGCGACGAAATCGCCACGCTGACGCAAGCATACAACGACGCCGCCGCCAGCGTTGCCTCCGCAATGGAAGAGCGGCGCAGCACCGAGTCGCGCATGCGGCAGTTCGTCGCCGATGCCGGGCACGAACTGCGCACGCCGTTGACTGTCATTGCCGGCTATATCGACGTGTTGCGGCGCGGCGCGATCAGCGAACCTAAGGTCGCAAAACAGATTCTCGGCACGATGGCTCTGGAAAAAGAGCATATGCGCGGGCTCATCGACCGCTTGATGCGTCTTGCGCGCATGGATTCCGATACGCCGCCCGAGCCGCAGCCCATCGATATCGCGGCATTGCTGCGCGATCAGGCCGACGCCGCTCGCCGGATGGACGAAGCGCGTACGGTCGATTATCAAGTGGACGGCGCGAGCGAGATCTTCGCCGACCGCACCGAGATCGGCGAAGCGATCTGGAACGTGATCGAAAACGCGCTGAAATATGCACCGCAGGCGCCCATCCATCTGCGCGCCTACCGCGAAAACGGCAGCACCGTGCTCGCGGTGCAAGACGAAGGACCCGGCATGTCCGACTTCGAGCGCATGCATGCCTTCGAGCGCTTTTACCGCGGCGATGCGCGCGGTGAGATTCCCGGAACGGGGCTGGGCCTCGCTATCGCTAAACGGGCGACCGAGCGTGCGGGGGGTACTATCGCTATCGACAGCACGCCCGGGCGCGGCACGACGGTGCGCCTCGCGTTTCCAAACTAGCCGAACGCCGCCGCCTCAGCCTCCTCTCAAGCTTCTTGTGGTAAAACGATTCCGATGATTCGACGCGTCCTCTCGCTCTTTACAATCTTGTCGCTCCTTTGCGGCGCCGTGCCGGCTTTGGCACAATCCGACACCGGCGAGATCGACATCGTCGTGCAGAAGAACGACACCAAAGCACCCGTGGCGCTCGCGCGCGTGATGCTTGACGGTCCGGTCATCACCAGCGAGTTCACCGGCGACAACGGCAAAGTGCGATTCACCGAGGTGCCGGACGGCATCTACCGCGCACGCGTTTCTGCTCGCGGTTACCAGATGGTCACGTCGGAAAACTTCGAAGTGACGAACGGCCGCGTGGTTACGGTCACCGTCGCCCTTGCGGTTTCCCAGACGAGCGGCCTGCGAACGATTGCGTCGGTGACGTCGAAATCCACGGCGACCGTCACGACGAATACCGTCGATTCGAACAGCGCGCAGCGAAAGCTCTCGGATACGTTAGCCGACGCGCTCGGCAAACTCTCCGGTGTGAACGTTTCGACCTCCAGCAGCGACAGCGACGCCACGCAAACCGTTTCGCTCGAAGGACAAGACGCGAGCCAGACGGCGCTCTCGCTCGATGGCATTCCGCTCAATGCACCGGGCACCGCCGGCAATCTGCGCGCGATAGGCACGGATCTTTTTACACGTTCGAGCGTCTCGTTCGGACCGCAGATAGGCGGACTTGCAGGCGGCGTGAATTTCAATACGCTCTCGCCGACGCTTTCGTGGCAGAGCCAGTTCTCGCTCTCCGCCGGCAGCTACGGCAAAAACAACTACTCGTTCGGCGAGACGGGTACCGTCGGTAAATTCGGTATCGCGGTCATGCACTCGTACCGTCTTTCGCCCAGTCTGCTCGACGGCCAGACGTTCCTCGATACCAGCGGCTTGGATTACTCGCATGACGGCGATAGCCAAGCGATCGGATCGATGATCAAGCTTCGCTATCAACCCAGCGAGAGTCAGACGCTCACCGGTACGTTCATGCATTCGGTGAACGGATCGCAATTGATCTGCGCGCAGCTGACGGGCCCGCTGCCGTGCGGCTACGGTCCGGGCAACAGCTTCGGTACGACGTTCAACATGTATTCGCTTGCGGACAGCGCGCTGATCGGCGAGACGCAGTTTCAGTTTGCAGCCTACGGGTTCAACAACAACTCGACGCGAAACGAACTCGACCGCTACGTTGCGGGCGTCGCCGAGCCGACCGGTTCGTCGTCGACGATGAATACACAGGGCTTTTCGCTCAACGCGATTTTGCCCTCACGCGACCGGCACACGATCTCAGTCAACGCGTACACGTCGGGAACCTCGAGCGCATTTACGCCGCTCGTCGCATCGGCGGCGCCCTACATCTTCGGCGGCCAGAAGACGCGGTACTCGGCGCTGACGATCAACGATTCGATCCGCGCGAACACCAAATTGCGCTTTAACGATTCGGTCGGCGTGAGCCAGTCGTCGAACGCCTCGTCGTCGGTGCTGCTCGGCGTCGGCACGCAGTGGTCGCCGACCACCAGCGATTCGTACGCACTCTCGTACAACGTCGGAGGCAACGGTGCCGGCCCGGGACGCTTCGGCGTCTTGAGCGACCCGTCGTCGCTGCGCTTTACGTGCAACAACGGCGACGTCGCCTACGGAAACGCACCGGGAGACGAACCGGCTGCGAATTCGTCGACGTCGACGCGGCTCAGTTACACGCACAAGGCGCGTTTCGGTCAAACCAGTCTTTCGTTCTACCGTCAGACGCAGCGCGACGTCGTGCTTCCGACGCAAGTCAACGGTTCCGTCCTCGCAGCCGGCGGCATCTTTCCGCCGGGCTACTTCGACAACGTCTACAACAACTTCGTCGATGCATGCGGCAACCCGCTGCCGTTCACTCCCTCGAACGTCAGCCAATACACGTATTTCTCGACGCCCATCGGCGGCGTGCAGCGCGTGTACGAAGGCGCGCAGCTCTCGGGATTCTATCAACTCGGCAATCTCGTACTGCAGCCGTTCTACAACATTCAGGTTGCGAAGGCCATCAGCGGCGACGTGCGCTTGAACAATCCGTACTCGATCACAATTCCGGGCTCGCAGCTGCCGAACGTTCCGCTGCACCGCGCCGGCATCACGCTCGATTACAAGGCGCCGCGTTCGGCCGTCGAGTGGCTGGCCGACGCGAACTACACGGGCGCGAATAACCAGCAGAATCTGCCCGCGTATACCACCGTCGATGCAGGCGTCAATCTGCACCTCGAACGCGGCGATCTGACGCTTGCGGCAAGCAATATCTTCAATACGTATTCCGGTACTATGGCCAGCTCGCAGTGGGCCGTGCCGTATACCACCTTGGGCGGCACGCAGATTCCGACGATCGCGCGTCCCAACTCGCCGCAGCAGATCTCGCTGACGTATACGGTGCGTTTCGGACAGAACGTTCAGCCCGCAGCCGCCTCGCCGCTGCTCTCGCAGCGTGAGGGCGAAGGGCCCGGCGGACCGGGCGGCGGACGCGGCGGGTTCCGCGGTGCATTCGGTGCGCCGCTGCCTTCGACGCCGCCGGCGGATCCGTTCGCTATCAATACGACGCCGTTATGTACGGCCGACGCGCAGAAGACGGCGAAGCCGCTGCTCGATTCGCTCAAAGCCTATACGCAACAAATTGAATCGCTGAAGAAGAACGGCACGTATCCGCAGACCGTGCCGGCCGCGTCGATTCCGGGCGTAAATGTAACGTATCATCCGATGGGCACGACGTATGCGCTCTCGCTTGCGCTTACGCAAACGGCGCAGATGCGGCCGATCTTCGGCTGCACCACGTTCCACGCGGCCGACTTGCAAACGGCGCAGCAGCGCAATCTGTACGTCGCACCGTCGGCAGGCGCCGCGATGTTCTTCAGGCCGACCGTGAACTTCATGCCGTCCGTCGGACTGTACTTCGTTCGCCGTCCGCCGCAGGCCGGAGCAGAGAGTTTCCGTCTGTACGCGCTGCCGGCGGCGCCGCCGAAGACGCCGTTCGAACTGCACAACGTCGGAACGCTGTGTACGGCGGAGATGCACGCCGCTGCGCAGACCGCGCTCTCGCAGCTGCAGGCGCACTTTGCAAGTAACGCTGCGGCGCCGGCATGGACTATCACGCCGCACACAGCGAGCGGCGGAACGTGGTATGCGCTGGAACCCTCGGACATCGGTTCAGTGCCCGCGATTCTCAACTGCGGCCGCGTGGCAGCCGCTGCGCGCGACGATCTCGCGAAGAAGGGTCTGGACGGCGCGAATGCGCCCTCGCTGAACTACTCGCCGGCGTTGGGTCTTTATCTGGTCCGCCCGCAGCCGCGTAACGGCCAAGGCGGCCCCGGCGGTGGCCCCGGCGGTCCGCCGCCGGGCGCATCGCCGTCACCGGCACCTAGCGCTTCACCATAAGTGTGTGGATGAGCGTGTGTGTGTGTGTGTGTTGGGTGTCATGCTGAGCCCGTCCTGGCATCCGGCCAGGATGCTCCGCGCTAAACGCGCTACGCGATCGAAGCACGCCTGAGTAAAGCAGCGCAACGGCGCTGCTGAATCGAAGGCACGGGTAATGCTCAACCTACTGCTAGCAACTACCCTCATCGGAACGATCCTCGATAAAACGACAGGCCAGCCCCTGGCGGGCGTGCACGTCTCGATTGCGGGAAAGCACGCCACATCCGACGCGCGCGGTGCGTTCCGCATTAGCGGGCTGCATCCGGGAAGCGCGCGGCTCACATATTCGTCGCACGACGTGCCCGAACAAACCGTTAATCTCAACGTGTCGGGAAAGACCGCGCGCGTGCGGCTGCGCGCTTGCAGTATTACGCTCGATTATCAGTGCGGCGCAGGCCCGGGCGGTGGCGGAGGCTAGTGTGCCGGAGCCGTCAACAAGGCTTTTGCTTCTCCTAAAATATATGCGAAGGCGTTACCCTTCCACTTAAAAACGCCCCAATGATCGGCTCCGGGAACGTAGTCGAACTCGGCGTCGCTATTTGGGAGTGCATCCAGATCTTTCTGAAATAACCGCACCGGACGATCCAAGCCGAACGTGTCGCCGGTGCCGACAATGACATGCAGTTTATGCGCGAGCTTCGGGCCGAGAGCCGGCCACTGCCGCTGCACCAGCGCTGCAATGTTCCAGTGTTCGTTCCAATAAGACTGTACGGCCGGATTTATCAAGCCGGTCTTGCGATCGAACAGTTGCAGCGGTTTGTCGTTTGGTCCCGCGGGACTGAAGACACTTTCAAACGAGTCATACTGGCGTTTGCCCCACCAGGGATCCCGCACGAAAGAGCGCAGGGGCTGTCCGTCGAGGTCGTAGTCCTTACCGTGGCGGTCGGTGAAGAAGTTCTGAGGCGGCGTTTGCGTTATATCCGGCCCCATGAAGTCTCGAAAGTCAAGCGGATCCGGCGAAAGCGACCATTCTCCAGCGAAGAGATCCGGGTAAGTGATTTGGAGCCACATTGCGCTCCAACCGCCCGACGAATGTCCGGCCACAAAACGCGTTCCATCTCCCCGGAATTCCTTTTCAGTCAACGGGATAAATTCGGTCGTTAATGCTTCTCCCCATGGACCGTTGTTTGGCGAATCGGCGAACACTTGATGTCCGCCGTTGAACATCCCATCGAGCGAGACAATGACGAACTCGCTATGCAGCGCGCTGATCGCGCCTTCAAATCCGCGATTATCGTCGCTGTCAACTGCGCCGTTGCCGTCGAAGCCCTCGATCCAATAGAGGACAGGGTACGTTTTCTGCGGCTCGCGGTAGTACGATGGCGGTAAGAGAATGTAGCCGTCCATCTGCACGCGTTGGCCCCAAAACGTCGAAAGAACGGCGCTGCTCATCTTAGCGTGTAGGTAATACGGCTGGCCGGCTGCAGCGCGCGCGCAAAGCAGCGCTGCTAGAAACAGCAGCGCTGCGATGCCGGTTATTGTCGAGCGTAATGCGGCCGTGGGCTACTCTTACGGTTTCAAATACCGCAAAAGAAACGCGTCGCCCGCAGTGTCGGCATCCAACCAGCTCTGCCAGCGTAAGAACCCATGGATCTCGTTCGGAATCACCAGCTCTTCGTACGGCACGTGCGCCAGGCGCAGCCGTTCGGCAAGATCGACCGTTTGGTGGAAGCGCACGTTACGATCGTTGTCGCCTTGAATCAGCAGCACGGGCGAACGCCATGTCGAGACATAGGCATCCGGTGACGAGAACCAAGCGGTTTTCAAAAATGCCTTGGTATTCGGCACTTGATAGCGGTGCAGATTGCCCGTATCGCTCCACTCCGGAAAATCCGACCAATCGTGCACGCCGTGCAGATCGACGCCGGCCTTGAAGATGTTGGAGTTTTTCGCCAGCGCCATCGCCGTCAGATAGCCGCCGTACGAACCGCCGTAGATGCCGACGCGCTTCGCGTCGACGCCCGGCAGCGACTGCAGATACTTCCCTGCCGCGACGATGTCGTTGTACTCCGAAGCGCCTTGCGGGCCGGCGTGCTCCGGATATTGGAAGTCGTGGCCGTAGCCGATGCCCAGGCGGTAATTCACCGACAGCACGACGAAGCCGTGGTCGGCGAGGTACTGGTTGACAGCGTAGGCGTTGCTGTAGT
>DASSRQ010000168.1:0-2407 GCA_035701665.1 Vulcanimicrobiaceae bacterium
GGATAGCCTTTGGGGCGTTGCGGCCGCGGAGTTTTTCGTGGCGGGCTCGCTGGTGGCAATCACCTCCGCGGCCGCGTTCGCCGCAGTCGACCGCTCCTATGAAGAGAGCGCGCTCACGCTTGGAACCTCGCCCGCCGGCGTCTTCTTCCGCGTCGCCTTGCCCCTCGCGGCGCCCGGGGTGCTCGCCGGCGTGCTGCTCGCCTGGATGCGCGCCATCGGCGAATACGGAGCGACGTCCGTGCTCGCGTACCACCCGTCTTCGCTTCCCGTACAGCTCTACGTCACGCTCTCGGCACAGGGCGTGGGTCCGGCACTTGCGCTCTCGTATGGTTTTGTCGTATTGGCCGCGTTTGTGCTCGCCGCACAATGGGCGCTCCGCCGCCGCGTCGTATAAGCGGGCCCGATGGCGTTACTCGACCGTGTCTTTGCTCCCGACTCGCTTTTCTCTCGCCGGTTTTTCTTTTTGGCAAAACGCTTCGTTGCCGGCGATTCGATCGATACGGCCATCGAAGCCGTTCGCGAACTCAACGCCGCGGGCATGACGGCGACGCTCGATTTCTTGGGCGAGGACGTGCTGGAACGCGAAGCCGCGATAAAAACGCGCGACGCGTACTTGCGAATGACCGACGCGATCGCGCAGACCGGCGTGCGCAGCAACGTTTCGGTCAAACTCACGGCGATGGGCATGCTCGTCGACGAAGACTTCGCGCTCGAGAACCTGACGACGATTCTAGACTACGCCCGCGAGAAAAATCCCGATCCGTTCGTGCGCATCGATATGGAAGGCACGCCGGTGACCGAGATGACGCTGCGCATCTTCGAGCGCGCGTTCGCAACGCACAAGAACGTCGGGCCGGTCCTTCAAGCGTATTTGAAACGTACGCCGGCGGACGTGCAGCGCGCGATCGAGTTGAATGCGCGCGTGCGTATCTGCAAAGGCGCGTACAACGAGCCGCCCGAGCTCGCGATCAAAGACATGGGCGAGATCCGCAAGCAATATATGGAGTGCGCGCAGGCACTGCTCTCGCACGGGCCGTACCCCGGCATTGCTACGCACGATCCCGATTTGATCGAACTCGTGAAAAGCTACGCCCGCGCGAACGCCATCGGCAAAGACAAGTTCGAGTTTCAAATGCTTTACGGCGTCCGTCCGGCGCTGCAGAAACAACTCGTGGACGAGGGGTACAACCTGCGCGTGTACGTTCCGTTCGGAACGCACTGGGCCGGGTATTTCTACCGGCGCGTCGCGGAACGCCGCGAAAACCTGATGTTCGCGCTCTCGAGCGTCTTCTCGAAGTAACGTGCGTGCCGTCGTGCAGCGCGTCTCGCGCGCGCAGGTGACGGTAGAGGGCGCCGTAACCGGAGCGGTGCAGCACGGCTTGATGGTGCTGCTCGGCGTAAGCGTTGACGATAGCGAACGCGATGCGGAGATCGTCGCGGAAAAACTCGCCAATCTGCGCATCTTCGAAGACGAAGCGGGATTGATGAACCGCAGCGTGCTGGAGGCCAAGGGCGGCGTCTTGCTCGTCTCGCAGTTCACGCTGCTCGGCGATGCGCGCAAAGGCCGCCGGCCGTCGTTTATCACCGCAGCGCGCGAAGAGACCGCGAAACCGCTTTACGAGCGGACCGGGAAACTGCTCGAGAACGCGGGCCTGCACGTTGGATACGGCGTCTTCGGCGCGCACATGGACGTCGAGCTCGTCAACGACGGACCGGTTACCATTCTTTTGGATACGAAAAAAACGTTTTGAAACCGCTCGTTTTGACCGGCGCGCTGAACGGTTGGGTGGTCGTCGACAACGGAGTCATCGCCGCAGTAAGCCCGGCGCAGCCCGCGTCGCTTCCCGACGGCGCGGATATCCTCGATTGCACGGGCTGCACCATCGTTCCGGGGTTCTGGAACGCGCACGTGCATTTCTTCGAGCGTAAGTGGGATAAAGCTGCCGGCATTCCGGACGACGAACTCGCGGCGCAGCTGCGCGACTTTACGCGCTACGGCTTTACCGGCGTCTTCGATCTTTCGTCGGAGATTGCGAACACGTCCGCACTGCGCGCTCGCATCGACGGCGGCGTTGCGGGGCCGCGCATCTTCACAACCGGCCCGGGGCTGGTGCCGCCCGGCGGTCCTCCGCCGGAATCCGTCAGCCGCGTGATGGGCATCGTGCCGACGTCCATGCCGATGGCCAGCACGGCGAACTCCGCGCTGCGTGCGGTAGATGCGCTCGTGGAAGCGGGCGCCGACGCCATCAAAATCTTCGCATCCGGCAACGCGCCGGACACAGTGATGCGGCCCGAGGTGTTTCGCGCGGCCGCGCAGCGCGCGCAGCACTACGGCAAAGCGGTGTTCGTTCATCCGAATACCGCGGCCGACGTTCGCATGGCACTTCAGAACGACGCCGGCGTCATC
>DASSRQ010000169.1:0-4632 GCA_035701665.1 Vulcanimicrobiaceae bacterium
CTGCCGCAAGACCATCAGAATGCCTTCCAGCAAATCCAACGGCTCGAATCCCGATACGACAACCGGCTTGCCATAGTGCCGCGAGATAAACTCGTACGGCGCGCAGCCCGTGATCGTCGAGACGTGCCCGGGGCCGATAAAGCCGTCCAACCGCATGTCCGGCGAATCGAGAATAGCACGGATAGCCGGCAAGATCGTGACGTGATTACAGAAGACACTGAAGTTCTGCAGCCCCAGCGCCTTCGCGCGCAAGATCGTAAGCGCGGTCGACGGCGCCGTCGTTTCGAAACCGATAGCAAAGAACGCAACGTGCTTGTGCGGCTCGTTCTGCGCGATACGAAGCGCATCCAGCGGCGAGTACACCATGCGCACGTCTGCGCCGCGCGCTTTGTACTCCAGCGGCGTGCCGTGCGTTCCCGGCACGCGCATCATGTCACCGAACGCCGTCAGTACGACGTCCGGCGTGCGCGTGAGCGAGAGACCGTCGTCGATTCGCCCCATCGGCAGCACGCAGACGGGACAACCCGGCCCGTGTACCAGCTGCACGTTCGACGGTAGAATATCGCGCAATCCATGCCGGTAGATCGAGTGCGTGTGGCCGCCGCACACTTCCATAATGCGGTAGTGATAACCGGGGTCGACCGTCCGTTCGATCTCGCGCGCGACGGTCGTGATGAGCTTCGCGTCGCGAAACTCGTCGACGTACTTCATGTAAACGTGTACCCGCGCACTTCGTCCATGGCTTGCTGCTCTTCACCGAGCGCCGCGATCATCGTAAGTTGGTCGCGCGCTTGCTCTTCGGCGATCTTGCTCATCGCAAATCCGACGTGAATGAGCACCCAATCGCCGATATTCAGCGGTTCGTCGGCGAGCAAGCCGATATTCACGACGCGCCGGACGCCCGCGACGTCGACCTTTGCCAGCAGCGGCTGTTCGCCGGAAAATTCGATGATGCAGCCGGGAATTGCCAAACACACGGCGCTACATCGACTCCATTCGCAGATACCGCGCAATCTCGACGGGGAACTTGAAGGTGAACGAGATCAACTCGCGCGCAAACGCGCGTTCTTGCAGCAGCGTCTCGCCGGCGATCTTCGGCATCTCTTCCAGCAGCGGTCCTTCATCCGACATCTCGCGGATGCGTTCGTACCGCGCCCACTCGCCGAGCATCTTTGCCGTCATGCGCGCCGCATAGGCGCCCGCCGTGAGCACGAGCGCCGCGGTAAGAAGAGTACGCTTTCTCATACGGGAGTTCTCCCGCCCGATGGTTCGAGCAGACGTTGGATCAGGGCAGCGGTCGCCGGAACCGCCGCGGCAACGCGAGGCGAAAGCCCCATCCCCTCGTCGACGCATTCCGGCTCGCAGCCGACGATGGCGATAGTCGGAAGCACATCGGCGCTGAGATCTTTTGAAAGGCGCTCGTACAGCGAGAGCACCGTTTCCAACTGCATCGCGTGCGCGTCGGGCGGTATGTTCGTTTGCACTCCATCCGGCTCGATCGCGTACAGCGTTCCGGGCGCGCCGCCGCGCGAGACGGCATCGACGAGAATCACACGATCGTATCCCGCGAGCATCTCGAACGCCACGTGCAAGCCGCTGATTCCGAAGTCGCGCACGGTTACGCCGTCCGGAAGGCCTGCCCGCGCAAGGAAACGCGCTGCCTCGCATCCATAGCCGTCGTCGCGGAAAAAGATATTGCCGAATCCGGCGATCAGCGTCTTCACGACACCGGCTCCACTTCGTCCAATTCGTAAAAGAACGAGCGTCCGTACCATTCGTGCAGATCGGATGCGGGATCGTCGTCGAAGACCACGGCTACGTACGTCCGGCCGTCGACGTCTTCGTGAACGCCTTTCACGCGGGCGGTTTTGCCATCGGCGAACATATCGAACGCATCGGCGCTGCGCTTTGGATGAATTCGCACCCGCTCGCCCAGCACCGAGGCTTCGGCGCGATCCACCAGGGCGCGCACGCGCGGATCGCCGGCTCGCGCTTCGCGCTTCTCCTTATCCGTTAGCGAAGCCACCGTGAGCATCAAGAGTTCGTCTATCTCGGTTCCGTCGAACGTGTGCCCTTTGCTCTGCGCGGAGATCTCGGGATAGTCGTAAAGAATAATGGGCGAGGCGAGTACCGTCGCCGAAAAGCGCTCGTCACGTTCCCGGGCGCCGGCCAGTACCGGAAATACCCAGCGGTTGCGGCAGCGCAAGGCTGCGTCTTTTGCTTCCGGCGGCGGATCCATCAACGAAACGAACGCGCCGCCGTCAGCCGACGCGATCAAATGCGCGCTCGCAAACGCGCCCCGAATCGCTTCGGTACGCTCGCCGGTCGGCGGAATGCGTGTCAGATTTTCGAGCGTCAGTGCGATGCGATAGTACTCGCCGTCCTGCACCGACTCGCAGTGCAGTCTCCCATGCAGCGCGCCGAAGCGGAACGGCACCGTATTCGCGCGGCCGGAAAGCGTCAGGTGCAGCGGCACCTCGCGCTCCTGCGGGGACTCCTCCACCTGAAGAAATCGTGCAGCGACTTCGATGCACGCGGTAGATCCGGTGCAGAGCAGCTGGGCGTGCATCGCCGACGGTTCGCTCAGATCCAAGTATCCGGCCGGCATCAAAACGCCGAACTGCCAGCGGTCGTGGTTTTTCAGCGCATCCGGCGTGTACGGAAACAGCATGAACCCTTCGTATAACACGGCATCGGCGACGGCTCGCGCCTGCTGCGGAATCATGCGATCTCCTCAGGCTGCAGCCGTGCGATCGTTTCGTCAAACGTCCGGAGATGGTGCGCGTCGCGATAGCGCTGGAGCGCGTCGTACATCGAACGGCTTACGCGGATCCACGTCTGACCCGGAAAACAGGCGTCCATGGCATCGCGCCACGTCTGGAGCGGAATCTGGGCCGTGCACTCCAGATTCCACGGCAGCATCTCGACTTGAAATCCCGCCGGATCGGCGCGGAAGATCGTGCCGTTAAAGAAGAGCCGTATCGGTATCGCTCCTCCTGAGAGCGACGTGAAATACCGGCTGCACGTGACGTCGGCATCGTACGAACATGGGACGACGAGATCGAACGCCGTTTCGGTTTCGAACGCCCCGATGACGGTTGAGGCTTCATGCCACTGCAGCGGAGCCGTCCAACGCGCGCCGAGCTCTCGCGAGCCGAACAGCGCTTCCAGCACGTTCGTCTCTTCGGGCGAGTACGTACGCGCGGGCGGCTCGATCTGAATCCGCGCCCGCAAAGCGATCGCAGCCACCGGCCGGTCCTCGCCCGACGCTTTCAGATGCAAGCGAATCGCCGGCGAAGCAGCTAACGTTTGTGCTTCCGCGCCGATCACGGCAAACTGGAGGCGCGTCATGCGCACTGCCCCCGGATTCGCGCGAAGAATCCCTCGATGCGTTCGCGCGCGTCGTCGCCGCCGTCGAACCCTTGCCATGCCATGCGCACCAGCGCAACGAGTTCGTAACACGCGTCGATCGGAACCACGTATGCCTCCGAGGTACCGCCGCGCCGCCGGTAGACGAGCGCCGCTTCGATATCGGGCTGCATCGTCTGCAGCAGCGGTTCTTCGCTAACGAGCATCGTCCACGCATCCATCGAGAGTTCGGACTGCGTTGCGCCCGCCGCGCCGGGATAGAACGCTTCGACGCGGTTCGTCGCGCTGTTAAAGAATAAAAACGCAAGGCCGATGGGGATCTGCAGTGCATCGAACTGCGGACCGTCGATTAGCGAGCGCGGCAGCGCGGCAACGCGGGTTCCGACAGCCCGGTAACGCCCTTGCGCCGCGCCGTCGGGAACGAAGAGCATGTGACACGCGCGGCACGCGCAAAGTAACCGGCGGTCGCGCATGTCGACGAGATGCGGATGTCGTTCGTCGATGGGTGTCGCGCACATCTCGCACACCTCGGCTCCGGCGATTTGGCGCGGCATGGTGTTCACGTGACGGACCGCACTTCGAGAATCTCGGGCGCAACGCGGGCGATCTCGCGCTCGATGTTGAGTTTCATCGTCGCTGAAGACGCAGGGCAGCCGTCGCACGTGCCGCTCATCCGGAGTTTTACAACACCGCCCTCGATTGCGACGACCTCCACTTTTCCGCCGTGCGAATGGATGTACGGACGCGCCTTATCGAGCGCCGCTTCGATGCGCTGGGCGAGCGGCACCGGATGCAGATCGTGAACGATAAGCAAACTGCTCACGAACGGATCGCTGCAAAGCCGGTCGAGCACATCGGCACCGCCCGGTGCGCCCGCCAGCGCATCGAGCACCCGGCGCAATCCCTCGCCGTACAACGTGACCAGCGTCTGCACCAGCTCGTCGGCCGCGCGTGAGTTCGCGGCGCGCAGAAGCGACTCGACGCGGCCGGTGAGTTCTTCGACGTCGAGCGCCCGGCGATCCGCGATCACCGCGCTACCCTGCCGGGGCGATCGGCGTGTGCACGGTTTCGAGCGTCTTTCCGCCGCCTAAATACATGTGCACGCCGCACGGGAGGCAAGGATCGAAACTGCGCACGGTGCGCATAATGTCGATGCCTTTGAAGTTTTCGGGGCCGTTCTCTTCAAACAACTCCGTGCCTTGAACGGCGTCTTCATACGGGCCGGGCGTCCCATACTCGTCGCGCGGGTTGCCGTTCCACGGT
>DASSRQ010000170.1:0-2935 GCA_035701665.1 Vulcanimicrobiaceae bacterium
GCGGCCACGCGCATCACGTCGAATCCGCTTGCTACGGTATGCGCGATCGCATCGAACCACGCCGCCTTTGTCGCTTTTGCATCGAATGCTCCGCCGCGCAGATACGTCGTATCGGCTGTTGCCAGCACGAGGCTCCCGTCAGCTACGGCCCGGTCCGCATGTACGCCGCGACGGTTCAAACTCGCAGCAACGTCTGCCGGTGAATCGCGATAACTGAAATACAGCACCCGCTCGCGCCGCTCCAACCCTTCGCGCACGAAGGCTGCGAGGAGATGCGCTTGTTCGGCGGGCGATTCGTAGACGGCAATAGCATGCTGCCCGGCCGTTAAGTCGTGGACGTTCATATGGGTGCATCCAGGGTATTCCTGATTACACTCGTTCGCTACTTTAAAAAGCGCGATACAAAAATCTGGATGCTAAGGCAATTTAAGCGAGCGCTTAAATCGTTAGTGAGGCGAGAGGCGCCTCGCCCTCACGCCTCACTAGCGATTTGACGTGGATCGAGGGTGTCTTTGCCCCGGGCCCTACTGCGAAAGTGCGACGGTTGCCGCTTTGACCGCCGCGGTGAGCCGATCCACAGCCGCCTGCTGCGCCTTGGGATCGGGACCGGCGAACGTCACTTCCGGAAATGCCGCCAGCACGCGGTCCATGGTGTGGTAGTACTTGTTGAACGAAAGACCGTCCGGCACGTAAAACGCGTCGCGCGCGGATTGTTCTTGCGCGGCGAGTTTCTGCATCGCTGCGGTATTGCCGGATGTCTCGGCGGCTTCCATTGCCTTATCCGTTGCGGCGGCACTTGCCGCAAACGCTTTCAGCGCGGCCGATAGCGCCGACGTGTCGACTTTGCCCATCGTCGCCGCTTCGAGCGCGGGCAGATCTTTCACGAACTGCGCGGGCATCTCCGCGACACGCAGCGGCGAGACCGTCGCGCCCGCTGCACGCATCGCTTGTATCAACGTTTGCTGCGCCGTTGCAACGGCTTCGTGCATGCCGGGATCGTACGTGCGCAGGCCGTCGACGTTATCCTCGGCCGTGTGATGCGCGCCGAATGCGCCGTAGTAGCCGTTCGACGAACTCGGAATGCCCAGGATGTACGCGAAGTTCTGGTGATCCGATCCGCCGCCGGTCGGATTCAACAACGGACGCTCTTTCGAGTCGTGCGCGCTGAGCGGCAAGCCGTCCGGACCTTTCACGGCGTCTGCGGTTTGTTTGATGAATGCCCAGAGTCCGGGCGATGCGCTGATGACGAACGGGTTACCCGTGGTCAACTGATCCGTGTTGATGTATTGGAAAACGTTTTTGCGCAGTTCCGGGCCGTATTGGAAGATGTACGATGCCGAGCCCCACAGGCCGAGTTCGTGTCCGTCCCACGATGCGATCTCGATCGTGCGTTTCGGATGGTAACCGTTCTGCATCAACTTGTGCAGTGCGTCGGCGTCTTGCATCATGACCGTGGTGCCGCTGCCGGGGTCGATGGCGCCGAACGTCATCGCGTCGCGATGACTGCCGATCATCACGATCGAATCGGGCTGCTCCGAGCCTTTGATTTGACCGAAGACGTTCCAGATGGTCGTGAGGTGTCGCGTCATCTTGACGACGACGTGCGCGCGTTCGTTGCCGCCGACGTGCTGCACGAATTCGAACATCGGATGCCAATCTTGCGGTACCGCTTTTCCGCCGAGGCCTGCGAGCAGTGCACGCGCCGTGGCTTGCGTGATGCTCATTTCGGGAATCGTCGCGTGCGGAAGGCTCGAAAACGCGAGATGTTTTACGCCGGGAATGGGCGCCTGTCCGGGCAGCGTGAAGTCGCCCGGAGGTGCGCCTTGAAACGCGCCTTTCGCCGGCGAGGGTCCGCTCATGCGTTCGGCCATGTGCGTGTTCTTGTAGTTGCCGCGCGGCCACATCTCGCCGCCGCCGTAGCCGCTGGTTGCGGGATCCATGAACTCGAGCACCGCCGCGACGCCGCGCTGCTGCATGGCTTTGTACTGATTGAACGACGGATCGAAGGCGCGCGCACCGCCGCCGCCTCCGCCCAAACGAACGATGACGACGGCGCCGCGCAGATTGACGCCCATGTCGTCGAGTTTCTGGAAGTCGTCCTTCGAACCGGCGTTGATGTAGTACACCGGGCCGGTGACGTTGCCGTCGCCGGAGTTTTCAAGAAATGCGGGGCCCGCGAGTTTCTCCCACTTCGTGTGGGGCGCGGTTCCTTCGAGCAGATCGAATGCGACGTGCTTAGGTGAAACGATCTCCAAGCGCTGTTCGATGGGATGCGTGAACCAGACGCTGTAGGGCACGACGCGCGTTTGGAATCCGTCGGCCTTCAAACGGGCTTCGACAAACTTCGCCGTGTTGTAATCCGCAGGGGTGCCGGCGCGATGCGGGAGCAGCGAGATATGCGACTCGATCTCCATCGCGCGCGATGGGCTGGGAACGTTCATCATCAGGTGCTCGTAGCGCAACTCCTGCGCGACGGCCGGCCCCTGCGCCCACCCGACGATGCCCGGCTGCGCTGCCGGAGCAACTTCCGGCAGCAAAAGAGATGCGGCGATAAGCGCCGCGGCAAAAGGACGTGCAGTCATGCACGGCGTTTCGATAAACGGTTAAGGCGTACCGCTAAGCCGCTGGGCTAACTCTAAGTGTGCGCGAAGCGTCGGGAGCGTCATCCTTGCGTAGGCGCGCAAACTGGCGTTGGAACCTTTTGCCGCTTCGCTTTCGAATAGAGCGATCGTGGTTTGATGGTCGCTCACTTCGTGCGCGAGATATTGTTTGGGCGGCATGCCTGCGCTGGTTTCCGGCGCGTTGGCGACGCCTTTTTGGAACACGGCGGTTAGCCCGGTTTCTTGCGCGAGCAGTTTGAGCTGCGCGTTCGCTTTCGTGTGATCGCGCACCATGCGTTGGCCGAACATCCGCGCATCGCTATCGCTGCTCTTGC
>DASSRQ010000171.1:0-4597 GCA_035701665.1 Vulcanimicrobiaceae bacterium
GAAGATGGCCACCAGCATGTCGGCTGCGTAGCCGACCCCGCCGATCATCACTGCGGCAAACACGACTGCGACGCGTGCGCGGTCGACGGGACGCGCATATCGTAACGAGAGCATCGCGGCCGCGATAACCAAAAGTGCCGAGAACACCAGATAGATGGCGCTGAGTGTTGCTGAATACGGCATGCCCTCAACCACAAAGCCCAGGATGACGACGCTGTCAACGATCCGGATGACGCGGCGTTTCTCAGGCGATGGTTCGTCGCCCGGCAAGCGGATTGCAAACGAAGCGAGGACGAGTACGGGAAAGATGGTGCACACAAGTGCTAGCGGTTTGCAAGTCAGGCTTAGCAGCCAGTCCGGCCATGAGGTAACCGCGGCAGCGACGCGGTTCCAATTTATGCCGCCTCCGCCAATAAACAGAATGAGGGCGGCGATCATGATGCCCGGCCGGCGATATCCCAAAAAAGCTGCCAGCACCAATGAAAGTGCCAGCGGGACGTCTTCGGTCCAAAATTTTAGCGGCGTTGCGGCCTTCGGTGCCGGGAAAACCCTCGTAGCGCGAGCGCTGACGATCCGATCGCCGCTGACGCCGCGAACCGGCAATTCGAAGAGCATCCCCCGGGGTGCGCCGGCGTACAATAAACGCGTGTTGTCTGCAAATGAAAGCCGGGGCACGTCGATAGCATCGCCGGGCTTTACGCCGGCCCGGGCGAGGTCCGGTCCGGGCGACTCGATTACGAGCGTCCGCCCCTGCTTGCCGATCTTCATCTGCGCGTCGAGGGCATAGGTCGGCGCATGAAACCAGCTCACCGCGAGCAGCACAAGCCACAAAACGCTAAACGCCGGCAGCAAAAAACGCTGGGGCGCGAAGGGACCCAGAGAATTCATCCTTACCCGTTCTGCAACCAAACGCGCAGCCCCGCATGCCGGTGCAAAAGGCTCAGAAAGGACCGGGAGCCGAAGGACCGGGCTATGTGCCGCAATATCCGTCCTCTTTTCAACTTCGAGCCGCCGGCTACCGAAGACGAAGTCCGGAACGCCAGCCTGCAGTTCGTGCGAAAAATATCCGGGTTCAGCAAACCCTCGCAGGCCAACAGCGAAGCCTTCGAACGCGCCGTTGAGGAGATTACCGCATCCGCTCGGGAGCTGATTGCATCGCTCTCGACGTCCGCTGCCCCGCGGGACCGCGAAGAGGTTGCGGCTCAGGCCAAAGCGCGAGCCGCAAAGCGCTTCGCGTAGCGCGGCTACATCTCGTTGACTGGTTCGGCGAGCGTCGTGACGTTGTTCGGCGAGACGATCTGCGTTATTGCGTGCAGCAGCGCGGGTGCCGGATTTTGACGGCCGAGTGAAAGATCGGAGTTTACCATGATGACGATCGTTGCGTCCTGCGACGGTAGGTAGTATCCGGCGCAGTTGTAGCCGGGAAGCTCGCCGGTATGGCCGAGCCAGCCGTGGTCCATTCCGATGCCCATTCCATACGCGTGATCCGGTGCATTCGGCGGAAACGTCACCCAGGTTAACCGCTGCTGCTGGATCGCCGCAGAGATAAGCGAGCCGGTCGTATAGGATTTAACCCACGTGCGGACGTCTTGCAGGGTGGAGATGATCTGACCCGCAGTAAACCCCCACGTCGGATTGTAGAAGGTCGCATCCGCGATATGCTCGTCGAGCGTTTGATCGGTGATGCCGTGCGCGAACGGGCTCGGCATCGCGTTAGTCGTCGGCCACACCGTGTGCTGCATGCCGAGCGGCCGGAAGATCTTTTCCGCGAAGACCTCGCCCATCGACTGTCCCGTGACGCTTTCGATCGCCATACCGAGCAGTACGGTGTTGGTATTGCTGTAGTCGAAACCGGTACCGGGCGAAAATACTTCGTCGTGGGTGAAGCCGTAGCTCACGAGCTCGCGCGGTGTGAACGTGCGATACGGATTGCCGAATAGCGCGTTTTGAAACGCCTTATCGCGCGTGTAACTGTACAGACCGCTGGTCATATTCGCAAGCATGCGAAGCGTGATGTTCTGCCCGTTCGGTACGCCCGAAACATACTTGCTGATAGGATCGTCCAAGCCGAGCCGCTTTTCGTCGGCAAGTTCGAGCAGTACCGTGACCGTAAACGTCTTCGTGATACTGCCGATCCGGAAGTAATCGGCCATGAGCATCGGATGGCCGGTTGCAATGTCGGACGTGCCTGCCGTTGCAACGTAGTTGCCTGCATTCGGGAACCAAACGCCGACGACGGTCCCGGGAGCTTTGAATTGCTGCAGCATCGTCGCAATTGCCGTACCGAGAGCGTGTTCGGTCGCTTGCGAAAAGCGCTTTCCGCCATTGGCCCGTGTCACCGTAAGCGTGCTCGGTGCCTGGGGAACAACCGCGGTAGCGCCGGTCAGGGCTTGGCCGCCTCCGCATGCGGTTGTGGTAGAGATCAGAGCGAATGCCGCGAGTGGAAGCATGGGTTTGAACATAAAAACGCCCTCCCGCTCCATTCTGCATTGTTCATTCCTCTAGCGGGAATGGCCGAAGGGCCCAAGACCCCGCCTTAAATTTATCTCAGAGACACATACCGTACTCGCGCGGAGGCGCAGCCGGAAGCCGTATCGGAGGCGCCGTGTTCGGCGGATACGCTTCCGTATGCCGGAGATCGATCGACGTGAACTGGCCGCTTCGCTGATCGGCGGCGATCGTTGCTTGCACCCAGGTAGGGCAACGTCGAAACGTATTAAAGTGCACGTCCAGAAACGTCGTCTGATCGCTGTTTATTCTGGCGCCTCTTGCGTAAGCGTTCGATGTGCCCGCCTTTAGAACTTCCACGGTGTACAGATCCGGCGGCAGCGATGCAAACGAAAAGAATCCGTGCTTATCGGTGTACGTGCGTTGCGTGTCGCTCGGAGAGGCCGCAATAACGACTGCACCTTTTGCAGGCTTGCCGCGTTCGTCGTGAACGAACCCGTTCATAACGCCGGTCGTACCGGCGAGACCCGGCGCAGCAACGGCAAGCGCGATTGAAAGTGCGAGCGCGATCTGTTTCACTTCCGTGTATTCCTCCGTTTGCAGATAAACGTCGAGGAGATCGTTCCCGTGACGCGTTTAACGGTGAGGCGCTAAAATGGTTGCCAATTCGCCTTCAACCGGACGCGCGGCTCCGTCCGTGTTCGTTAGAACGATGATCGTTAGGCCCTCATCGGCATACGTCTGCATTTGCGCATTGAATCCGGCTATCGAGCCGTCGTGGCCGATCATGCGCCGCCCATTCTCCGAGTGATGGTCCAGTCCAAAGGCGTACGGGCCGGGAACGTAGCCCGGAGGCGGTGCGAATGCTTTTCCGCCGGGCCAAGCGATCGCGGTTTGTGTCTCGGCACCGTTGCGCAGGCGCCCCGGCGCGAGCATCTCCTTTAGCGATGCTGCGCTGAGAAGTGTGCCGCCGAAAAGGGCGCTATGCCAGCGCGCCATATCCTCCGCGGTCGAGCGCAACGCGCCGGCGGCATAAGGCACGCTCATGTCCGTGAAATCGGCGTTGCGAAACTGGCCGGCTTTGCCATGGATCAGCGTGTATCCGGAAGCGCGTGCGCGGACAATGTCGCGCGCATCATCCGCTGCGGTATCGGACATTCCGAGTTTGTCAAAAATCTCGGCCTTCATGAAGGCGGCCCACGTCTTGCCGGACACCTTTTCGATCACCGCGCCAAGAATCGCGTAATTGGAGTTGCTGTACCACCAGTGCGTTCCGGGTTCAAAGTCGTAAAGCGGCGACTGCGCGGCGATATCGGCGACCAGTTCGTTCACGGTTGCACCGCTCGTCGAGATCTTATCGATCACCGGCGATTCGGTGAAGTTATGAATTCCCGACGTATGGTCGAGCAAATCGCGCAACGTCACTTCGTTTGCACGCGGAAAGGCCGGGAGATATTGGGAGAGCTTGTCGTCGATCTTGACCTTGCCTTGTTCGGCCAAAAGCAACACGCCCGCCGCCGTGAACTGCTTCGTCAAGGAGCCGATGCGGAAAACGGTTTTCCCGTTCACCGGCGCGGCGAGCTCGAGGTTGGCGCGGCCGTAGCCTTTGACAAAAACCGCCTTGTTGTCGCGCAAAATCGCCACGGCAACGCCGGCTACACGCCCCGACGCGACATCGCGTTTTACCGCGGCATCGATCTTCGCTTCGACCCCAGGCGGCAGCGGCGGCGTTGCGGCGGGCGCAGCGCCTGCGAGCGAGAGTGCCAAAGCAGCGATAACAAAACGTTTAAACACGATGCGCGTCTTCCCGAACAGCGGCGACATTCATCTTTCCGGGCCACATCGTTCACTTTGCGGTCTCTGTGGGCCGAATCACGATTTCATAGCATTCTGAGTCGCGCGGTTTGTCCGAAAGCGCCGGGCGCAGGAGCGCTGCTCGTTCCCGGCCCGTGTAGCGAAAACCACATTTTTCGAAGACGCGAATGCTCGCGCGGTTGTCGGGGTCACACGTGCCGTGTATTCGTCGGAGCCCCATGCGCCGGGCGAAGTCCAGAACGGCGGTTACGCCTTCGGGCACAATGCCTTTGCCCCAATGTGATGGTGCGAGGATGTAGCCTATTTCGCCGTCTTGTCCTTGAATGCGCAGTTC
>DASSRQ010000172.1:0-2266 GCA_035701665.1 Vulcanimicrobiaceae bacterium
CGTCGAGCGAGATGACGCGTTTGTTATACCACTGACTGACGTACAGGCGGTCGCCGTCGTAGCCGAGCTGCGATCCGGAATCGTCGGGACATGCAATCGCGCCGTCTTTCTTGAAGCCGTGCCCGGGGATGAAGCGGCGAATGATCCGCGTGTCGTCGTCGCCTTCGGAGAGCAGCACGCGCAGTTCGTCACCCATGACGGTGATGCCGTAGGGCTTCCCGGGTGCTTCGGCTTCCTCGCGAACCGTCCAATGAATGGGGTCGATAGCGTAGAGGCGGCAGGTCTCGAGCGATCCCATCCATAGCGTCTCGCCGTCGAACGCCAAACTTTGCGGGCGCGGTGCGGGCGAAGGCAGACGCAGCACTTCGGTAACGGTTTTCATCGTCTGTTCCATGTCCGGCGTATTGGGTGAAACTCGTGGCCGCCCTGCGGGTATCACGTTGCATGGCACTCACACCCCGCTTGCTTTTTAGTGCGCTCCGAAATTGGCGCCGCGTTCTGCCCTTAATGCGCGACGAGCGCGTGCCTGCCGTGCTCAAAGGCGGCACCGCGCTGCTCGGCGTGCTCATCATTTCCCCGCTCGACGTCTTCGGAGACATTCCGGTGCTCGGCGTACTCGACGACGCCGTACTGCTTACGCTGCTCTGCTCGGCGTTCGTGATGCTCGCAACGCGGCTAACGCTCAAACCCGTCAAAGCGGCACCCGGAACGGCCTTGCAGACCATTTAGCGGCTCGAATGCGGCGCGGGGCATGATAGCGGCGGCTCGCTATCAAACTTCGCGCCATGCAGCAATCCGCTACCGCGTCCCGCGCCGCTGACGAAGCCACCACCACGGAGCTTACCGTCCGTGGCGTTGCGCTCGGCGCCGTCATCACGCTCCTGTTCACGGCAGCCAACGTGTACCTCGGCCTAAAGGTCGGGCTCACGTTCGCGACGTCTATTCCGGCCGCCGTCATCTCGATGGCGATCTACCGGATGTTCAAGACGGGGACGATTCAAGAACACAACATCGTTCAGACGGTGGCGTCTTCGGCCGGAACGATCTCGTCGGTCATCTTCGTCATCCCGGGCCTGCTGATGGTCGGATGGTGGACCGGCTTTCCGTTTTGGCCGGCATTCGGCGTCTGCGTTGCGGGCGGCATTCTCGGTGTAACGTTTACGATTCCGCTGCGGCGCGCGCTGGTGACGAACTCGGATCTTCCGTATCCGGAAGGCGTCGCCGCCGCAGAGGTGCTCAAAGTGGGCACCGAGTCGCGCGAAGGACAAGAAGAGAGCACGCAAGGTTTAGTCGCGATCGTGTGGAGTTCTATAGTCTCCGCGGTGTTCGCGATTATCGTCGCAACGAAGGCGTTTGCAGGCGAGATTGCATTCTATTTTCGATCCGGTGCGGCTGCAACCGGCCTCGGCTTCGGTCCGTCGCTCGCGCTGCTCGGCGTCGGACATCTGATCGGTCTTGCAGTCGGTATCGCGATTGCGGTCGGATTCGTCATCTCGTGGGGCATCTACGTTCCGATTCTCACGGCGATGCATCCGCAGCCCGCAACCGGTGCGGAAACGTTCGCGCTCGATATTTGGCGTCACAAAGTGCGCTTCATCGGCGCCGGCACGATCGGTATCTCCGCGATTTGGACGTTGCTGCGGTTGGCAAAGCCGGTATGGACCGGCATCATGGGCTCGATTCAAAGTTCGCGCATGCGAGCGAGCGGTCAAGGACACACGCTTGCGCGCACGGAGCACGACATGCCGATCGGGACGGTCGTGCTGATCAGTGCGCTGACCATCATCCCGATGGCCGTGCTGCTTGCGCTCTTTCTCGCCGGAACGCCGATCGCCCATATGACCGGACTGCTCGTTGCAATTGCCGTTCTCTACGTGTTTGTTGCCGGGTTTATCGTTGCAACGGTTTCAGGCTATATGGCCGGGCTCATCGGTTCGTCGAACAGCCCGGTTTCAGGATTGGCTATTCTTTCGGTTATCGGCATCTCGCTGATTCTGCTGCTCGCCGCGCAGCATGCCGATCAGCACGCAAAGTTGGCGCTTATCGCCTTCGCGCTGTTCGTGACGTCGATGGTGCTGAGCGCGGCGACGATCGCCAACGATAACCTGCAAGACCTCAAAACCGGTCAACTCGTCGACGCGACGCCGTGGAAACAGCAGGTCGCGCTGTTGTTCGGCGTCGTCTTCGGCTCGATCATGATCCCGCCGGTGCTGAATCTTCTCGCGACGGCCTATGGCTTCTCCGGCGTTGCAGGAGCCGATCCGGC
>DASSRQ010000173.1:0-7616 GCA_035701665.1 Vulcanimicrobiaceae bacterium
CCGCACGACGGATTGCGAAGCGATCCAAAAACGGTAGAACGCGTACAGCGTGCCGAGCGCAAAAACGACGACGATGCCTTCGGGCGTCGCGATGCGCGACTGAACGAAGTGCATACCGTCGGCGATCAGCAGCAGCGCGGCGAAGCCGGCAAACAACGTCGAGCGCGTCAGACGTTTTGCGAACGCATAGATGAGCGCAACCGCGATCGCACCGAACACGACGTCCATGAACCGCCAGCCGTGCGAGTTGTCGCCGCCGTTCAAGCCGCCGAACAGCATGGTCGAGAACGTGATGATCAGTTTCGTCAGCGGCGGATGCGTGTTCTCGTAGATGTACAGGCCCTTGAGATACTCTTCCGCAGCGCGCGCGAAGTAGATCTCGTCAAACACTTTGTCGGTGGGCAGCCAATAGTTGACGTACGAGACGATAAACGAAACGACGCTCAGCCCTGCCGCCAGCAGATAGTCCAGCGGCCACACCATCGACGCCAGGCCTTCGCGCGGATCGAACCAGCCGCGCGCGTGCATCCACAGCGGGATGCCGGCATTTTCTTCGTCCGCCGGCTCGGCGCTCTGCCCCAAAAACGCGTAGCCCAGCACGAAGAACACCGCGACGTTCAGGAACGAAAGCGGATGCGTCACCACCGGCCACATGTCGGCAGCGTTGATGGTGCTGCCGGCGACCGGGTGCGACATGACGTCCAGGTAGCTGAGCGAGTAGAACAGATTGACGAACAGCGTGAACGAATACACGAGCGCCGAGACCAGGTAGCGCCGCGCGAACGGAAGGCAGACGATCGAAAAGACGAGGCCGTCGTAGACGTAGCGCTCGTGCATGCGCGTCGAGAGCAGAAAGAACGCCAGCGCCATGAGCACCGCGGACTCCAGGAACGCGCGCTGCGTGCGCGTCTGCAGATACCGTACGATCGTGAGCGCGCATGCCGCGACGAGCAGGACGAGCCCCCAGATGTATTGGGCAACGCCGAAAACGGCGTCGGAATCTTTCTGCCAAAACGCATCTTTGATCGACCACAGGTTGAACGCGTTGACCGACGTGAACGGATAGACGTTCTTGCCGTAGTTGTACTTCTGATACAGCCAGGAGAACGCGTCGGCCGCCGGATGGAAGGGCAGCGTCAACAGAAAGACGAGGATAACGGCGCCCGCGATGCCGATGCCGCAGTTCTTCAGCCGCTCGGCCATGCGTTCGCGCGATGCAAACGCAAACGCAATAAATAGCGGCACCATCACCGCCGCTTGCGGTTTGATCAGCAGCGAATAGCCTAAAGCGAGCCAAGCGCCGAGCGTATAACGCAGCGCCATCGACTCGCCGGCGTCGTCCGAACGCAGCAGCCAATAGATGCCCACGAGCGCCAGTCCGCAAGAGACCGAATCGACCTGTCCCCACGACGCGCTGATAAAGATCGCCGCCGGGTTAAAGATGAAGAGAGCCGCCGCCGCGAGCGCCATCTTGTCGGACGAAAACCGGCGCACGAGCGCAAAGATCATCGCGCCGACGCCGAGGTCGCACAGCACGGCCGGCACCTTGACGAGATATTTGAGCAGTTCGATGCTCGCGTGCGAACCGAACGCCGCCCACACGTGGCCGACGATCCACAAGACGTAGAAATAGCCCGGCGGATAGTCCGCGAAGCTCGTCGAGGCGTAGAACTGCGACATCGGGTGCGACGCGAGCGCCATCGACCACGCTTCGAACGAACTGACGTCGTTCGCAAAGCCGCTCTGGCCCATGAACAGGATACGGACGATCAGGCCCGCCGCGAGCAGCCACCACAGCCACCCCGTTGCGGATGTCTCCGAGTTGGCGGCGCTCAAGCCCCGCAGGTCCGTCTTCACTGTGCTCACCGCTGCTTCTCCGTCGCGAGCGTACTCAACAAAAAATCGCGAACGGCCGCAACCGGGTGCCGCTCGACGACGCTCAAATGTTCGGCAATCGCGGCGCGAGCCGCCTCTTTGGCGCCGACCTCTTCGAGCGCCTCGATGACCGAGGTCACCGCAGCCGCATCGAGCGCTTGCCCGGCCGCATAGGCCGAGGCTATCCGGTCGCGAGCCGCGGAATGCGGCTGCGCCAGCGCCCAGACCACGGGAAACGTCCATTTCCGCCGGGCGATGTCGTTGGCCGCGACCTTGCCGGTTGCGGCCGCGGTGGACCAGATCCCGTGGTAGTCGTCCTGGATCTGGAACGCCAGCCCGTATTCGTAACCGACGTCGCGATACTCGCGCACCGCCTGCGCGTCGCACGGGGCGCAGAGCGCACCGAGCTCCGAGGCGGCGCCGAACAGCGCGGCCGTCTTGGCCGCGATCATGCCGTGGTACTCCTCGAGCGCGACGTGCTCGCGCCGTTCGAACGCGAGATCCAGCGATTGACCGTCGCACATCGTCGCGTGCGCTTCGTGCAGCGAGCGAACCATCTGCAGTACGCGTTCGTCGCGGTGAAAGTTTCCCGCGCGCATGAGCACGAGAAAGCTGAGCGCGCAGAGCGCATCGCCGGCGTTGAGCGCCTGCGGAATGCCGTACACTGCCCACAACGTTTTGCGTCCGTGGCGAAGCTCGTCGCCGTCTTCGATATCGTCGTGCACGAGCGAGTAGTTATGCAGAATCTCGATCGCAGCGGCCGCATCGAGCGCAGCGTCCTCGCTGCCGCCTTCGGCCCGCGCAACCGTCAGCAGCAAGCGCGGCCGGAGCCGTTTGCCTTGCCGCGCGGGGCCGTTACCGTATCCGAAGTGATACGACAGCATCCCGGCCACTTCGGCCGAGCCGCGATAGGATCGGATCGCATCTTCGAGATGCGCTTCGAACGAGTTAGCGTGCATACTCTTGCGGCAGCGATCGAATCGTTGCGAGAATCGATTGACTGAACGCTTCGAGTTCGTCGCGCGTGGCTTTGCGATCCGCCGGCAGCGCGATGGGCGTTCCGAAATACACGTCGATCTTTGCGAATTTATTCGCGCGCCCGCTTCCCGTTATACACGCCGGCAGTACCGGCGCGCCGCTGAGCGACGCGAGCAGTGCAACGCCGCTTTGCGCGCTTCCCGAACCGTCGCGGTTGCGCGTGCCTTCCGGAAAGATCCCGACGGCGCCGCCGCGCTTGAGCACTTCGACGGATCGCTTGATCGCGGCGACCGCCGAGCCTTTGCGATCGACCGGATACGCGCCGACGGCAGCGATCGCCGGACCGAGCACGGGTATCTTAAAAAGTTCTTGCTTCGCCATGTATTGGATGCGCCGCGGACACGCCGTGCCGAGCACCGGCGGATCCAGATACGAGACGTGATTGCACGCCACGATCAGCGGGCCGTTTCGCGGAACGTTCGCGGCACCGTGCACGCGCATGCGCCACAAGGTTCCGAACAGCGCCCAAAGCGAGTACTTCGCCCCGTCGTAGAGCGCGGTGTTCATCGCTGCACGGCCGCGCAGATGCGATCCACGACTTGCGCGGCACTCAGATCGCTCGAATCGATCACGATGGCGCCGGCGGCCTTTTTGAGCGGCGAGATGTGACGGCTCTCGTCTAAGCGATCGCGCTCCTCGATCTCGGTCGTTAACTCTTCGCGGCTTACGTCTATACCAGCCGAGGCGAGCTGCGCTTGCCGCCGCGCCACGCGCGCCGCGACGGATGCTGTCAAATAAATCTTATACGGCGCGCCGGGCAGGACGACGGTGCCGATGTCGCGGCCGGCCATGACGACCGGGCCTTCGCCCGCAATCTGCCGCTGCTGCGCGACCATCGCTTCGCGAACGAGCGGATGGGCGGCAATCGTCGAGACGACCGACGTCACCTCGGGCGATTCGAGGTCGTCCTGCTGCAGTTCGCGCTCGCCCGCGAAGATGCGGAATCCGAGCGGCGCTTCGCGGTCGAGGCTGACGCGAACGCGGTGTTGATCGAGCAGCCGCACGAGCGAGTTCTCGTTATCCACCTCGCTGCGCGAATGCACGGCCAAAAACGCGAGCGCCCGGTACATGGCACCGGTGTCCAGGTACAGGACGTGCAGACGATCGGCAACGGTCCGCGCGACCGTCGTTTTGCCGGACGCAGCCGGGCCGTCTATAGCGATTTGCAGATTCGAGCTCGGCACGGAGCGGTGGTTTTAGCATGAACCCGCCCTCACCCTGGAAAAAAGCGGCACGTGGCAAAAGCGCGTTCGGTCTACTTCTGCTCGGCTTGCGGATTCGAGTCGCCGCGCTGGCTCGGGCGCTGCCCGCAGTGCGATGCGTGGAACTCGTTCGACGAACGGCCGATGCGCGTCGTCGCATCGCGCGCAGCCGCCACTGCTCCGCTTCGCGCCGATGCCGGGCCCGTCGCACTGCGCGACGTAGACGACGTTCGCGTAGCGCGCACGCGCAGCGGCCTGAGCGAGTTCGATGCACTGATGGGCGGCGGTATCGTGCCCGGAAGCTTGACGCTCATCGGCGGACCGCCGGGCGCCGGAAAATCCACGCTGCTTCTTCAGCTTGCGGTCCGTTTGCCCGGGCCCGTCGTCTACGTCTGCGGCGAAGAGTCGGCCGCGCAAGTCAAACTGCGTTCGGCCCGCGTCTTAGATGAAGACGACGACGCCGGCAATCTGCTGCTCTTCCCCGAAACGAATCTGCGCACGGTCCTCGACCGGTTGGAGAAAGAGCAGCCCGCCGTCCTGATCGTCGACTCGATTCAAACCGTGTGGCTGCCCGAGTCGGAGTCGTATGCCGGCAGCGTCACGCAAGTACGCGACTGCACGCAGGCCCTGATGGAGTTTTCAAAACGGACCGGCTGCGCGACGTTTTTAGTCGGTCACGTCACCAAAGACGGCGCGATCGCCGGCCCGCGTCTGCTCGAACACCTCGTCGATACGGTGCTCTACTTCGAAGGCGAATCGACCGGCGACTATCGCATCGTTCGCGCGTACAAGAACCGTTTCGGAAGCATCGACGAGATCTGCGTTTTCACGATGCACCAAAACGGATTGCGCGAAGTTTCGAATCCGTCCGAGATCTTTTTGAGCGGCCGCACGCAGCGCGCGAGCGGGTCGTGCATCGTCGCCAGCATCGTCGGTTCGCGCCCGATTCTGGTCGAAGTGCAGGCGCTCGTCGGCGAAACCGGATACGGCACGCCGCGGCGGCTTGCGAATAACGTCGACCAGGCGCGGCTCGCGATGATCATTGCCGTGCTGGAACGGCGTGCCGGAATGCATCTGGGCACGCACGACGTGTATGCATCGGTCGCCGGCGGATTGCGCATCAACGAACCGGCGGCAGACCTTGGATTGGCGCTCGCGATCGCGTCCTCGTTCCGCAATCGTCCGCTCGCGAGCGATGCCGCAGCGTTTGGCGAACTCGGTCTTTCCGGCGAACTGCGCACGGTAAACGCCGCGTCGCGCCGCATCGCCGAAGCAAACAAACTGGGATACCGGACACTGTACACGCCGCAGAACTGTCCCGACATCGCGCAGGCTATCGCGCTCGCACTGGACTGAAGCGTGCTCTTCGAATGCGTCCCCAACATCTCCGAGGGACGCGACCTTGCCGTGGTCGATGCCTGCGAGCACGCCGCGGCGGCCGCGGGCGCTACGGTTCTGCACCGTACGAGCGACGCGGCGCACAACCGCAGCGTGCTGACGTTTGCCGGCACGTACGAGCAGGTGCGCGACGCGGCGCTGGCCCTCGCCGAGATCACCGTGGAACGCATCGATCTGCGCGCGCACGCGGGCGTGCATCCGCGCATCGGCGCGCTCGATGTTCTGCCGTTCGTCCCGCTGCGCGGCGCCTCAATGGACCACGCGGTGCGCCTGGCGCGGGAGGTGGCGCAGTCGATCTGGGAACGCCTTCGCGTTCCGTCCTTTTTATATGGTGAAGCGGCGGCAACGCCGCTTCGCCGTAACCTTGCGGACGTGCGCCAGGGGCAGTTCGAAGGCCTCGAAACGCGCTTCGAACTCCCGGACTGGCGCCCGGACTTCGGCGACGTCGCGAAGCACGCGAGTGCCGGCGCCATCGCGGTGGGCGCACGCGAGATCCTCATCGCGTTCAATATCGAGCTCGACACCGGCGATCTCAGTATCGCCAAAGTTATCGCGCGTACGATTCGCGGGCGCGACGGGGGATTGAAGACGCTGAAAGCACTGGGCCTGCGGCTTGCGCCGGATCTCGTGCAGGTCAGCCTCAACGTCACGGATTACCGCGCAACCCCGCTGTACCGGATCGTGGAGATCGTCCGCATTCTGGCGCAGCAGTACGGCACGTCGATAAAACGCTGCGAACTGATCGGGTTGCTGCCCGCAGACGCAGTGCGCGAGAGCGCCGAATACTATCTCGGAGTTACACCGCACGGAGGAGCCCAATGACCACGACCGCTGCCCACGTCGAAGATCATCCGCTTGTAGACGACGTCAACGCCATGCATGCCGAGCGGCTGAGCGGCACCGAAAAATTCTGCCGCAAAGTCGCCGATGCAACCGGTGCTCCCGTCGCGCTTCTGCTCGCCATCATCGTACAGATCGGCTGGCTGCTGATCGGCAGCGCCACCCATTGGGATCCGTTTCCCTTCGTGTTTTTGCTGACGTGCTCGAACGTGCTGCAGCTCATTCTGATCTTCGTCATCGCCGTCGCTCAGAAACAGCAAACGATGCACGACGAACTCCGCGCCGAATCGGACCACGACACGATCTCGCGTTTGCTGTACCATCAGCAGGTGCAGGAAGAGATTCTTCTGCGGCTTGCCGAGCGCGCGGGAATCGAACTCTCGGACGTCTCCCAACAGATCGCTACGCTCAAGACATCGCCGGTGTAATGAAACGCATACTGACAGTCCTCGCCTTCGTCTTCTTTCTTCCCGCGAGCGCGCTCGCGCAAAGCTACGACGGCATAGGCGATAACGGCGTCTATCAGACGACGCTCCCGAACGGACTGGAAGTAATCGCGGTTGAGGATCGCGGCGCACCGGTCGTACACACCGAAGTCTTCTACCGGTTCGGTTCGCTCGATGAAACGCCGGGCAAAACGGGCCTGGCGCACGCGATGGAACACATGATGTTCCGCGGTACGCCCTCGCTCTCCGCCGGCGGGCTCGATGAGGTCATGGCGCGCATGGGCGCGCAGATGAACGGCGCTACGTCATACGACTACACAAACTACACGTTCGATATGCCGGCCGACCGTTTGGACATCGCGCTGCGCATCGAAGCCGACCGGATGCAGCATGCGGCGCTGCGTGCCGCCGAGTGGCGTGTCGAACAGCGAGCCGTTCTCAATGAGATTGACGGCGACGAGAGTTCGCCGTTCTTTAACTTGCTCTCGCGCGTTCGCGCCGCCGCATACCCCGGTCTTGCCGCCGGGCGCCCGCCCTCGGGTGTGCGTTCCGACGTCGCCCGCGCGAGCGTGAGCGACTTGCGCGCGTATTACGAACGCTGGTACGCGCCCAACAACGCAGAACTGGTCGTTGCCGGCGACGTCGATCACAACCGGGTGTTTGCACTCGCCCGCCGCTACTTCGGCGCTATTCCGCGACGCCGCGTGACGCCGCGGCCGGCCGTGCATCCGCAAGCCGCGACCGGGAAAGTCGTCGAAGCCGAGTTTCCGTTTCCATTTGAGGTGCTCGATCTCGCCTACGCCGTTCCCGGCGACAC
>DASSRQ010000174.1:0-6150 GCA_035701665.1 Vulcanimicrobiaceae bacterium
TGCCGGTGTTTCCGGTACGTGGCGCGACTTGACCGAGTCCGTGAACTTCATGGCTTCGAACCTGACGTCTCAGGTGCGTAATATCGCCGACGTCACCACCGCCGTCGCTAAGGGCGACCTTTCGAAGAAGATCACCGTCGACGTTAAGGGTGAGATTCTCGAACTCAAAAACACGATCAATACGATGGTCGACCAGCTGAACTCGTTTGCCGGCGAGGTTACGCGTGTTGCGCGTGAAGTCGGTTCCGAAGGTAAGCTGGGCGGTCAGGCAGAGGTTACCGGCGTCTCCGGTACGTGGAAAGACCTCACGGACTCCGTGAACACGATGGCTTCGAACCTCACGAACCAGGTTCGTAACATCGCCGACGTCACCACCGCCGTTGCAAACGGCGACCTTTCGAAGAAGATCACCGTCGACGTTCGCGGTGAAATTCTCGAACTCAAAAACACCATCAACACGATGGTCGACCAGCTGAACGCCTTCGCATCCGAAGTTACGCGCGTCGCTCGTGAAGTCGGTTCCGAAGGACGGCTCGGCGGCCAGGCGTTCGTCCGCGGCGTCTCCGGTACGTGGAAAGACCTCACGGACTCCGTGAACACGATGGCATCGAACCTCACCTCTCAGGTTCGTAACATCGCAAAGGTAACCACGGCCGTCGCACTAGGCGACCTTTCGAAGAAGATCACCGTCGACGTCCGCGGCGAAATCCTGGAACTCAAAGACACCATCAACACGATGGTCGACCAGCTGAATGCGTTCGCCGGCGAGGTTACGCGCGTTGCGCGTGAAGTCGGTTCCGAAGGTAAACTGGGCGGCCAGGCGCAGGTGCCCGGCGTCTCCGGTACGTGGAAAGACCTTACCGATAACGTCAACTCGATGGCTGCGAACCTTACCAACCAGGTCCGCGGTATCGCGCAGGTCGTCACCGGCGTCGCCAACGGCGACCTCAAGCGTAAACTAACGCTCGAAGCGAAGGGCGAAATCGCGCAGCTTGCCGATACGATTAACTTCATGATCGACACGCTCGCAACGTTCGCCGATCAGGTTACGACCGTTGCCCGCGAAGTCGGTTTCGAAGGGAAACTCGGCGGCCAGGCAGAGGTTCCGGGCGCAGCCGGACTGTGGCGCGACCTCACCGACTCCGTCAACCAGCTTGCAGAGCAGTTGACCTCGCAGATTCGTGCAATCGGTGAAGTTGCAACCGCCGTTACCAAGGGCGACCTTTCGCGTGCGGTTGAAGTCGAAGCCCGCGGTGAAGTCGCCGAGCTGACGCGCAACGTCAACGAAATGATTCAGAACTTGCGCGACACGACGCGTAAGAACACCGAACAAGACTGGCTCAAGACGAACCTCGCTCGTTTCACTGCCATGCTGCAGGGCCAGCGCGACATCAAGACCGTCAGCCGTCTCATCATGTCGGAGATCGCTCCGCTGGTCAACGCGTACTCCGGTGCGTTCTACATCAGCGACCCGGCGGGCGATCAAGAAGTTCTGCGCCTCATCGCCAGCTACGCGCTTAGCAAGAAGAAGGCTGCGCAGCGCTCCGTCCGCGAGGGCGAAGGGCTGGTCGGTCAGTGCTTGCTCGAAAAGAAGAGCTTGCTGATCACGGACGTGCCGGGCGATTACATGACGATCAGTTCGGGTCTTTCGGAGATCCGGCCGACGTCGCTCATCGTGCTCCCCGTGCTCTTCGAAGGTGACGTCAAAGCCGTCATCGAGCTGGCATCGGTCGAACACTTCAGCGAGATTCAGCTGCAGTTCTTCGATCAGTTGACCGAGTCGATCGGCGTTATCTTGAACACCATCGCGGCATCGATGCGTACGGAAGAACTGCTCAAACAATCGCAGGCGCTTACGAACGAACTGCAGAGCCAGCAGATGGAACTCCAGCAGACGAACGACGAACTCGAAGAGAAAGCGCGTCTGCTTCAAGAACGCAACGAAGAGATCGAGCGCCGTACGCGCGAAATCGACGAAGCGCGTCAGGAACTCGAGAAGAAGGCCGAACAGCTTTCGCTTACCTCGAAGTACAAGTCGCAGTTCTTGGCCAACATGTCGCACGAACTTCGCACGCCGCTCAACTCGCTGCTCATTCTTTCGAAGCAGCTGGCGGACAACCCCGAAGGCAACATGTCCAACAAGCAGATCGAGTTCGCGCAAACGATTCGCGCGGCCGGTTCCGACTTGCTGACGCTCATCAACGACATTCTCGACCTCTCGAAGATCGAGTCGGGTACGACCTCGATCGACCTTCAGGACGTTCCGTTTACGTCCATCGAAGACGACGTCGAGCGTACGTTCGACCAGATCGCGAAAGACAAGGGTCTGGACTTCATCATCCGTCGCCACGAGGACGTTCCGCAGAGCGTCGCCACGGACCCGACGCGCCTGCAGCAGATCCTCAAGAACCTGCTCTCAAACGCGTTCAAATTCACGGTCGACGGCTCCGTAACGCTGGACATCTCCATCGTGCGCGACCATCACCTCTCGTCGGTACAAGGTCCCGCGATCGCGTTCTCGGTCACGGATACCGGCATCGGAATCCCGCCCGACAAATTCAACGTCATCTTCGAAGCATTCCAGCAAGCCGACATGGGAACGTCGCGTAAGTTCGGCGGCACGGGCCTGGGTCTGGCCATCTCGCGCGAAATCGCGGGGCTGCTCGGCGGCGAGATTGGCGTCGAATCTACCATCGGTCAAGGCAGTACGTTCACCCTGTACCATCCGCTGGAACGCAACGTCGCTGCCGGTACGGTCAGAACGTTCGTTCCGGAGACGCGCCGCGAACAGACGCGCGCCGGCGTGGAACAAGAGAAGTCGCCGGCGATGGAGTCGATCCACGACGATCGCAACGGCATCGAAAGTTCCGATCGGGTGCTGCTGATCATCGAGGACGATCCGATCTTCGCGCGCATCCTTCTGGGACTCGCACGCGACCGCGGATTCAAGGGCATCGTCGCACTCAGCGGCGCCGAAGGCTTGGATCTGGCGCGTAAACACTTGCCTGACGCCATCACGATGGATATCGGGCTGCCCGACTGCGATGGCTGGTCGCTGCTCTCGCAGATCAAGGACGACCCGAACACCGGCAACATTCCGGTGCACGTCATCTCGGGCGAAGAGCAATGGCAGCGCGCGCTGGACGGCGGCGCGATCGCGCACTTGCGCAAGCCGGTGACCGAAGAAGCGCTCACGCTGACCTTCGATAACCTGCTCGGCTTTGCGGATCGCCGTACGAAGAACTTGCTGGTGATCGAGGACGACCTCACGCAGCTCAATGCGATGGTCAACCTCATCGGCAGCGGTGAAGTCGCGGTAACGGCCGTCCGTTCCGGAAACGAAGCGCTGCAGGCGCTCGAATCCGAACGCTTCGACTGTATCGTCGTCGACTTGGGCTTGCCGGATTATCCGGGCGATCAGCTGATCGAGCGGATCCGCCAGCACCGCGAACACACGCGCACGCCGGTCATCGTCTACACCGGACGCGATTTGAGCAAGACGGAAGAAGCCAAACTCAACAAGCTCACCGAGGCGGTCATCATCAAAGATGCGATGTCGCCCGAACGCCTGCTCGACGAGACGCGGTTCTTCTTGCATCAAGTCGAGGCTCGACTGCCGGCGGCCAAACGCTCCGCGGAGATTCCGCCGCTGGGCACGGGCACGCTCGAGGGCCGCAAAGTCCTCGTCGTGGACGACGACTCGCGCAACATCTATGCACTCTCGGCAGCTCTCGAAGGCCACCACTTGCACGTGGTGAGCGCGGAAAGCGGCCAGGAAGGCATCGATATGCTGATGCGCGACAACGACATCGATCTGGTGCTCATGGACATCATGATGCCGGAGATGGACGGCTACGAGACGATCCGCCGCATTCGCGCTAATCCGAACTTCCAACGCCTGCCGATCATTGCACTGACGGCAAAAGCGATGAAGGGCGACCGCGAGAGCTGCATCGCCGCAGGCGCGTCCGAATACATCAGTAAGCCCGTCGACATCGACCAACTCATATCGCTGTTGCGTGTATGGTTGAATCGATAGTCCGCGAGCCGGCTGTCGTGACCCCCGAGGAGACCCGCAGCGACGAGCGCGCTGCGGTGGAGCTCTCGCTGCTTCTCGAGGCGATCGTCCGCTGGGGCGGCTATGACTTCCGGGAGTATTCGCCGGCACTGATCAAACGGCGCGTCTTCGAACGCATGCGCGCGGAAGACGTGCAGACGATCAGCGGATTGCAAGAGAAGCTGCTGCACGACCGCGAGGCGCTGCGCCGGTTTATCTTCGCGATGTCGTCGTCGGCCACCAAGCTGTTCAAAGCGCCCGAGTACTTCAAGGCGTTCCGCGAACGCGTCGTGCCGTTCTTGCGCACGTACTCCTTCGTGCGTCTGTGGTTTCCGGCGTGCTCTACGGGCGAAGACGTGTACACCGTTGCCTGCATTCTGCACGAAGAAGGGCTGCTCGACCGCTGCATGATGTATGCGACCGATATGAGCGAACTCGCTTTGCAGCACGCGCGCGACGGCATATTCGAGATCGGTTCGGTCGAAGAGTTCGCGAACGACTACCGTCTTTCGGGCGGCCACTCGCCGCTCGCGCGGTACTGCCGCTTCGAAGACGAGAAAGCGATCTTCAACGACGAGATCCGTCAGCCGATGATCTTCTCGACGCACAGCCTTGCGCAAGATTCATCGCTGAACGAGTTTCACTGCATCATGGCGCGCGGTGTGCTGCCGCAGTTCAGTAAATCGCTGCAGTACCGCGTGCACAACTTGTTCCTGCAGAGTTTGGCGCGCTTCGGCTTCTTATGTCTGAGTTCGGCCGAAACGCTCCACGCAACGCCGCACGAAGGCGTGTTCCGGAAAGTCGACGAGGTGTTCCCGGTCTACCGCCGCATGCGTTAAAGCATGCGGCAAAAGGGCTCGCACGCCCACCGGGACAATTCTTAGCAACGATATGGCCAGCCAGCAGTTAGTAGACACGTTTTTCGCCTGGGCGCCTTTGACGGCGCTCCTTTTGGTCGTTATTACGGCTTTTGTCGCAACGCGACACGAGGCCGCGACCGTGCCTAGCAGCGGCGGCAAGACGTTTTCGTGCGCGCACTGCGGACGCCGCGGCAAGCGCGACCATATGGTGCCGGTCACGCGCGAGGGCGCGGTGGTCTGGTACTGCGAGCGCTGCGCGCACTAATTCTTGCAGCGGCGGAGAACCCGCTCGCTCAACGATTCGTAACGAAGTACGGCTTCGCGCTTGGAGCCGGGCGGTTCGTAGCCGGTGAGACGGCCGAACGGTTTTTGGAAGTGGCCGCGGGACTGAACGCCCGCGGCTTTTCTATTGCCTGCGGTATCCTCGGCGAGAACGTGCAGACGGCGGCCGAGGCCGGCGCGGCGACCGACGAGTACTGCGCGCTGCTGCGGACGTTCGCGCAGCGGCAGATGGACGCAAACGTCGCCTTTAAACTGACGCACGCTGGGCTGGATATCGATCCGGACCTTGCCTATGCGAACGCGGCGCGTATCGCCCAGGCCGCTGCCGAGGGCGCCAACACGATGCGCATGGACATGGAGCAGTCGCGGTATGTCGATGCGACGCTCGGAATGTACCGGCGTTTGCGCGAGCGGTTCGACAATGTCGGGTTCGTGTTGCAGTCGTACCTGCACCGCAGCGAGGACGATCTGCGCGCGATGCTGCCGCTGCGTCCGAACGTGCGGCTGGTGAAGGGCGCGTATCTCGAGCCGCCGTCGGTTGCCTACCCGCGAAAAGCGGATGTCGACGCCGCGTATCTGCGGCTCGCGGATATGGGATTGAGCAACGAAGGTTACACCGCGATCGCAACGCACGACCGGCGCATTGTCGAGCGTGTCATCGCGCGCGCCGGCACGCTGGGGCTGCCCAAGCACGGCAAGTTCGAGTTTCAAATGCTGTACGGCATCTCGCAGCCGTTTGCTGAAGAACTTTTACACGCCGGATATCGCGTCCGGCTTGCGGTGCCGTTCGGCACGCGCTGGTTTCCGTACCTGATGCGGCGTTTAGCCGAGCGGCCTGCGAATCTGCTGTTTTTCTTGAAAGGCGCGTTAGGCAGGTGAGTCCAGCCGGCATCTATGCTGCAACGTTGACGCCGTTCGACGGCGATCTGCGTCCCGATCCGGCTTTGGCGA
>DASSRQ010000175.1:0-2127 GCA_035701665.1 Vulcanimicrobiaceae bacterium
CACGCCGTTTTCAAATGCCAAGACGCGGCCCGCCAGCACGAGCGACGCGCGCTCCGCCGGTGTCAACAGATCGCCGGCTCCTTCGGAAAAGCCGTTGAGGACAGACTGCAGCAGCGCCGGATCCACGACGACGTTGGCAGCGTCCGCTTCGTCCTCTTTCGCCCGCGTACAGCCCGTGCGGATCATCTCTCCGACGTCGTACAGTGTAAGGCCGGGCATGACCGTGTCGAGGTCGACGACGCAGACCGCTTCGCCGGTTCCTTCGTCGAACAGCACGTTCGTGATCTTCGTGTCGTTATGCGTCGCACGCAGCGGCAGCGATTCACGCTGTGCGAGCTCGTTCAACGCGGGGGCCAGATCGCGCAACCGGCGCGCAAGGGCGATCTCATTTGCGGCACCGCCAGCGCGCTCGACGGCGTCGGCATCGATCGCCAGCTCGAGAGCGCGCACGCGTGCCGGCGTATCGTGAAATCCCGGAATCGTTTCTTCCAGGCGCGATACGGGCAGATCCGAAAGCAGCGCAGCGAACTCACCGAACGCTCGCGCTGCGCCATACGCGTCGGCAGGCGTTTCTACGCGCAATCGCGTCCGCGTTCGCTCGACGAAGGCATAGGTTCGCCAATACTCGCCGTCGCGCTCGAGCAGATCGCTGCCTGCATGCGTAGGAATCACGCGCAGCACGCGCCGGTCGATATCCGGCGCTTCGCGAGCCTCGAGCTTCTTACGGATGTGCCGCGTAACGCTTCCGACGTTTTGAATCAGCGCATGCGCGTCGCGGAAGACGTGCGTATTGATCCGTTGATGCACGTAACGCCGCGTACGGCCGTCCTTGCGGTACTCGGCAAAATACGTGTCGTTGATATGTCCGCCGGTGTACCGTTCGCACGAAACGAACGCGCCGTCGACTTGAAAGTGGGATCCGATCTCCGCGAGCATCGCGCCCCTACTTGTCCGCGGGCCCGCTCAAGGCCTCGACGCGGGCAACTCGATGGTACGGACCTCGAACGGTTCCAGGGTTAAGATTTCGGTCCGGCCCCGTACCCCGTCCGGCAGCTCCAACGCTTCGGCCGTATCCAATACGAACCGCTGCGCCTTTGCCGCGGGGTTTCGCAGCGTGACGATGCTTTTTCGCTCCGACCAGGCGGCCCAACCGTAGACGTCGAGCCTATCGGGGTTGCCGCCGACCCAATGCGTGTCGCGGAGCACGTCTGCGTTTGCGGCGGACCATCTCGCCCAACGCGCGATGTCGTTCCAATTCTGCTGCGAGAGCAAATCGGGCGAACAATACAACTCCTGCAACTGCGTACCGGTCGCGAAATAAGAATGCACCTCGCGCGCAAAGTCACCGTGGGGATCGTCGTTCAAATGTTTAGCGTGGCGCGCGTAGATCGTGCCGTGCAGCATGAGCGAGTTGAGCGGGTAGAGCGGCCCTTGCACGACGATGCCGGCATACGTATCGGCGTCGCGATACGTCATCCATCGCTGACGGAAACTGCCCGTCCCGGCAAAATCGTGATCTTCGCCGCCGCGCCAGATCGAATCGCACCAGCGCAGCCAAAACGGCGAAGGATACGTGCCCGTCGTGAGGTTGACGTAAATATCCGGTTCTAATCGGCGCATATCGTCGATTAACGATATCGCCGCTTCAAAATCGCTGCCGAACGAACTGCCCTTGACGACTTGCTGTGCGCTGCCGGTTCCGTCGATCTTGAACTGGTTGACGCCGCCCTCGCGGATAAGCCGTTCCACAACCCCGCGAAACAACTCGAAGTATCTCGGGCCGGACAGCGCAAGGCCGTCGTCGTTGGTTTCGAATCCGCCCGCCTTCGCACTGCCCAGCCGCTGTTCGCGCGGTTTGCCGTAACCGCCCCACGGCGAGAGCCATGCGCCCGGTGCCGCACCGTACTTTGCGGCCGCCGCTTTTAGCGGCGCAAAGCCATCCGGAAACCCGTCGTTGAACTGCCAGAGATGCTGCGGATCGTCCCAGCCGTCGTCGAACAGAAACGACGACATCTTCACACCGCGGCGCGCGTGCAGTTCTTCACCGAACGCGTGAATGCGCTGCAGGCACTCCGCGGCGTCATACCGGGTGAAATACCCGATGTCGTACCACGAGTTGTAATGCAG
>DASSRQ010000176.1:0-8711 GCA_035701665.1 Vulcanimicrobiaceae bacterium
AGTTCGGGCAACTATCCGACGATTCGCGGCGGACGTACGAACAACGTCGACTACGAGTTCGAGGGAATGAACTACACCGATCCCTACACGCAAAAGAACATCAACGGCTTTTTCTTCCCCGCCTTCGGACTGCAGTCCGTACAGCTGAGCCCGGGAAGCGAAGACGAGACGTTCGGCAACTCGGGCGTCGGAACGGTCAACGTCACGGCACGCCGTGGAACGTTCCCCGGAACGGCCGATGCGGCACTGGGCGTCGGCGGCCCCGGATTTTTCCACGAAGCCGATATCGGTATCGGAAATGCAACGCCTGACGGACGCTGGTCGAACTATTTCAGCTACACCGCGCAGAACAACGCGCCGCGATACGGCGGAATCTACTGGCAATCCGATGCGAATACGATCGGTGTCAAAGACTTCCCGATGTATACGGCCGATCGCGAGCTGCTGGACAACATGGTCTTCAAGTTCGGACGCGATAACCGCTTCGGCTTTCAAGCGCTCATCAACACCGGATTGCACCTGACGGACGGCGGCTACGGCGATGCGCTGACGAGCCAACTGTGTTTCTTCTCATGCGATCCGAACCAGATCGGCGCGTTCGCGAGCGATACGCCGAACAGTTTCAACGGCGGTGAAGGATATGCCGGCATTTTGGATGCGGCGGGAAATCCGCACGGGCTGACGCTCGCGCAGCTGCAGGCAATGCTGGTGCTCTCGCCCGGACAGACGCAGATCTTTCAGCAGCTGAACGGCGATCCGGTCTACTCCGAACACGGTATCTCGAACGGTACGAAACTGCAGGCAACGTATAACCCGAACTCGTCGACGTACGTCTACTTGGGCTGGGATACGACGAACGGCGCAACGACGTCCGACAACCCGAACTCGGCACTCTACCGTGTGATCGGCGGATACAACACCGAGTTCAACGGCGGCTTGACCAAAACGCTGAGCGAAAAACATTTGGTTCGCGTCAACGTTCACACGCTGCGCAGCCGGCCGCTCAACGAAGGCCTCTTCCCGAACGACGAGCTGTTCAACATCGCTCCGACGTTCGGCGGCGTCGGCGAGTTGTACGACTTCGTCTCGCCGACCGATCCGAACTGTCCGCTAGGCACCGACTCGAGCGGTAACAGCTATTGCGGACATCTCTATCGTGCGCTCAATCTTTCCGGGCCAACCGGTACGCTGAAGCTCATTCCGGGCGGCGCCGGCACGCGTATTACGGGTTCGTCGTTCGACTACAGCCTGGGTGATTCGTGGACGCCGAATACGCGCCTGAAATTCGACGCCGGCGTGCGCGTAGAGAATCACCGCTACAATCTGCCGCAGTACGGCACGCTGCCGGATTGCACGTCGTACTATATTCCGGTTGCGTATGCGACGCCGTCACCGGGCGTGCTGCCGAACGGTGAAACCGGACAATTCGTAAACGGAAAACCCGTCGGGCCCGGTAACTGTCCGCAAGCGGTGTATCTGCCGCTCACCAAAGATCAAACGAATCCGGTCGTTCCCGAACCGCGCCTTGCAGCGTCGTATCAAATGGGCGTGAACGACGCGGTGCGATTCTCGTTCGGACGGACGGCGCGCTTCCCCGAAGGCGAGGCCAGCGACTACGCGCCGCCGTTCAACTACGGAAGCCGCTTTGCCGGACTTCCCGCGTACTTGAATCCCGGCGTGTTTGCGCTCACCGGCGTCTACAATTTGAACGGCGGCGTGTTCCGCAGCAGCGATCCGAACGACTATTACGGCCGCAACGGTATCCCGACCGACTGCGGCTTCGTCGGCTATCAGGTGCCGTGCCAGTCGTATCAAGAGCAGCTGTATTGGTCGGTGCAAAACGGCGACTTCGGCAATCCGATCGCGCCGCTCAAACCCGTCACGTACAGCAACTACGATCTGTCGTACTCGCACCGCTTCGGCGGCGGCGTCTCCTTCAAAGTGACCGGTTGGGCACGCCGGGCGTACGATCTCGATATCATCGAGAAAGTGCCGCAGCGCACGCTGTTCAATACGGTCATCGTCGGTCCGGACGGCAGTGTATCGAAATATCTGTATTCGATACCGACGAATGCCGGCGTCGAGATTGCGGACGGACTAGAGTTTTTCCTGACCAAAGAAAACCCGTACGGTCTTTCGGGGCAGATCTCGGCAACGTATAATAACGTGCGGCAGAACGTTCCGAACTCCGACGAGTTTCACGCGCTGCTCAATCCGTTGGCGGCGAGCGGGCTGTACCGTGTCGGCTACGTTTCGCCGGTAACGTCGACCCTTGCCGCAACGTACCGCACGCATTCCGGATGGCGGATTCAAGGCCGCTTGGATTACGACATCGGGTATCCGTACGGCGACGGACTGCTGACGAGTTTCAGTTACGGCGGCGTCAATCTGATCGTACCGCACGTCAATGCGACGAACGGCAACGTGTTGAGCAACGGTAACACGCAGTTCATCGATCCGGCGAACCCGGGCAGCGTTCTCAAACCGAACATCGACGCGACACTGGGCACGCCCGAGTCGAATCAGGCGCAAGGCCAGCTCTCGCACAGCAATTTGGTTGCAGAACTCACGCTCGAAAAGACGATCGGAAACGGCAGCCTCGGCTTGCAGATCTTCAATTTGTTCAACGAGGCGTATACCGGCCCGACGTTCCCGAACGGCGACTTCGGCTTTATCTCGGGCGGCCCGTTCTCGTACCTGAACAATACGTCGTACTACCAAGGCGGAGCCGGCATGCAGCTCAACGGACATTATCAGCCCGTTGCAACCGGCATCGGCGGCCCGCTGAGCGGACATCAGCTCAACTGCACGCCGGATCCGGCAACCGGAACGACGTGTTTGACGACCGGCGGCGGCGTAAACGGCACGGGCGCTTACATCAACGTTCCGAACGGAATCGGGCGTACGTTTTATGTCTACTACACCTTTCACATTTAAGCGATAAGGAGCAAGCATGAAACGCTTTGTACTGATTCTCGCGGGCGGTGCACTCCTTAGCGCTTGCGGCGGCGGCGGCGGTATTCTGAACGGTAACTCGTATACGCCGACGCAAACGCCGGGAAACGCGCTGCAGACGAGTAAGATTCAACTCGCCGTCGGCACCGCGCGTCTTCCGGACGGAACGACCGGTCTGAACGTGGTGACGACGTTCCGGCAAACCAACGGCTTGAGCGCCACGCTCGTAAATACGCCGTCGATTACGGGGCCTGCCGGATTCGTCGTTCCGGCGACGTCGTTCGGAACGGGGAACGGCGACGGCGGTTCGGGCACCGATGCGGGCACGCATTCGATCACCGCGCAAGCGCAGACGTTTCAACCGCTTCCCGCGACGAATACCACGTTCGGCGTGGTGGGCGGCGACTTCGCCTCGGGCTTGATCGATCTCAACAACGATACGAACGGAAACCAGGCGTTTTATCCGGGATCCGCCAGCGGACCGAATCCCGCGTGGGGTGAGCCGTTTTACCTGCAAAACATTCCGTTCACCGGAACGCTGCCGGCCGGTGTTTCGAGCGTGCCTGCGCAGCCGTATATCGTCGGTCCTCCGGCGGTGCCGTTCTTCAACGACGGGACCGAGTTTAGCAGTTTCGCCGGATATATGACCGGCTTCAACGCATTCAAAGCAACGCCGGCATCGGGACAGTATACGATTACCGACGTCGTTGCAACGACGAATCAAGGTTCTCCGTCGTTCAGTGCAAGCGCGACGCTGACGAACCTCACGCCGCTGCCCGCGCTGCCGGCGCCGACGTTTACGTCCGACGGCACCGGAGGCGGAACGGCATCCATAGTTGTCCCGAGCGACCCGCGTATCGCCGAAACGCTGATCTACATCGTGGATGTCGGCGCGAAGTTGTACTACACGAGCGCGCCGCTGACGGGAACAGGAACGCTCACGTTTACCTTGGCAAACAACCTGGGTGTTTGTACCGTGCTCGTATCCGGATGTCAAACCTCGCATCCGGGCGTGTCGATTACATCGGGCGATCAGTATCTCGTGTACGCCGCCTCGTTCGACTACAAGCAGCTCGAAGCCGAGCCGCCGGGCAACACCTCACAGCTGCCGGCGATTACCGGAAGCGGCGGACAAGCCGATATCTCGCTCTCGCCTGCGCTTTCAGGTACGTATTAGCGGGCATTCGAGCCGCGCGTGAAGCGGCGCAAGTTTCTCGCATCGGCCGGAGCGGCAGCGCTCGCGTGCGGAGTACCGCAGCGCGCCCGCGCGTTCGCTTATCCATTTCGCGATCCAACGCTGCCGCTCGACCGGCGCGTAGACGATCTGCTCTCGCGTCTGACGCTCGAAGAGAAGGTCGCGCAAATGAACAATGCGGCGCCGGCGATCGCGCGGTTGGGCATTCCCGCATACGATTGGTGGAGCGAAGCTCTGCACGGCATTGCCCGTGCCGGATATGCGACCGTCTTTCCGCAGGCGATCGGCATGGCGGCGACGTGGAACGAGCAGGTCATCCGGCAGATGGGCGACGTCGTTTCAACGGAGGCGCGCGCAAAGTTCAATGCGACGGGCGCGGGCGCGGATCATCAAACGTACAACGGCCTGACCGTCTGGTCGCCGAACATCAATATTTTTCGCGATCCGCGCTGGGGACGCGGCCAGGAAACGTTCGGCGAAGATCCGTTTCTGACCGCACGCATCGGCGTTGCTTACGTGCGCGGGCTGCAAGGCGACGACCCGCACTATCTCAAGACCGCTGCGACGGCGAAGCATTTTGCGGTGCACAGCGGGCCGGAGCGCTCGCGTCATGTCTTCGGCGTCGAGGTCGACGAACGCACGCTGCACGAGTTCTATCTCTACGCATTTCGCGCGCTCGTCGAAGAAGGGCACGTCGCAGCCGTGATGTCGGCATATAACGCACTGAACGGAACGCCGTGCAGCGCAAACGTGGAATTGCTCCAGCATATTTTGCGCGAACGCTGGAGATTTGAAGGCTATGTTACGTCCGACTGCGGCGCGGTGTGGGATATGGTGGAGGAGCGCCACATCGAGCCCGATTTTGCGCACGCCGCCGCCAAAGCGCTCGCCGCAGGCGTCGATCTTTGCTGCGGCGACGACTATCTTTCGCTTACGAAAGCCGTCGCGGCAAATCTCGTCACCGAGCAGCAGATCGACTCCAGGCTGCGCTATCTGCTCGCGACACGGTTCCGCCTCGGTATGTTCGATCCGCCCTCACGAGTCAAGTACGCCGCGATCTCGCCATGGGACAACGATACGCAGGCACACGCCGATCTCGCGTTACGCATTGCGAGAGAGTCGATCGTGCTGCTCAAGAACGGCGGCGCGCTTCCGCTGCGTAAAACGCTTCGCCGCGTGCTCGTCGTGGGGCCGAACGCCGACGCGGTTGCGCCGCTCGTAGGCGACTACGAAGGCACGCCTTCGCGTCCGGTTACGGTGTACGCAGGTATTCGCTCGAAGCTATCCGCTCAAACGCTCGTGCAGTATGTGCGCGGCTGCGAATACGTCGTGCCCGGCGACGACGCCGTACAGCAGCGCGAACAAGCGTTGACGCTTGCACGCGAAGCCGACGCCGTCATCTTTGTGGGCGGCATCAGCCCGGAGCTCGAGGGTGAAGAGAAGACCGGCGAAAAGATCGACGGCTTCGACGCAGGCGACCGCACGAAGATCGAACTGCCGGCAATTCAAACCGATCTGCTGCGAGCGCTGCACGCAACCGGCAAGCCCGTGATTCTCGTGCTGATGAGCGGAAGCGCGATCGCGTGTCCCTGGGAAGCGGCGAATCTACCGGCAGTGGTGCAGGCATGGTACCCGGGCGAATGCGGCGGAACGGCCGTTGCCGACGTGCTGTTCGGCGATTACAACCCTTCCGGACGTTTACCGGTGACGTTTTACGCATCGACGCAAGATTTGCCGCCGTTCGAAAGTTACGCACTGCGCGATCGAACGTACCGCTATTTTTCCGGGCGGCCGCTTTACGCGTTCGGTCACGGGCTGAGCTACACGCGTTTCGAGTATTCACAGCTGCGTCTGCGTCTGCGAAGAACGGCTGCCGGACCGCACGTTACCGTGCGGATGAACGTGCGCAACGCCGGACGGCGGGCCGGCGAGGAAGTCGTCCAACTCTACGTCCGCGATCTGAACGCGCGTCGCGACGTTCCGAACTCGCAACTGTGCGGCTTCGCCAGAGTGCATCTGCGCGCCGGAGAGTTACGCGAGGTTACGATCGAGATTCCGGGAGAACGCTTCGCTTCGTGGCAGAGCGCGCAGCAGGGTTTTGCGGTCCTTCCCGGCGAGTACGAGTTTCGCGCCGGCGGCGCCTCGGACGATATCAGGCTGCGCGCCCGTTTACTACTGTGATGGATGTATGCGTACGGCTATCGGTATAGATTTGGGCGGCACCCACGCGACGGCCGCGACCATTCGCGAGGATGGAAGCGTCGAGCGTAAAGACGAGGTGGACATCGACGATCGCTCTTTTGAAGTAGTGGTCGGTGCGCTCGTGCAGCTCATGCGGCGCGCTCTCGATCGCGCCGACGGAGCAAACCTGGCGGGTATCGGCGTCGGATCGCCCGGAAATATCGATCCGCATAGCGGGGACGTGCTGCAGTCGCAGAACTTCTTGTGGGAAGACGTTCCATTCGGCAAGCGATTGCGCGAAGCGTTCGATGTGCCGATCTTCGTTGCGAACGACGCGCGCTGCGCCACGCTGGCGGAGTTCACTTACGGTGCGGGACGAAACACCAAAAATTTCGCGCTGCTGACACTGGGCACGGGAATCGGCGGCGGAATCATCTTGGACGGTGAGATGCTAATCGGTAACCGCGCGGGTGCCGGTGAGTTCGGGCACCATCAAATTCGCGCAACGGACGGCTTTGTCTGCGGCTGCGGAAAGCGCGGCTGCTTCGAAGCGCAGGCGTCTGCCACGGGGCTGGTGCGCCACGCGCGAGCGCTCGAGCCGCACTATCGAGGCAGCAGTTTACTCGACGGCGACGAGCGATCGGTTTCGCGCAATATCGTTCGTGCCGTACAGGCCGGCGATCCGCACGCGGCCGCTGCTTGGGAGGCCTATACAGCCGATCTCGCCTCGGGCCTGGCCAACATCATCTCGTTCGTGAATCCGGAAGTCATCGCGATCGGCGGCGGCGTGAGCAATGCCGGCGACTTCTTGCTCGATGCGGTACGCGATCGCGTCGAGCAGCTCAACGTCACGGTGCCGCACGGCACGACAAAGCTGCTTGCCGCGCGTTTAGGAAACGACGCGGGTGCCATCGGCGCTGCAACGTTCGCGTTCCGGGGCGATCGTGCGGCGTAGTCACTTTTTGGCGCTGGCGGGCGGCGAAAGTGTGTGGTTCGCGCTTAGGCCTGCGATAGCGGCAGCGGCCGGCCCGACTGTGACGATTGCCGGCGGCGCATTCGTCATCGGCGGAAAACCCGTGCAGCTCATCTCCGGAGAGATGCACTACGCGCGCGTGCCGCGCGAGCATTGGCGCCACCGCCTGCGCATGGCGCGTGCGATGGGCTTGAACGCTACGACCACGTATGTCTTCTGGAACGTGCACGAAGCACGCCCGAACGAATACGATTTTACCGGCGAGCGCGATTTGCGCGCGTACCTGCAAACGGCGCATGAAGAAGGCCTGCACGTTATCCTTCGTCCCGGGCCGTACGTGTGTGCCGAATGGGATTTCGGCGGTATTCCGCCCTGGCTGCTGGCCGATCCGCAAACGCAGTGCCGCACGAACGATCCGCGCTTCATGGAGCCGGCAAAACGCTGGCTGGCGCGCCTCGGTCAAGAGATCGCGCCGTTGCAGAGCCCGCTCGGCGGGCCGATCGTCGCGGTCCAAGTTGAAAACGAGTACGGCTCGTTCGGCGCGGATCGCGCATACGTTCGCGCTGTTTACGACGCGCTTACGCACGCCGGATTCGACCGCGTGATCCGGTATACCGACGACGGCATCCCGGAACTTCCGGACGGGTCGCTGCCGGAGCTTCCCGTCGCCGGAAGCGTGGGCGATCCGCGAAGCGATATTCCCGCGCTGAAAGCCTATCGTCCGGGCAATCCGGTCATGGCGGGCGAGTGGTATCCCGGATGGTTCGATCATTGGGGTGAGAACCATCACAAAGTTCCGCCGGAAGGTTCGGTGAGCGATCTCGAGTGGATGCTCGCCAACGGATGCTCCTCCAGTATGTACGTGTTTCACGGCGGCACGAATTTCGGGTTCATGAACGGCGCGAACTACAGCGACGACATGCCGTACCAGCCCACGACGACGAGTTACGATTACGATGCGCCGGTGTCGGAAGGCGGTGCTCCCACCGCAAAGTTTCACGCGTTCCGCGCGGCGATCGCCAAGCATACCGGCATTGCGCCGCCGCCGGTTCCGGCGGTGCCGCATCGCGTCATCGTTCCGGCATTCGAACTCGCCGAACACGCGGACTGGCGCGATCTGCTCCACGCGCCGGTGACGAGCGAAGAACCGCAGCACATGGAAGCGTACGGCGGAACGTACGGCTCCATCGTGTACCGGACGAGGCTGAACACCGGCGGTAAGAAAACGCTGTCGTTTGCGGACGTGCGCGACTATGCAGTCGTCTTCGTTGACGGAAAGCAGGCCGCGACGCTCGACCGCCGCCTGAATCAGCGATCCGCGGTACTGGACGTTCCCGAAAACGGTGCGACGATCGACATTCTCGTTGAAAACAGCGGCCGCTTAAACTACGGAAAGCGTTTCACCGG
>DASSRQ010000177.1:0-9893 GCA_035701665.1 Vulcanimicrobiaceae bacterium
TATTCCGCATCCCGGCATCGGCACAGCCCGCCGCATGCAAGTCCCCGACCCCGCACTGCAGCACGCGGTCATGATCGAAGCGGTTGAGAACCACATGCCGCAGGTCATCGTCATCGACGAGATCGGCACGCAGGCCGAGGCCGAAGCCGCCCGCACGATCGCCGAACGCGGCGTCGCGCTGATAGGCACGGCGCACGGCCAGACGCTCGAGAACCTGCTGATGAATCCGACGCTGTCGGATCTCGCCGGGGGCATCAGCGCGGTGACGCTCTCGGACGAAGAAGCCCGGCGCCGCGGCACTCGCAAAACGGTCCTGGAACGCAAGGCGCCGCCGACGTTCGACGTCGTCGTCGAGATCCAAGATCGCGACAACATGGCGATTCACAAAAACGTCGCCGAGGTTGTCGACGCGCTGCTGCGCGGATACCAACCGCAGCCCGAAGTTCGCCGGCGCACGGCAAGCGGACGCGTGGACATCGTTCAGGAAGCCGACACGGAATCGATGCCGCAATTGGCATCGGCCGCGTTCGATCAGGACGACCACGACCGCGAAGACCGCGACAAACCGCTGATGATCTTCCCGTACGGCGTTTCGCGCAACAAGATCGAACGTGCCGTGCACAACTTGCGCGTGAACGCTTCCATCGCTCGCAACTGGGACGACGCGGACGTCGTGCTGACGCTCAAGACGCTCGAACGCAAAGAGCAGCCGAAGCTCAAACAAATTGCTTCGGAGAATATTCCGATCTACAGCATCAAGACGAACACGACCACGCAGATCCAAAGCTGTTTGAAAGACGTGTTCAACCTGCCGTCGATCGACACCGAAGAGATCGCGCTGCGCGAAGCGGAAGAAGCGGTCTATCAAGTGCTGCTCAACTCGCAGGCCATCGAACTCACGCCGCAGACGTCGTACGTACGGCGCATGCAGCACCAACTGGCGGAAAAGTACCGGCTGCAATCGCGCAGCACGGGCTTGGAGCCGAACCGGCGCGTGCGGATCTTTAAAGAATAGAGACGCTGCCGGATTCGCTTACGAGAAATCTGGTATCGTAAGCGACGGCTTCATCGTTGATCATAATGCGGCTGTGCACGTTAAAGCGATGCACGGCCGCTTTTCCTTCGGGCAACTGGTGTTTGCCGCCGTAAAACAACTTCAGCAGCGGAATCTGTCCGGGCTTCGGCTGTTCTAGACGCCGCTTCAAGACGAGCATCTGCACGATCTTCTGCTGGATCGCCATCGGCAGCAAGCGGTAAGCGTCGTCGACGGCTTCGGACATCGCTTGATTCTGCAGTTTGCGGCGGTCTTCGGGCTCGGGAACGTCGTTGACGTAGCGCACGATCAGGTCCCACGAGTCGGCGCTGATGCCCGTGAACTCACAGGCGTAGCGCTTCCACGGCTGTCCTTTGACGTCGACGACGTCGGTCCGGACGGTCTTGACGCGTACGGGAAATTTCTGACTGCGCAGGCCCAAACTGAGTTGGAACTCCTGCTGAGGGATGTCGGAGTTGATGACGAACAGCAGACCGCTGGGCGATAGTTCGGTGCCTACCGCCTGCGTGGATGCTCCTGCGTGCTCGTACCAAACGTGGAATGCGCCTGCGCGCCGCTTGTATTGCCGCCGATCTCCCACCCGGCTTAGAAACCAGTCGACGACGTCGTCAAACATCGAACCGGTCATATTCTCTTATTCGGGCTTACGAAAAAATTGTTTATATCGTTCGAGGGCATTGAAGGCAGCGGAAAGTCAACGCTGATGGCCGCCGTGGCCGCGGAATTGGAGCGCCGGGGCCTTGAAACCGTGCTTACGCGCGAGCCCGGAGGCACCCCGACCGGCGATGCCATCCGCGAGATCGTTTTGCGTAAAGGCACCTCGCTGACGCCCGTAACCGAGATGCTGCTGATGAACGCCTCGCGGGCCGAGCTCGTGGGCCACGTCATCCGGCCGATGCTTTCCGAAGGCATCGCCGTGCTGTGCGATCGCTACGTCCACTCGTCCTACGCGTATCAGGCGTTCGGGCGCGGGCTGCCGATTCAACTGGTGCGCATGACGTGTGCCGCCGCGACGGGCGGCTTGATGCCCGATCTAACGTTTTACGTCGACATCTCGTACGAGACGTCGCATGCACGGGTAACGCACCGCGCACTCGACCGCGATCGAATCGAGCAAGAAGAGGCCGAGTTTTTCGAACGGGTTCGTAACGGATACAAGCAACTCGCGCGCGAGGATTCGCGCATCGTCGAACTCGACGGCGAGCAGCCGGCGCAGCAGGTGGTGGCCGACGCGCTCGCCGCCATGGAGCGGCTGTTCGCGTGAGCGAACTGCACTTCGACGTAGCCGGAGCCGAAGGCCCGAAAACGTTTTTCGGGCGCTTGACCAAAGAGACGCTCGCGCACGCCTATCTGTTTACAGGTCCGAGCGGCGTCGGCAAAAAGACGTTCGCGCGCGCACTCGCGCAGTCGCTGCTCTGCGAAGCACCGCATCCGGACGGAATGCTCGGCTACTGCGGCGTCTGCGCCGCCTGCAAGCTCATCGGAAAAGAGGAGACCCGTCATCCGGATCTGCTCGAAAGCATCGGCGTGCTGAAGATCGGCAGCGACGACTCGGAACTCGGTTTTCACGAAGGCGAAAGCGTTACGTCGCGCGATCTGGTGCGGCAACTCTCGCTGCAATCGTATGCGGGCGGATTGCGGATATTCATCCTGGGCGATATCGACTTCGCGGGACCGCCGGCCGCCAACGCACTGCTGAAGTTTTTTGAAGAGCCGCCTGCCGGCGTGCTGCTGCTGCTCACGACGTCGACGCCGGCGCGGCTGCTGCCGACGATCCGTTCGCGCATGCTCGAGATCCGTTTTCCGACGCTGCGAACGTCCGAAGTCGAACGCGTGCTGCAGTTGCGCGGCTTCGATGCGAAACAAGCGCACTTCGGAGCACAACTCGCCCAAGGCTCGGTATCGCGAGCGCTCACCGTACTCGAGTCGGATGAAGAACAGCTTCGCACGCAAGTTGCACAATGGTTTTTCAGCGTCATAAAGGGGCACGCGCCGGACGAAGGCTGGGCTGCGCGCGACACGCTGGACGAAGGCCTGGAGATTCTAAAAACGCTCGTACGCGATTGGGTCGTCCTGACCGAGGGCGGTTCGCAGTCGCGATTGCTGGCCGGGGATTATGCGGACGAGATTCGCTCGCTGCCGGTGGTGAGCCGCGAGCGCGCATTGGATGCGCTGGCAAAGATCACGGAAGCGCAGCGGTTAGCCAGAACGAACGTCAGCCCCGCGCTCGTCGGGGACTACGTCCGGATGGCGCTTACCAGTATGGCCTAAACCGCAAATCCGTATACTGTTTGGCCATCACTGTCGCGATGTAGCCGAGCGCCAGCGACGTGAGCAAAAATTTCGTCGCTTCGAGCGCGTAGTACGGTAAGGAGAAGGCGATTGCGTTCATCGCATATACGGTGATGCCGACATAGACGATCGCGCAAACGATCAATAGCACAATCGTGGCAAGCGGATTGGCTTTCGCCGTTTGCAGCGACACCGAGAATGCGGCGCCGCCGGGAATGCCGCCGATTGCAGCAGCAGGCACGGCATAGATAAAGGCCCACAGCGCGAGCAATTGCAGTAAGAGCGAGAGATACGGAATCGGGAGTATCGCGCCGACCGCGCCGGCGACATAGAGGATAAAACCGAATCCAAGCACGGCCAGCAAAATATTGCCGGCATTCCGGCGGCCGCTGTCCCACGCCGTGCGCAGGTTTGCGCGGCCGTGGCGCCATCCGTCGTCCGCAAAGATCAGCGCGACGCCGAATGCAAAACCGAGAACGAGGTTGCCGATGAGCCCCGTGAGCGGCGCACCTGCGCCGCCCACGGGACTCCACAGCCAATTGCCGATCAGGTCGAATGCGACCACGACGAGCATCCCCACAAAGAGCGGAACGAGTACGCCCAAGTTGCGGCCGTAAACCGCAAATGCTTTAAGGTAAAGGGCGAAGTCCGGTTTGTCTGGTGCCCGGCGCATGCTGCTAGCCCCGCGCGCCTTCCAGCGCGTGACGGCAGCGGCAGTCTTTGTCTACGTCCAGATTCTCGACGATTTTAAAGATCGCGTCTTTGACGCGCGCGTTGTTCTTGTTGAAGACTTCGATGACTTCGTGGTGCGAGACGGGCTCGATGCCGTGCATGCCTTCCAGGCCGACGTCGTAGTCCGTGATCAGCGAGATGTTCACATAGCACATCTCGAGTTCGCGGGCGAGATACGACTCCGGATACTGGGTCATGTTGATCACTTCCCATCCCAGCGACGAAAACCACTTCGACTCCGAACGGGTCGAGAAGCGGGGTCCCTGGATGACGACGATCGTTCCGTGGTCGTGGGTCTCGATGTCGAGTCCGCGCAGCTGTTCGACCGCGATGGGACGCATCGTCGGGCAGTACGGGTCGGCGAAGCTCACGTGCGTCGTGATCGGGCCGTCGTAGAACGTATCGCGGCGGCCGGTCGTGCGATCCACAACTTGGTCTGCTACAACCATCGAACCCGGTTTGAACTCGGGCGTGAGCGATCCGCACGCCGTCGGTGCGATGATACTCTTTACTCCGAGCATCTTCATCGCCCACAGGTTCGCGCGATAGTTGATCGTATGCGGCGGGAAGCGGTGATCTTTTCCGTGGCGCGGCAAGAATGCCACGCGCTTGCCGGCGATCTCGCCTAAGGCCAGTTTATCCGAAGGTGCGCCGTAAGGCGTTTCAATTACGACTTCCCGGGCGTTCTCAATCAGAGAATAGAAACCCGAGCCGCCGAAAACGCCGATGTCGGCGCGTTCCGTTGTCTCCATAGGCGCCGCAGGTTCTGGGAAAAATCGCGTACCCCTCGAAGGCAGGCGCATGAAACTGGTCGAGCGTGGCTGCGCACTGCTGCTTGCGGCGGCGATTGTTGGTTTGAGCGGGTGCCGCAGCGGCGGCACGGAGATGGTGGGCGGGCGCCATTCCTGGACGCAGCCTCACGTTTTGCGGATGGCCGACCTGTCGGACCCCGATTCGCTCAACGAGGATCTCTCGACGATGGACATGGTCTATTTCCTGAGTTCCATGATCTACTCGTATCTCGTGGTTTCGGACGACCAGGGCCGCATCGTCGGCGACCTCGCACTCGAAGTGCCGACGCTCAAAAACGGCGGCATCTCGCGCGACGGACGGACGTATACATATCATCTGCGCCATGGCGTTCGCTGGCACGACGGCCGGCCGCTTACCGCGCGCGACGTCCGGTTTTCGTGGCAAGCCATCGTAAATCCGAACAACAACGCGCTGCACCGCGAAGGCTTCACCGAGATTCAGTCGATCGATACGCCCGACGATGACACCGTCGTAGTGCATCTCAAACGCCGCTATCCGCCGTTCGTTTCGAAGTTCTTCGCGCCGCTTCAAGAAGGCGGCAAACCGATTCTGCCCCAGCACATTCTGGGCAAGTATCCGAATTTCAATCAGGTTCCGTTCAACTCGGCGCCGATCGGCAGCGGACCGTTCAAATTCTTGAAGTGGGAGCGCGGCCGCGAAGTCGTGCTCGTGCGTAACCCCTACTACTACCGCGGCGCGCCGAAACTGGACCGCGTCGAGCTGCACATCATTCCGGACGATCAAACGATCTTAAATGAAGTCCGCCTGCATCATATCGATTTGGTGCTGACGCCGTCGGTTTCGCAGTATCCGCAGTACCGGACCCTGGACGGCGTCGTTGCCGAGACGCACCCGTGGAACTCGCAAGAACTGCTCGCGATCAACGATGCGCACCCCGGTCTGGACGACGTTCGCGTCCGCCAAGCGATCTCGCAGGCGATCGACTATAAAGCCGTTATTACGAAGATTACGCGCGATACCGGCGAGCAGGCACGCGATTTCATACCGCCGACCGCTATTGGGTTTGCCGGCAACGCGCCGTACGATTACGATCCGAAAGCTGCGGCGAAACTGCTGGACGACGCGGGGTATAAAACCGGCCCGGACGGCGTGCGCGCGAAAGGCAAGGTCCGGTTAGAGTATACGCTTGCGACGATCTCCGGGTCGGTGGCGCTGCGTTCGATGGCCGTCGTGCTTCAGCAATATTTCTCGACGGTCGGCATCAAATTGAACATCCGGATGTATCCGTACAACGGCATGTTTACGCCGGACGGTCCGACGTATAGCGGCAAGTACGACTTTGCGATGTACGGCGTTACGCTGACGTGGGATCCGGATATGTCGTTTTATCTAAACTGCGACGCGTTCTATCCCAAAGGCGAGAACATCTATCATTACTGCGATCCGAAAACGGACGCACTCGAAACGCGCGGTCTCGGAACGGAAGACGCAGCGGAACGCGAAGCGATCTACAAGCAAGTCGAGCCGATGTACTGGAACGCCGTTCCCTACATCCCGCTTTACGAGCGGCGCCGCATCGTGATCCGGTCGGCGGATCTCAAAAACTTCAAAACAAATCCGTCTTCCACGCCTTGGTTTAACACTTGGGAGTGGGATATTTGATCGTTGCAAGCGCCGTTTGCTCATCCGTGCTTCGACACGCTCAGCATGACACGGAACTGCGCTCGGCGCGACACGGAAGCGCCAGGGTTTATCGGTTAAAATCGCTCGGTTTTAAATCGTCGATGAAGCGCTTGAATTTCTCGACTTCCGCTTCCTCAGTCTGTTTGTCGGGAGCGGATTCTTCCAGGACGATCTTGTCCGTCACGTAGATCGGCGCGCTCATGCGGAGCGCCAGCGCGATGCCGTCGGACGGACGCGCATCGATCTCTTGCAGCTCGCCGTTTTTCCGGACTACCAATTTCGCGAAGAACGTCGCCTCGCGGATGTCGTGGATGACGACTTGCTCGAGCTTCGCGTCGAGCGTCTCCAAAACGTTGCGCATCAAGTCGTGGGTGAGGGGCCGCGGCACCGGCGCGTTCTCGAGCGCCAGGGCAATTGCCGTGGCTTCGAACGGACCGATCAAGATCGGTAAGAAGCGCCGTCCGTCGGCGTCTTTCAGGATGACAACCGGGTCGTGCGTGAGCAAGTCGATACCGAGCTTGTCAACCTTCATCTGCCGCATACGCCTAATTCCTATACGCCTTCGCGTAACTCATTCCTAAGCAAGCACCCTTCGGACCAGGGCACGCCCAGCACGCGGCAGAACGGTGCGCGGCTGTCATGGCTCTCTCGTGCGGAATCGTCGGTCTGCCCAACGTCGGCAAGTCCACCATCTTCAACGCTCTTACGCGGTCGGCTCAGGCGCTCGCCGCCAACTACCCCTTTGCGACCATCGAACCGAACGTGGGCGAAGTCCCCGTTCCGGACGACCGTCTAACCGAGCTGGCAAAGCTCGTGAACTCCAAGAACATCGTCCCGGCCACGATGCGGTTCGTCGATATCGCCGGTCTCGTTCGCGGCGCCAGTGCGGGCGAAGGCCTTGGGAACGCCTTCTTGAGCCATATCCGTGAGACCGACGCGGTGGCGATGGTCGTCCGCGCATTTCACGACGACAACGTGACGCACGTCGAAGGCGGCCCCGATCCGCAGCGGGATATCGAGATTATCGCGATCGAGATGAACCTGGCCGACCTGGCGGCCCTGCAGAAGCGCCTGGATAAGCTCGAGCGCGAGGCTCGAGCGAATCCGAAGATTCGTTACAAGGTGGACGCAGCGAAGAGCCTCATCTCTGCTCTCGAGGCCGGCCGGCCGGCGCGCGCCTTCGCAAAGGACAGCCCGGAAGCCGAGGTGGCTGCCGAGTCGTTTTTGCTGAGCGCCAAGCCGCTGCTGTACGTCGCCAACATCGACGAAGACCAGATCGGCAAGCCCGGCCCCCTCATGCGGCAGATCGAACAGATCGCCGCGTCGGAAGGTAGCGGCGTCGTCTCGTTCTGCGGCAAGGTCGAGGCCGAACTGGCGGGCCTGAGCCCGGAAGAGGCCAAGGAGTTCTGCGCCGAGCTCGGCATCGAGCGAGGCGGGCTCGACCAACTCATCGTCTCGGCCTACGATTTGCTGGGCCTCATGACGTTTTTGACCGCCGGAGAGAAAGAGGTCCGGGCGTGGACCATCGAGCGCGGCACCAAGGCGCCGCAGGCGGCCGGAAAGATTCACAGCGACATCGAGCGCGGCTTCATCCGGGCCGAGATCGTGGCCTACGACGACTACGTGCGCTTGAAAACGATGGATGCGCTCCGTTCGGCGGGCCTGGTGCGCCAGGAAGGCAAGGACTACGTCATGGCCGAGGGCGACGTTGTAAACTTTAAGTTCAACGTCTGAAAATTTAAGAATTTCCTTAGGACTACGAATGGTAGTCTACTGTACCATTGTAGTCCGTGGAGGCGTACAAGACCCCGCTGCGCGGTGAGGCCGGGCGGCGGTTACAAGACGAGCTCCTTATCGACATCCTGAACCACGCCCCGGACGCGGTGGCTATCATGGATGTGGTTTCCGCACGCCTCAACAAGTACGTATTTCTCTACGTGAACTCGGCGTTCGAGTCGCTTTATCTCTGCGCGCGCGCCGACGTCGTCGGCCGGGACGTAAACGAGTTCATGGCGAGCCGCAGCTTGGCCAAAGACGCAGAGAAGACCGACGCGATGCTCTCGGAAGGCGCTCCGTTCATGATGACGCGCGCGTATCCGCGTTCCGACGGCTCCACGCTCTGGCTTGAGGTCCATTTCCGGCCGATTGCGATGGAGAATCAGCCGCTGCGCTGGATCTTCAGCGCCCGCGATATCACCTCGAAAAAACTGCTCCAGGATCGCGCGATGCAGCTGAGCATCGCGGTTGAAGAAGGCAACGACCTCGTCGCCATCAGCGTTGCCGACCACGAAGAAGGCGCGTGGGTATTCGAGTACGTGAACGAAGCGTTCACGCGCGCCACGGGCTACCGTCCCGAAGAGATCGTCGGAGAGACGTTCGCTTCGATCGTGCCGCCGGGCGTTGCCACCGAGCGTTTTACGGCGATCCGCTCGAAATTATTTGCCGGACAGCCCGTTCGCGACGAAGTGCGGTTCATGCATAAGAACGGCCGCATCGGCACGTTTGTCTGCGACGTGAAGCCGATTGCGGATCCGATTACCGGACAGTTTACGTCGATCGTAACGGTCTTTCGCGACATCACCGAACAGCGGCTGCGCGAAGCGCGACTGCAATTCGAAGCCGAACACGACGTCGTTACCGGCCTGCACAACCGGCGCTACTTCGAGCGGATGCTTACCGACAGCATCGCGATGGAACAGCCCGCAGCGCCGCAGCACTCGCTCATCTTTATGGACCTCGACGGCTTCAAACAAGTCAACGATCGTTTGGGACACGACACCGGCGATGAAGTGCTGCGCGCGGCGGCGGCGGCGTTCGAGCGCTGCGTCGGTGGAAACGACGTTTTGGTGAGATGGGGCGGCGACGAGTTCGCGGCCCTGCTTTTTCACTGCCACGTCTCGAGTGCCGTGCGCGTGGCAGAAAGCATGCAGGCGGAGTTTCAGCACGATCCGGCCCGTCGCTGGGTTACGGCCAGCATCGGCGTCGTCCCGGTGCTGCCGGGCGAGAAGCCGTCGGCGTCGATCCGGCGGGCGGACGCCGCCACGTACGACGCCAAAAAGGCCGGCGGCAACCGCGTGGCCGTGCGAGAAACCTAAGCCGCTGCGACTTTTGAACGTAGGGGATGCACGCGGGACACCGTAAATCCCCGGTTCATGACAACTGCTGTACGCGAAGTATCGGTGTTCGGAGACGGCATCACGTACTTCAACGAAGCCGCCGACCTGCTGCATCTGGATCCGGCGATGCGAGCCATTCTCACGCACCCGACTCGTCAGATCATCTTTTCGATCCCGTTTCAGCGCGACAACGGCGAGTTCGAAGTCTATACCGGTTACCGCGTGCAGTACAGCTTCGCTCG
>DASSRQ010000178.1:0-4162 GCA_035701665.1 Vulcanimicrobiaceae bacterium
GGCGTCGCGCCGGAGAGCGTGCGTCTTTCGGTCGGATTGGAAGACGCGGACGATCTCATCTGGGATTTGGAACAGGCGTTGAAAAGCGCATGCGTTACCGAAACGGTGAACGCGTGATTCTCAACCAAGTCTCCCAGATCAAAGCGCTGCTGCAGCGTTCGAAAACGATAGCTATGGTCGGCGCATCGGCAAATCCGCTGCGTCCGAGTTACACGGTCTTCAGCTATCTGCGAACGATGACGCCGTTCCAAACGGCGCCGATCAATCCCACGATCCAAGCCGTCGACGGCGTCAAGGCGTACCCGTCGCTTGCGGATTATGCTAAAGAGCACGGCGCCCCCGATATCGTGGATGTCTTCCGCAAGCCGAGCGAAGTGGTCGACGTTGTCCGCGAAGCGATTGCCGTCGGTGCAAAGTCCGTGTGGTTTCAATACGGCGTCATCAACGACGAGGCGATCCGTATGGCCGACGACGCCGGATTGGACGTCGTGATCGACCGCTGCTTGAAAGTGGAGAACGCCCGGCTCAACGGCGGCCTCGCCACGAGCGGCCTGAACAGCGGCCTCATCACGAGCAAAAGGCGTGTATAGCGAAGAGGCCGCACGACTCGACGCCGAGATCCTTACCTGCATCGAACGCCGCAACGTCCCGGACTTCAATGCGCTTGCGCTGCGGGTCTTCGCGCACCAACTGCGCTACAACGTTCCGTACGCGCAGTACTGCGCGCAGTTCGGCGTGACGCTCGAACGCATGCCGGCCGATTGGGAAGCGATTCCGCCCGTTCCGAGCGCCGCATTCAAGGAAGCCGCGCTTTGCACGTTCGATCCGGCCAAGGCCGAACTCGCGTTTGAAACCAGCGGGACGACGCAGAACGTCGGCGGCAAGCATTATATGGAGACGGCGCGCCTCTACGACGCGTCGATGCTCGCCGGTTTTCACGATGCCATGCTGGCCGGTGCGCCGCAGAAGCTGCAGTATCTTTTGCTCGTACCGAATCCGGCCGAACGCCCGCAGTCGTCACTCGGATTCATGATGCGCGGCGTTGCCGCCGCATTCGGCGACAGTCGCGAGCAATGGTATCTGCACGGCGATACGATCGACGTCGAACGGTTCGTTTCGGACGTTAAAAAGGCTCGCGACGAACAGCGCGCCGTCTGCATCGCGGGAACCGCCTTTGCTTTCGTCAATCTGTTGGACGCGCTGGATGCTGCAAGCATCGCCGCGCTTCCGCTCGCACCCGGTTCGCGTATCATGGAGACGGGCGGATTCAAAGGGCGCACGCGCGTCGTCGGACGGGACGAACTGTACGCGAGTCTTACGCACCTCTTCCACATCCCGGCGCACGCCGTGATCGCGGAATACGGCATGACCGAACTCACGAGCCAGTATTACGACCGCCCCGTGCCGGGCGCCGCCGGACCGCGCGTCAAACACGCGCCGCCGTGGCTGCGGCCGCGCGTCGTGGACGCAGCGGGCAAAACGCTTCCGCACGGAATCGTCGGCGCACTCGTGCACGTCGATCTCGCAAACCGCTCGTCCGCGCTCGCCATTCAAACCGAAGATCTCGGCGTCGCGACCGAAGACGGCGGCATTATCCTGATCGGGCGCGAGCAAGGCGCCGAACTGCGCGGCTGTTCGCTCGATGCCGAGCAGCTGCGTTCGCTGCAGAGCGTTTGATGCCGACGGCGCTGGCGCACGTACCGCTGCGTAAGATCGTCCGTGCAATTGCCGACGCTGCCGAACGGTGGAGCGACGGAGATTTTCCGCCGCGCGTACGCGTCCTCGATGCCATCGCCGCGCGAACGGGCTACAGTCTTCCGGTCGTGGAGTACGCGCTCGACCGCCTCTTCTTCTCGCTCACGCAAGCCGCACTCGAAGACGCGATCCGCGGCGAGCTGGGCTCGCTCGAGGTGTTGGACGGCTTTGTCGACCGCCCGGATGCGCCGTCGACGTTCGCTTCGCCCGTAGGAAGCGTCTGTATCGTCTCCAGCCGCACGACGATCGGCGTCGCGATTCTGCCGGCCGTCTTTGCGCTGTGCGCAAAGTGCGACGTCGTCGTAAAAGATCGCGAAGATCTGCTCGTGAGTGCGTTCTTCGAAACGCTGCGTGAAGAGCTCGACGAGTTCGGCACGGCAGCACACGCTCAATCGTGGTCGAGCGGCGACGAAGGTGCGCCGTCGTTTTCGGCGTTCGATGCGGTGGTAGCGTTCGGCTCGAACGATGCGCTCGATGCCATCGCAGCGCGCTGCGGTGCGCGGACGCAGTTTACCGGCTATGGTGCTCGCGCGAGCGCAGGTTACGTCACACGCGAATCCATCGGCGATCCCGAGCGTGCGAAAACGATCGCGCGCGGCGCCGCGCGCGATCTCGTCTTGTACGAAAGCGAAGGCTGCCTCTCGCTGCACGTGTTGTTCGTCGAAGGCGAACCGGATGACGAAGCGTGTGCGGCATTCCTTCAGAAGTTGGCGGCTGCGCTGGACGAGGCCGCAATAGAGTTTCCGGCCGGAACCCTCGACGCCGCAAAGTCCGCGCAGACCTCGCAAGCGCATCGCTTAGCGGCATTCCGCGCCGCCGGCGGCCGCGGTGCCGTGTACGGAACGCCCGGCGCTCACGCGCTCGTCGTCGAACCGCCCGAAAGCGAGCCCCCCGCGTTTCTTCCGCGAACGCTCGGCGTGCATTTCGTTGCCTCGCCGCAGCAAGCATCGGCCTATCTGCGCGCGCACGCACTTCCGCTCGAAGCGTTTGCGCTCTCGGAAGCTCGGCCGGATACGGTAGCGATGGCCGTATCGGCCGGAGCAGTACGCTTGACGCGTTTTGGTGAACTGCAGCACCCGCCGGCAGCCGGGCACCACGGCGGACGTCCGCGGATCGCCGGCTTCATTCGTTGGATCGATAAGGACTTTTGAGCGAGCCTCTCTTCGAAGAACTGCACACCGAGATTCCCGGGCCGCGCACGCGCGAACTGGCGGTCGCATTACGCACGTTCGAATCGCGCAACGTCACGTTCGTCGACGAAGAGTTTCCGGTCTTTTGGGAGCGCTCGTCCGGCGCAACCGTAACCGACGTCGACGGCAACCGCTACATCGATCTCACCGCGGGCTTCGGCGTTGCGAACACGGGCCACAGCAATCCGCGCGTAGCGCGGGCGCTCAGCGAACAGGCCTCGCGATTGATGCACGCGATGGGCGACGTCCATCCGAACGAAAGCAAGACGCAGTTACTGGAACTGCTCGCGCAGATCGCTCCGGGCGATTTGAGCAAAACGTTTCTCGCTTCAACCGGGGCCGAAGCCGTCGAAGCAGCGATGAAGACGGCGGTCGTCGCGACCGGCAAAAGCGCGTTCGCGGCGTTCGAAAATGCGTATCACGGACTGACGCTCGGTTCGCTGACGGTCTCCGGCATCGCAAAGTTTCGCGAGCCGTTCGCGGGCACGCTGCCGCAGTCCACGCTCTTGCTGCCGTATCCGCGCGACGGAAAAAGTAACCTCGCCGAACTACGCCGCGCGCTTCAAGAACGCGCGGATATCGCCGCACTCTTCGTCGAGCCGGTGCAAGGACGCGGCGGCAACATCGTTCCGCCGAAAGGCTGGCTGAACGGCCTGCGCGAGATCTGCACGGATCTCGGCATTCTGCTCGTCTTCGACGAGATCTATACCGGTTTCGGGCGGACCGGAACGTGGTTTGCGTGCGAAGACGACGGCGCCGTTCCCGATATCATGTGCATCGGAAAAGCTTTGGCGAACGGTTTTCCGATGTCGGCGGCAATCGCGCGGCCGGATATTATGGACGCCTGGCCGGTATCGGCCGGCGAAGCGCTGCATACATCAACGTATCTCGGGAACCCGATGGGCTGCGCCGCAGCGGTAGCCAACATCGGCGAGATGCAGCGTATGGATCTGCCGGAGCAGGCGCGTATGCTCGGGCTGGCGCTATCCGAACGATTGGAACGGCTGCGCACGCATGCGCACGTTCGCGATATCCGCGGACGCGGGCTCATGTGGGCGATCGAACTCGATTCGGGCGAGCGTGCGGCACGTGTGGTCAAGCAAACGTTGCGCGCCGGCATCATTCTTCTGCAAGCGGGCCCGCAGGGCGAAGCGCTTTCGCTGACGCCGCCGCTGGTCATCACTAAAGATCAACTCTTTCACGCCATCGACATCATC
>DASSRQ010000179.1:0-3836 GCA_035701665.1 Vulcanimicrobiaceae bacterium
GACGATTTTGGTCGGCGCGATCTTCGTCTTCTATCTGGTCTATCCGGCAGTCGTGCGCCTACGGCGCCGCATGCCGCTGTGGGCATCCAACATCATCGTCTACGTCGTGTTGCTTGCGGTGGTCGGCGGCGCGTTAGCCTACTTCATCCCAACCGCTGCAAATAACGTCCGTCAATTCGCGCACGACGTTCCCGCGCTCAGTGCGCGTATCAGCGCCGGTCTCGTCAATCCAAACGTCCCGCTCGTGCGCGGACTTCCGCCGGAAGTCACGACGTACATCGCCAGCCTCCCCATGCGCTTCGCGCAGTACTTCCGTGCAAACGCCGGCGTCGTAACGTCGGGCGCATTTCACACGGTCGTGACCATCGTCGAAATGGGCGCACTGTTTATTATCATTCCGATCGTCGGGCTTTATCTGCTGCTCGAAAGCCACGGTATTTCCGGCACGATGCTAAGCATGGTCCCACGCGCCAAGCGAACCAAGACGGCAAAAGTGCTTAGCGAGATCCATGTGATGATGGAAAGTTATATTCGCGGCCAAGTCCTGGTCGCGGCGATCGTCGGCATTCTGATCACGATCTTGCTATCGATCGTGCGCGTACCGTATGCGGCAGCGCTGGGCCTCATAGCCGGTTTCCTCGAGATCATTCCTTACGCGGGCGCCGTTATCGGCGGTGCCATCGCGGTAATTCTCGCGCTTGTGGTGAATGGGCCTCTAAGCGCGGTGATCGTCCTCGGCGGTCTGGTAGTGATCAATCAACTCGAAGGCCACGTGATCGCGCCGCTGGTAGTCGGCAAAAGCGTACGCCTCGCGCCGCTTACGATCGTAATCGCACTCCTAACGGGCGCCGAACTCTTCGGCATCATAGGCATGCTAGTGGCAGTCCCAATCGCCGGCATTATCAAAGTCTTAGTCGAAAACTACGCCGTCCAGGACTAACGCATGCGCCCTAAGGCAAAGGCGTCAACAAAAACCCATGCGTCTTTCCACCAAACGTACCGACGCCGACAATATCGCCCGCCGCGTTGATATCGACGGCACTGGTCAGCGTCCACGGACCGCATCCCGCCGGCAGTAACGAGTTCAGATCGATAACCTGTCCGTTCACATAAGCAAACGCGCGCGCCGGAACCTCGAACGTGCCAACAATCCACCCTTGATTGTTGATGCCCAACGCCTCAAGCTGTTGCTGCGCCGCCGTCGGTAAAATTGCAGTGCCGCTCGTCCCGGTTTGCAGCACGAAACTTCCGATCGTATTTGACGTCGTGGGCGACCATCCGGTAACCATACCGCCGTCGTTGATATCCGTGACAATTGCGCCGGCCTGCGAATTCATCGTAAACGCCGGGGGAACCGTCAGCCCGGTAAAGCCCGGAATCAAAACGGGGTCGGCTGTTCCTTCGCATGCGAGGCCGGTTTGATCGTACAACGCGGCTGCGATCGTGCCGCTATTGTTGATCTTGGCTGAAAGCGCCGTACCGCCGATGTTTGACGGCGGACCGGTCAATGAGAACGATGTCACCGAACCGCCGCATCCTGCCACGCCGCCGAGACCGGTCAACCCGACGATTTGATTGGTGTTGTTAATCGAAAGATCGAACGCATAAACGTTATTCGCGGGCGTTCCGAGATCGACCACGGTTCCATCCGGTTTAAATGCCGCACCGTCCGCGCCCGACGTTCCGACAGCGATCCCGCTATCGTTCAAATCCGTCGCCGACGAATCGCTTGCACCGTTTACCGTACCGAAAACGATCGTGAAGCCTGACGAATACAAAAACGCGCGATTGTTCACCGTGCCTGCAACGCTTCCGCTCGCGTTGACCGCTGCGGGAAGAGCGTTTACACCGAGATCGGTGATGGTGTAGTGCGCGGGGAAGACGGTGCCGGCGGGACTACCGCCTTTTGATACCGGCGCCGCGGCCACCGGCGGATTACCGCCGCCGGCGCCGCATGCGCTCAAGAGCAATGCCGAAATAGCCGTGAGACCGGCAAGAACGTGTCGCATGCTCTGACTGTATGGGGTAGCGCATCGCGAAAGCGTGATGCGAAGGGCCTACTGACATGAGGCCCAGGTAATTAAATCGTGCCGTCCACGAGCGCGTTGATGCGCATCTGCAGCTCTTCCGCGTAAAACTCGGCAACGCCGGTCCGCAGTGAGTCGCGCCGCCCGGTGAGTTCGGTGACGACGTCGTGAACGTGCGCAAGGCACTCTTCGAGCGAAGGCTGACGCCCGCTCGCCGCTTCATCCCGCCCGATGTCTTTGAGCCGGTTCCACACGGCCTCGGGCAGATTCAACCCTTGATAAAACAAAAACCCTCGTCTAATGAACGCGGCCGCGCACGAGCAAAGCCTCGCGCGGCCTCGCCTAGCCTACAGTATTTAGGGGGTTGTGGATAAGCGCCGCCGGCCTTCGAGAATTTCATAACCCGCATCATGAAACTAGAACTAAAATTCACGTAATGTATTGCAGGAAGCGCTGTTCACTTTCTGTGAAGAGCCTACGCAATGGAGCGGCAGAATTGGACGTTTTTAAGCAACCATTCGCACGTCCTCATCGCGCTTGCCGGCAACCCCGAACTACGCTTGCGCGATCTCGCGGAAGCCGTCGGAGTAACCGAGCGCGCCGTCGCGCATATTCTCTCGGACCTAGAAGCCGCCGGCGTCATCGAACGCTCGCGCGTGGGCCGGCGCAACGCCTATATCATCAACGGCAACATTCCGCTGCGACATCCGGTAGAAGCGCACCGCACCGTCAACGACATTCTCAGGCTCGCGAAGAAAGACTCATGAAAGCTCGATCCACGTAGGCGCGTGGTCGCTGGCTTTCTCCTTCGCGCGCACGTCGCGATCCACGCCGCCCGCAACTAGCCGCGGTGCAACGTGCTTGCTCAAAAGCAAATGGTCGATGCGTAGCCCCGCGTTCCGCGCGAACGCATTGCGAAAGTAATCCCAAAACGTATAGATCCGCTCGTCCGGATACAGCGTGCGAATCGCATCCGTCCATCCTTGTTTAGTGAGTTTCTCAAACGCCTTGCGCACTTCCGGACGAAACAGCGCATCGTCGCGCCAACTCTCGGGCTTGTAAACGTCCAGATCCGTCGGCATGACGTTGTAATCGCCGGCCAGCACAACCGGCACATCGCGCTTCAGCAGTTTCGCGGCGTACTTATTGAGCGCATCAAACCACGCCAGCTTGTAATCGAACTTCGGCCCCGGAGCCGGATTGCCGTTCGGCAAGTAGATGCAGCCGATCAAAACCCCGTCAACCGACGCCTCGATATACCGCGAATGTTGCGAATCAGGCTCTAACGGCAAACCCCGCTGCGTCTCTTGCGGCGTTGCCCCGCGCTGCAGAATCGCAACACCGTTCCAACTCTTCTGCCCGAGCCAGATCGCGCCGTACCCGGCGTTGTGAATGGCCTCCATTGGAAACTTTTCTTGCGGCGCCTTCAACTCTTGAAGGCACACGACATCCGGCTTCGCCGACTTCAGCCAATCCAGCAGCACGGGCAACCGCCCATTGACACCGTTCACATTGAATGTTGCGATTTTCATTCTGGGGCGCGCCATTCGACGCGCCCCGGTTTTCCCCGTGTACTCCTTAAAACAACTGCTGCAAGGCCGCTTTCAAACTCGGGCGCACATCGCCAAACGTACGGATGTAAGCATTTCGCGTCGTCGCAACCTCCGGACGCGAGCCGCTGCTCGTACTGGTCGACGCGTTCACAAAGAACGAGCTTATATTCGTCGACTGTGCGCCGGCCTGAATCATCGTAAAGCCTACGCCATGCGCAAAGCCCCAGCCGATGCTTGTGAAATTGCCGGTTATTTG